>JAUWNI010000072.1 GCA_030612705.1 Phycisphaerae bacterium | reverse complement strand
GTCCGCCCGGCGCCGCGCGGAGTAGAATCTACCCTTCCCGAAGGACCGGGCGGACTGAAGTCCGCGGCTCTTCAAGCGTCGATGCTCGGCTACTGATAAGTCGTGTAATATCAACAGGTAACGGTTATCGTGGCCGCGACGAACGCCGGCCGGCGCCGGCGCGGGCGCGGGACAGACAAATATTAGTGCGTTTTTTTGGGAACTGACATCGACCTGATGAGTTAATATACTTATGCGGTTTGGGGTACGGACCCTCGGATCGCAATGTATGTGGACACGGGTGCAATCCTGGAGTGATAAAATGAGAGTTCTTATAGCAATGGGACTGGTGTTGACCTTGGCTGCTTCGACCGCGGTCGGGCAGATTCGCGCGGGTGATGATGCCGGCGCCGGCGTACGCGCCCGCATCCCCAGCACGTTAAGGTACCTGAACGACCGTATCGATGAAGTCGCCTTTGAGGAGGCTCCGCTCGATCAGGTCATGGACTGGCTGGGCACAACCACACCGATGCAGATTAACCTACGGTGGCAGGTGCTCGAAGACGCTGGCATCGAACGCGACAAACCCATCACAATGAACTTCAGCGGGTTACGCTTTTCACAAGTGCTGTGGCTGATCCTGAAGGAGGCCGGCGGACCCGACCTCAACCTGGCCTACCGTGCCAGCGGACGAGTGCTGACGATCTCAACCGAGGAGGATCTCGGCAAGGAAATGGTCGTCCGGGTCTACGACGTCAGCGATCTGCTGGTCCGTGCCCCGCGCTTCCGCAACGCTCCGCAGCTCGATCTCGCTCAGGCCGGCGGCCAAGGCGGCCAGGGCGGCGGCGGCGGCCAGAACATCTTCGGCGGCGCCGGCGGAGGCTCGTCGCAGGACGACGACGACAGCCGCGGCGGCAGGGACAGTGACAACGACGACATCAACGAATTGATCGAACTCATCGTTCAGACCGTCGAACCCGATAGCTGGACGGACAACGGCGGGCTCGGAACCATTCAGTCGTTCCGCAACCTGCTGGTCGTCCGCAACAACATCCTCGTACACCAGGCCTTGGGCGGCTACGTCGAGGAAAGCGATTAGAGCATAGACAATCCGCTACTTTCTCCGCGGTCACGCTGCCTCACGCAAGCGTGGCCGTGTTACTATTGAACGCATGCCGCAAACCGCTGAGCTAATGTGGTACATCCTCGCGATCGGCGTGATCGGCGTCGGGGCCATGCTGATCGGGATTCTCGCGTCACGCCTGCTGAGAAAGCGGTTACGAAACAGCCGGCCCACCGAGGTGTTTACCATCCAGGATCTGCGTGAGATGCGCCGGCGGGAAGATATTACGCAGCAGGAATACGAGACCATGCGAGCCGCCATCATCGGCCGTGTCGCCGACGCACCCCAACCCGAGCCCCGGAAAACGTCCCCCATCGATCCGGAGACCGGGTCCGAGCGGCCGAATGCGTCATCCGACCAGCCTCCCGATGAAAACCGCTAAGCAGAATAGTGGCGATAAGCACTTCAAACAGGAGCCCGCGGAGTGTAAAATCGGCTCAGGTGATACTGGGTACACGTCGAAAGGATAAGGGCCGGCTGACCATCACGGCCGCGATAGTTGAGGATAATGAATGAGCGGTAGCCGAGGCACATCCGGTGGGCGCAGCCGACGAGGAAACGTCTGTAGCTTCTGTGGCAAGGGCTCGCGTGATGCCGGCCCGATGGTCGAGGGCGCGAACGATGTCTATATCTGCGCTTCGTGCATCGACTTGTGCCACAACCTGGTGAAGGAGGAACGCCGCCGGGACAACCGCGGGCGCGGCCTGCTCAAGACGATTCCCAAGCCGCGTGAGATTTTCGAGTTCCTCGATCAGTACGTCATCGGCCAGGACCTTGCCAAGAAGGCCCTGTCGGTCGCCGTTCATAATCATTACAAGCGGCTCTCGCACGGCGACACGGCGACCGAGGACGACGTCGAGCTCGACAAGAGCAACGTCCTGCTGATCGGGCCGACCGGCTCCGGCAAAACACTGCTGGCCCGCAGCCTCGCTCGACAACTCAACGTGCCCTTCGCGATCGGCGACGCCACCACCTTGACCGAAGCCGGCTACGTGGGCGAAGACGTTGAGAACATCCTGCTCAAGCTGCTCCAGAACGCCGACTACGACCTCGAGGCCGCCCAGCGCGGCATCATCTACCTCGACGAGATCGACAAAATCGGGAAGACCTGGAACAACATCTCGATCACCCGCGACGTCAGCGGCGAAGGCGTGCAGCAGGCCTTGCTCAAGATGCTCGAAGGGACGGTTAGCAACGTACCGCCGCAGGGCGGCCGCAAGCACCCCGAGCAGCAGTACATCCAACTCGACACGAGCAACATTCTGTTCATCTGCGGCGGCACGTTCGTGGGCCTCGACAAGATCGTCCGCAAACGCCTGGGCCGCAAGACGATCGGCTTCGAGGAGGAACCTACCGAACTCGACGAGGTTCACGAACTCGGCGAGCTGCTGCGTGAGGTGACGCCCGACGACCTGATCGAGTATGGCATGATACCGGAGTTCGTCGGTCGCCTGCCGGTACAATGCGCGTTGGAGCCGCTCGACAAGGAAACCCTGACCAGGATTCTGATCGAGCCGCGCAACGCGATCGTTCGGCAGTATCAGAAGTTCTTCGAGATCGAGAACGCCAAGCTCGAATTCACGAAAGAGTCGCTCGGCGAGATCGCGGTCCGCGCCATTGAGCGCGACACGGGAGCCCGCGCGCTGCGCTCGGTGGTCGAGGAGATTATGCTCGACTACATGTATGAACTTCCCGATCGCCCCGTCGGCGGCAGCTATTTCGTCACCGCCGAAGTCGTCCGTGGCGAAGAAAATCTCCTGAAACCCAAAAAGGCCCGCAAGGAATCGGCGTAAGCACCGGATCCACCGGGGGCGGCTGTGCCACAACACATGTAGCGGCCGGCGCCTCGTCGGCCGTAGGAGGCCGGAAACACCGATCTGAGCGTACGGCCCGCGAGGCGCGGGCCGCTACATCATCCACGATCACACCCGAAGGAAGCGAAACATGGCAGCGAGACCTCTCAACGTCGGCTTGATCGGCGGTGGCGCCGGGGCGTTCATCGTCCACCCACACCAGCGGGCGATCCACTTCGACGGGACGCGGCGAGTCACGGCCGCCGCCCTGCATCCCGATCCCAAGGTCGCGATGCGGGAGGCGGAGAGCTGGCCCTACCCGATCCAGGGTTACCCCAGCTACGACGAGATGATCACCGACTCCGTGAAGAAACCCGTCGGCGAGAAGCTGGACTACGTGTTGATCGTGACGCCCAACCATGTCCACTTCGATCCCGCCATCAAGTGCATCGAGGCCGGCATCCCCGTCTTCTGCGAAAAACCGCTGACCGTCACGCTCGATGAGGCGGACAAGCTCGTCGCCGCGGTCAAGCAGCATCAAATCCCCTTCGGCGTCGCTCACACCTACCTCGGCCACTGGACCAGCCGCTTCTCGCGCTTCATCGTCCAAAGCGGCCTGATCGGCGATGTCCGCTGGGTCGACAGTTACTACCTCCAGGGCTGGCTGGCCGACCGGACCGAGGACCAGGGCGTCATGCAGGCCGAGTGGCGGGTCGATCCCAAGCGGGCCGGCGCGAGCTGCTGCGGCGGAGACATCGGTACGCACGCTTTGATGCAACTACGCTACGTCACCGGGCTCGACGTCAAACGCCTGCACGCCCATCTGGAAACCTTCGTCGAGGGCCGCCGACTCGACGACCACTTCACCGCCTACTGCGAACTGTCCAACGGCGGCAAGGCCCTGGTGCGGGCGTCACAAATCGCGATCGGTCACAAGAACGATCTGGGCATCGAGATCAATGGTACGAAAGGCTCGCTGGTCTGGGTGCAGGAAGAATCGGAACAGGTGATTATCCGACTGCCCGACCAGCCCGACCGCACATATTGGCGCGGCGCCGTGGCGGCCAATGACGGGTTCCTTGGTGATTTGCCGGAAGACCTGATGGCCGAGCCGACCATTCCTTCGGGTCATCCGGAAGCGTTCCACGACGCATTCGCCCGGCTGCACCGCTGCTTTGAGCAGGACGTCCGGGCCTACCTGGCCGGCCGGCCGTTCGAATGCGACGGCGGCAAATACGCCAACGTCGAAGACGGGCGGATTGGCATCGCGTTCATCGACGCCGCCGTCAAAAGCCACCGGCAAGGCGGCGTCTGGGTGAAGATGTAGCGGCCTGCGCCTCGCCGGCCGTCGAATCGAGAATCCACGTTCGGAGAACGCGGGCCACCCAACCTGAATATGGCATCGGCGGCCCGTCGGTGTTACATATGTAGCGGCCGGCGCCTCGCCGGCCGTCAAATCGAGAACCCACGTTCGGGGAACGTGGGCCACCCAACAAAAGATCGTGCAACATAAGATGTGGGACCGGTTTTCAACCTATAATGTCCGGCCCGGGAATTGCCAGAGCGTAGGTTGTAGCGTGAGATTGGATTGATGGCGTTGGTATGGCGGCAATTGGGTGGGGCAAGATTCAGAGGCGGGCGATGTTGGGCGCATATCCTCAGCGCCGTGCGGGTCGCGCGCCGGCCGACGCGGACGAGCGTGTCGGCCAGCAGTTGATATTGCTGAAAGCCGCGGTCGATGACGTAAAAGCAGCCGGCCCGCAGGGCTTGGCGCAGTTGCTCGGTCTCACTGGCTTGGCCGCCGGTCAGCGTGGCGTGGTCGGGCACACCACGCAGGATGTCGAAGCGGGGACGTTGAAGACGTCCTCGATCTTCCGCAGGCCGGTCAGGATGGGGTTGAAGAAGGCCGGCAGATGGGCGACGACGAGTTGGTCGTAGAAGAAGGAGTGGTTGCCGTGCGGGGCGTGACCGCGCAAGTGCTATAGTTGCCCGTCGAGCAGGCGGATGAATCGCCGGCCCAGAACCTGATCCTCCGGGATGGGGATCGGGGCGGGCGGTGCCGGCGTAGCGTCTGCGTGCCATGCGGCATAATAGAGCACAAAGGCGCGCACCGCGCAAGTAGGACAATGTAGGAATCGTAGACGGACAGAATCCCGGATAGTATTGGTGGGACGCCCGCACCACCGTTTACTTCATGGCTGACAGAGCGCTACTCCTTCACCTCGAACTCAGCATCGATGACATCGTCGTCCTTGCCGCCGGTGTCGGGCTTGGCCTCGCCGGTGGGAGTACCGGCACCGACGCCGACATCCGTGGCACCCGCGGCGGCGCCCGCGGCCGCTCCGGTAGCCTTGTAGACCTCTTCGGCCAGACGGTGTGAGGCGGCGGTGACGGCTTCGATCGCCTTTTCGATCGCCGGCGCGTCGTCGCCCTTCTGGACGTCCTTGAGGCGGTTGACGGCCTGCTCGATTTCGCCGCGCGTCTTGGCGTCGACCTTCTCGCCGTGCTCCTTGAGCGTCTTCTCGGTCGCGTAGACCATCTGGTCGGCCTGGTTGCGCAGGTCGATCAGCTTGCGCTGGCTCTCGTCCTCGGCGGAGTGGGTCTCGGCTTCCTTGACCATCCGCTGGACCTCATCCTCGCCCAAACCGGAGGACGACTTGATCTCGATCGACTGCTCCTTGCTCGTGCCGAGATCCTTGGCCGAGACGTTCAGGATGCCGTTGGCGTCCATGTCGAACGTGACCTCGATCTGCGGAATGCCGCGCGGTGCCGATGGAATCCCGGTGAGCTGGAATCGGCCGAGCGTGCGGTTGTCGCCGGCCATCTGACGCTCGCCCTGGAGCACGTGGATATCGACAGCCGGTTGACTATCGGCGGCGGTCGAGAAGATTTCCTTCTTGGAAGTCGGAATCGTGGTGTTACGCGTTATGAGCGAAGTCATCACGCCGCCGAGCGTCTCGACGCCCAGCGAGAGCGGCGTGACATCGAGCAGCACGATGTCGGATTTTTCGCCGGTGAGGACCGCACCCTGAATGGCGGCACCCATCGCGACGACTTCGTCGGGGTTGATGCCGCGGTTGGGTTCGCGGCCGAAGATGTCCTGCACGAGCTTTTGCACGAGCGGGATACGCGTCGAACCGCCGACGAGCACGATGTCGGCAATGTCCGACGGTGCCAGCTTGGCATCCTGCAACGCCTGCACGACCGGCCCGCGGCAACGCTCGACCAGCGGTTCGATCAACTGCTCGAACTTCGCCCGCGTTATGGTCACCTGGAGGTGTTTCGGCCCGCTCGAATCCGCCGTGATGTAAGGCAGATTGATCGAGGTCTCCATGCTGGTGGAAAGCTCGCACTTGGCACGTTCGGCAGCCTCCTTGAGTCGCTGCAGAGCCATCGGGTCCTGCCGAAGGTCAATACCTTCCTTCTTGCGGAACTCGTCGGCGAGGTGATTGATCAGCTCCTCGTCTATGTCGTCGCCGCCGAGGTGCGTATCACCGCTGGTGCTGAGCACCTCGAAGACGTTGTCGCCGCCGTCGAGGGTGGAGATATCAAACGTCCCGCCGCCGAAGTCGAAGACGGCGATCTTCTCGTTGACCTTCTTTTCGAGGCCGTACGCCAGAGCGGCGGCGGTCGGCTCGTTGATGATGCGCTCGACCTTGAGACCGGCAATCTGACCGGCTTCCTTGGTCGCCTGACGCTGCGAGTCGTTGAAGTAGGCTGGCACCGTGATGACGGCACGCTCGATCGTCTCGCCGAGGTATCGCTCGGCGGTGGCCTTCAGATCGCGCAGGACCATCGCAGAAATCTCGGGCGGGGCGTATTCCTTATCGCCGACCTTGACCTTTACGAGCTCATCAGGCCCGCCGGTGATCCCGTACGGCACGATTTTCTCTTCGTGGTCGACCTCGTTGTGACGCCGACCCATGAAGCGCTTGATGGAATAGATGGTGTTGTGCGGGTTGGTGACCTGCTGATTCTTGGCACGGGTGCCGACGAGGCGTTCGCCCTTCTCGGTGAACGCCACCACCGAAGGCGTCAGCCGGGCACCCTGCTCGTTGACGAGGACTTTCGGCTGTCCGGCTTCCATGACGGCGACAACCGAGTTGGTGGTACCGAGGTCGATCCCGATGATTTTTGACATCTCTAGGACTCCGTGAAACGTTTGTACGCGACGGCGCGCATTATGCGCGGTTATGCACTTGACAGTGACGTGGCAAGTGGGATACCACAGCGGACCCAAGCTGGCTGGCGCACGTAAGTCATTGACATTCAAAGCGTTGCGTGTAGAGCAGCCTCGGGATGCGCGGGTCTTACCGCTGCCAAACTGACATGTGAGACCAGGTGGCGGCAGTTGTCCGCGGGGCGGCGCGATGAACAGCCGTGCCGGGAGCGATTACGAGGCGCGTGGCCTTCGCTACTGCTCTGTCTCTACTCGTTCGAGGCATGGGGCGCAAACCCGCGGGGCCGCGTGCTTCAGCACGCGCGGAGCTGCCGTGGGGAGTAGACTTTACACTTTCCGAAGGACCGGGCGGACTGAAGTCCGCGGCTCCTCGGGTTGAACCCATCAAAGCAACACTGACAGAGCACTAGCTGCGCCTGAGCAGCAACGAGCACAGCCGCCGGTATGGACCGAACGGCAACGCCCGCATTACGCGCGCCGCCAGCCACATCTGCCAGGGAAACCGGTATTCAGCCCGTCCATGCTCGATCGCTCGGGCGATTCGCCGGGCCGCTTCCGGCGGCTCCAGCAAGAACTTCAAAGCCTCCCGTGGTTGGTCCGCGATTAGAGGCGTTTCCACGAACCCGGGGCAAATCGTTGTCCCCTTGACGCCATACGAGTGCAGGTCGACACGCAAACTTTCCATGAGCGTGACCAGGGCCGCCTTGCTAGCCAAATACACGCCATTCCGCGGGAGGCCGAGCATGGCGGCAATGCTCGCGATTGCGACCACGTGACCGCTCCCGCGAGCGATCATCCCGTCCAGTACGGCTCCGATCGAATTGATCACGCCATTAACATTCGTCGCAAAGACAGCCCGAGCGTCCCGCGCGTTGAAAACTTCGCCACGCGTATATCTGTTGGTGCCGGCGTTGGCGATCGGCACATCGCAAGGGCCGAGGATTTCCGCCAACATTCGGGCGGTCTGCTGGGTTTGATCCGTGTCGGTGACGTCGGCGACGGCCGGCGCGGCGCGGCCGCCTGCCGATTCGATCTTCCCGGCAAGCTTGGCCAGCTTTTCTTTCCGCCGAGCGATCGAGCCGACTTTGGCACCTCGGCGAGCAAGATATTCGGCCAGTGCCCAGCCGATGCCGCTGGACGCGCCAGTGATAAACACACGTCTGTCTTGCCAATATGACATTTTCATTTCCACCGTTGCAAAGCACGGCCTTTGACCGCAACCAAAGAGACCAAGGGGCCGGGGTCCAAGAGGCCAAGGGGCCGAGGGTTCAAGGGTCCAAGGAATCGGATGGCCCATGGCTTTAGCCGTGGGGGACACGAATCGGCCGTTTACAATGTGGGGAACCGCACGTCCGGTTCGGAGGGAGGGAAGACCGGGTAATCAACCGGTCTTCTCTACCCCTGTCAGGGCCGGCGCCACGTCGGGCTTACCATCCGCCGTTGCGGGAGAAGGGGTTTCGGCCGGCGGTGATGCCTTCGACCGTGCCGGCGCTGCGGAGCGTGCGGGCGAGCTCGATCCCCATCGCGCAGACGTCCGGGGCATCGTCGTGTTTGGCTTTGGGGAAGTGTAGGAACTGGCTTTCGATCTCCGGGTCGAGCGCCGGCGGCAGGCGGAACGTGCCGTTTTCGTAGAACGGCGAGCTGCCCTCGATCCGGGCACGCTTGTTCGCCGTCGACTGGATCGGAACGATCGGCATGTAAAGCCGATTCTTGCGGCTATGCTCTTCGAGGATCTGCTTGAGGGCGACCTGGTAGGCGACGGTCTCGATGCCGATCTTGACCGGTCGCCACTGTTCGAACTCGGCGACGATGCGTTTGACCTGGGCGACGATGCCGATGCGCTCGAGCGTGAGCTTGCGGGTGTAGATGATGCCGGTGGTGTGGTCGAGGCTGCCGATCCAGATGGCGAAGAAGTCGCCGCCGGAGGTACCGGTTGCGGGGTCGACGGCCATGAGGGTGATCAGGTTTTGCTCGACGAGTTCGTCGGGGTCATATCGGCGTAGCCACTCGGGCTGGAAGACGCGGATGGAGTCGTCGATCGGGTTGGCCTGGTATTCCTGCTCGAAGGCGAGCGTGCCGACGCGCTCGCGTTCCTCGTCGAGGCGCTGCACGGGCCAGCGAGCGGGCCAGAGTGCCACGCGGTAATACTTGTCATCCTCGGCCAGCTCGGCTTCGAGCGCGCGATAAACCTTGTAATCCCAGCGTGGAAAGCGTTTTTTGTCACGTAGGTTCGCCAGCAATGAGTCGTAGTGGATCAGCGAGCCGAGCACGAGCAGTTGACCGTCCGGTGCCAGCGCCGGCATGACCACCCGGCGCAGCCAATGTTCGAGCTTGCGACGACCCTCGGGCGTGGCAACCAGTTCGTCTTTCTCGATATCGTCGCAGATGATCAGGTCGGGGCGATTCGGTCCGACTCGCACGCCGCGCAAGCTCGCCCCGGAGCTTTTGGCTTGAACGGTGATGCCGGTGGCGGTAGTGAACATCGCCTCGGACCACTTCGACCGTCTGCGTCGTTTGCGTTTTGCGCCATCAGCGCCCTGAGCGCCGGCGAGGGGTTTGTTCGCCGAGGTATGGGCTCGTTTGACTACACGTTTGACCTCGCGTTTGCGCTTGGGGCCCTGTTCCTTCGTCGTTTCCTCGACGCAAAGATCGCCGTAGGTCTCGATAATTCTCTCGTTGGTTTCGAGCTCGCTACGGATGTCGCGAACGAACTGGGTGGCGAGCGAGGACTCGTGCGTGATGATGACGATATTTCGGCGGCGTTGTCGGCAGACGCACCAGAGCGGGTATGCAAACGCCGCACAGGTGCTCTTGGCGTGCCCGCGGGGGGCAACGCGCGCGATAAGTCGGCGGGCGGCGTTTTCGAGGTCGGCCATCAGCTCGGCGTGAAACGGCGCGGGCTCGTCGCAAAAGTAATCGGGCAGGAATTCCCGTGCCCATTCGAGTGATTCAGGTAGCTTCATTCAGCGGACTTCCAGAACGGTGGGTTTGTTCATCATTACTCCGCAGGACCATAGGAGACCGGACCGTGCGTTTCCACGCAGCGTTGAGGCGATGTTGCTGGCGATTTGAGAGAAGCGCGAAATAGCGGAATTTGTTTGCGAGGCGGTATTCGCGAAAGAGGCGTATATCAGTCCGCCACAAAAGTCGTTGTTGCGCCCGGACGCTACATGACTTGTGCGGCGGATTGATATAGCTCTCGACAAGGAGGGAAAATCGGCGCGTCTGTACGCCCCGTCTTTGATCGGTATGATTCCTGGCATGGCGTCGTCATCCTCTGAACAACGCGAGCCGGCCGGCGAGGCACGTATGACCATCGGCGAGCATCTCGACGACCTGCGCCGCTGTCTAATGCGCAGTCTGCTGGCGTTCGTGGCGGCGTGCCTGGTTTGTATCTGGCCGGCGAAGTACCTGCTGGAGTTGATCGCCCGTCCGGTCGTGCTGGCGCTGCGCAAGCATGGGCAGCCGGACAGCTTTCTGGCGACGAGTCCGGTCGAGACGATTCTGATTTACGTCAAGGTGGTAATATTTGCGGCGGTGGTGATATCGTCGCCGTACATCATTTTTCAGGTTTGGAACTTCATCGCGGTCGGGCTTTACAAGGTCGAGAAGAAATGGGTTTACAAGCTTGTGCCGACCAGCGTGGGGCTGTTTCTGGCCGGCGTGGTTTTCATGTACCTGTTCGCGCTGATGCTGTCGCTGAATTTTCTGGTGGGGTTCAGCAACTGGCTGCCGTTGCCGCAGGCGCAGCCAACCCGGCTGGAACGGATTCTATTGGGCGGGAGCGACGTGGAGGTGCCCAGCACGCAACCCGCGATCCTCGATGCGCCGGTGGTGCCGGTTTTCGAGGAGGATCCCGAAGAGCTACCGTTGGGCGCGCTGTGGTTCAATCTGGTCGATCAGAAGCTGAAGCTGCGGGGCACCGCCGAGGAAACCTATTCGGTCCAGTTTATGCGTGACAGTCGGCGGGCGTTGGTGACGACGCATTTTCGGATCGGAGAGTACCTGACGTTCGTTCTGGTGCTGACGGTGGCGTTCGGGTTGGCGTTCCAGATGCCGCTGGTAGTGGTCTTCCTGGCGCGGAGCGGGTTGGTGCCGATCGAGACGCTGCGCAGCTATCGCAAGGTGGTTTACCTTATAGTTGTGATCATTGCGGGGATGATCGCGCCGCCCGATTTGCTGAGTCACGTGCTACTGTCGGGGCCGATGATTCTACTGTTTGAAGTCGGGTTGATTTTCGCGGGCTGGAAAACGAAACCTAAGACGGCGTCTGAGCAACCGTAGGCGCGGGCTAGTGCTCTGTTGCACGTGGAATGATGGATAATACGAAGGGTGGCCCACCTCTTTAGAGGTGGGGGACACGAATAGAACTTCGATTCGTGTCCCCCACGGCTAAAGCTATGGGCCACCCATCAATCGAGTAGCGACAGAGCATTAGAGCCGCAACATGTCTGCCTCCTATAACCTATTTGGGGGAAAAGAGTTCCATCGGGAGTGGGCCTGCGTCTGAACCGCCGCTGACTCGGCGGAAACTTGACGGCAGGAGGAATCGGCCGTAGTGTGCGCTAGTGTATAGGTTCCATGGAGAGTTCCGGGGATGTTGGCTGTGGTGGCCTCCGGGAGCCATGGTGGGGTAGCTCAGTTGGTAGAGCAACGGATTGAAAATCCGTGTGTCGGCGGTTCAAGTCCGCCCCTCACCATTCCATTTTGAATAGAAACACCCAGGGGCCGTAGCTCAGTTGGGAGAGCGCCTGCATGGCATGCAGGAAGTCGTGAGTTCGAGTCTCATCGGCTCCATTCATCTAAATCGCGCCGAACGCTTGGTTTAGCGTACCTGTCTGCGTAGGACAGTGCGGCTCAGGGATCGGATAAAAACGGTACGTACCGTTTTTCCGGATTCGGAGGTCGCACAATGCCCAAGCTCGCCGTAGACAAACTTCCTGCTTATCGCCAACACAAGGCCCGGGGTCTGGCCGTCGTCACGCTGAACGGCAAGGACATCTACCTGGGGCCGTACGGGACTTCGGCCAGCCAGGCCGAGTACGATCGAGTCATCTCGGAGTGGATCGCCAACGGCCGGCGGCTACTGGAACCGCGGGACGATCTCAAGCCGGACCTCACCATCACCGAGTTGATCGCGGCGTATTGGCGTCACGCTCAGAGCTACTACGTCAAGGACGGGAGCCCGACAAGCGAACAGGTATGGATCAAGCTCGCCATGCGCCCGCTCCGGAGGCTGTACGGTTCGACACCTGCATCATCGTTTGGGCCGCTCGCACTCAAAGCCGTCCGGCAGGCGATGATCGACCACGGCGACTGTCGGGCGACCATCAACGGCTACATCACCCGCATCAAACGCATGTTCAAGTGGGCAGTGGAAAACGAACTCGTACGCCCGGATGTACACCACGGGCTGCAGGCTGTCGCTGGTTTGCGGCGTGGCCGGTCCGAGGTGCGAGAAGCCGCGTCGGTTCAGCCCGTTCCCGACGAATTCGCGGACGCGGTTCATCCGCACGTATCCCGCCAGGTCTGGGCGATGATCGAAATTCAGCGCCTGGCCGGACTGCGACCGGGCGAGGTTGTGCTGATGCGTGCTTCGGATATCGACATGACAGGCAGCATTTGGCACTTTCGGCCCGAGAGTCACAAGACCGAGCACCACGGCCATAATCGCGTCGTGGAACTCGGTCCGCGAGCCCAGCAGGTTATCCGGTCCTTCCTGAAGCCTGAGCTGGACGCGTTCCTGTTCAGCCCGGCCGAGGCCGAGGCGGAACGTGCTGCCGAACGCAGGCAGCGACGCCAGACGCCGGTCCAGCCGAGCCAACGCAACCGGCGGAAACGCAATCCGAGCCGACGGCCCGACGAGCGATACACCGTGGCGTCTTACCGGCGGGCGATCCAACGGGGTTGTGACAAAGCCGACCGGGAGGCGAAGAAGGCCGAGGGTCTGCCGTCTGACGGCGAACAACTGGTTCCACGTTGGCATCCGCATCAGTTACGGCACAATTTCGCGACGCGGATCAGGAAGGAGCACGGGCTGGAGGTGGCGCGCGTATTGCTAGGACATCGCTCGATGGCGGTGACCGAGGTCTACGCCGAGATGGATCGGTCGCGCGTGGCTGAAATCGTGGCCCGGACGGGGTAGACTGCGCCCCGCTGCTCTGTGGGAGAACATGGCCCCACGGTCGCGGATAACGCTCCATCGGCGTCTTCGTGGAGGTGATGCCAGGGTGCAGACCGAACTGCCAGACGATTTGGCGAAGATCCGCGTGTGGTGCACGGATGCGATCCAGGCCATCTGGGTCCTGCACCGGGCGCGGGATTCCAAAGCAGTGATGGCTGCGCGGAAGCGATTGCTCGATCTGGTGAGCGAGCCTCCCGTCTTTTCCGATGCCGTGGAGCGGGAATTGATCCTGGCATCGAACCATGTCCTTCGCGACATCTCTGCCCACGAGGGGTGGGCGGTTGCCAAACACGCGGCGGACGTGGTGCGGCAGGCCTGTCTGCGGGCACTTCACATTGTTCATGCGGCGTGTATGAAGGCGATCAAGAACCAAGTCGATTTATGGAAGAGTAGTCCCCCTAAGCAGCGCGATCCCGATTATCCGCGGTGGGTGAGGGCACTCAAGAGTCTCCGGGTCGTCCTGGATGACCCGCGTCAGCTGGCAGAGCCCAGACACAGAAAGGTGGTCGACCGAGCCTATCGGCAGTTTACGCTGCCACTGCGGGCGCTCCCGTGGCTGCCAGCGGGCTGCCCCCCATTGCCAATGGATGTCCCCCGCCCCGGGGGCGAACTTGCCAGCTTCGTGGAGAAGGCGCTGCACAGAGTCTGGAGCGATCGCCTGAAGCAGCGCGCAGGCGACGCGCGCGAAACCGACACTACGCGATCAGACGTAGACTTGGAGGCACGGAAGAAACCGCGGCGAGGCCGTCCTCCGAAGGGCGACCACAAGAGGGACGACACGATATATGACGCGTGGCAGACTGGGCGCTACAAAGATCGAAGAGAGTGTGCGACGACTTTCGATCTTTCGTTTAAGGACTTCGTCCGACTTCTGAATAACGTGCCCAAGCGACGCAAGAAGGCCAAAGAGAAGGCTCTTGGAACAGGACCTGTCAAGTCAAAATAATTATTCCTACAGAAATCTCTCCCTAGCCATAACATCACTCTGGCAATCGGTTACTGCATTGCCGAACACACAAGTCAGTTGGAATAAACCGTCAGAATAATAACGAGAATTATTCCATTCCAAAACGCGGGTTAGCATTCCCTCGCAATTGAAAGCGAACCGGTGCGAGGAAGTGCAATGCCGATTGATTTATCGCACGAGCGAGTTTTGACGCTACGGAAAGCCGCTCGATTCCTCCCGCGTCAGCGTGGCGGCAAGAGCGTGCACATAAGCACACTGTACCGCTGGGCATCGGCCGGTGTAGGCGGTGTTCGCCTCGAAACGCTCAAACTCGGCGGCAGGGTCGTAACGAGCATCGAGGCGATCGAGCGTTTCGCGCTGCGCTGTTCGATGACAGATTCGACCGCCGCGGCGATCCCAGCACGACGGCGTGAGCGTGAAGTAGCGCGTGCAGAGAGGCAACTCGACGAGGCAGGCATCTAGCCTGTCTGTATGAGCGGCACAATCACGTTGGAGATCGAGGATGAAGACGAAGGCCAACAAGATTAATGAGCGTCGCTCAGCACAGAAGAGTAGCGACCGGTCTGCCCGTACGCGGGGACGCGCCGCAAAGGCAGCGTTCGACCCCGAGGCCGTGCTTGCCAGTGCAGTAGTCAAGACGGTCGCGCTGCTTGATATCGACATCGACGACAAGAAGAACTCCTTCCGCAAGACCGTCAAGCGGTGCGATCCCAAGACTTTCATCCCTGAAGCGGGGGCCGTCGATGGAACGAAGGGGCATGTCATAATCCTGCTCGGCAACGCGGCCACTGGTCGGTACAAGATCCTCGGCGGTTTTCGACGACTGGCCGGGATGATGGCGAATCCGGACGTCACGCACGTGAGATGTATGGTCCTGGAAGGCGTGTCCGAGGCCGTCGCGACTATTCTCGCCGCACAAGCTAACCTTGACAACGCGCAGCCACTCACCAAGCCCGAGGCACGCGGGGCATTCTACGCGGAGTACCAGGCGCTCAAGACGGGTGGATTCGAACTACCGAGCTTGCGTGAGTTCGCCCGGCAATACCACGTTTCGCACGGGACGCCGGGGAACTGGCTGAAGAAGCTCGATGAGGCGAGCAGACTGCAGAGTGGAGGGAACGGCAGTGTCCAAATTAGCCACCGCGATCAGGGCACAGCCGCTGGCTGCACGTACACCGCGCGAGAGACACTTGAGTCGTTCAAGGCGTCCGTCGAGATGATTGAGGCGCTGTCTGTCGAACAACTGGCCGAGTTCATCGAGGGCTTTCGCACGTGCCAGCAACGCCTGAGCGAAGCCCTCGCGCGATGCGTGGCGGACGCGGAGGAGGCTGCGTGAGGAAGTTCCATCCATTGGTGCGCTATTCTCGGCGCATAGCAGCAGAAGACGCGCAGTCGGAAACCCCGCTGGACATACGCACGATGCTCAGCACGGCGAGCAAGATTGGCCCGGCCGACAAGGTGCTTGCGTTCAATCGGTCGCC
This sequence comes from Phycisphaerae bacterium, assembly GCA_030612705.1. Lineage (GTDB taxonomy): Bacteria > Planctomycetota > Phycisphaerae > UBA1845 > Fen-1342 > JALSRY01. The sequence goes on along the minus strand of JAUWNI010000072.1, from coordinate 7,081 downwards.
GGAAGGGTCGTGCTGCGCCGAGCGTCCAAGCGGAATTCGTATCGCGACCGATGTGTGCAGGGCACGTTGCTACGGGTGGAAGACTAGCGAAGGCCGCGACGGAGTACTCGAACGCGCCGAAAAGAACGATGCCATCGCGCGGCGGGCCGACTTCGTCCGATTGATAGTGGGTGCGATCCGCCATTCTGGCGTGCACTGGCTCCGCGTTCACGATCTCGGCGACTTTGACACCGTGGAGTACATCGACGCGTGGTATGAGATCGTCAGCATGCTTGGCGATGTTCACTTTTGGGCATATACGCGTAGTTGGCGCGACCTCGATCTTCTGCCAGCGCTGTTGCGATTGGCGAGCCTTCCCAACCTGGATCTGCTCTTCAGTTGGGACCGAAAGACGGGTACGCCGCCGCACATAACCGGAATCCCGTGGGCGTGGTTTGCCGATACCGATGGCGACCCGCCGCCTGAGAGATCTTCGGTCGTGCTCCGTGGAACCAACGAACGTAATCGTGAGGAGGATCGCAGGCGGAAAGCGGCGCGAGACCGCGGAGAGAAGCTGCCACCGAGAGTCGGTCGCAACGTCGTGCCGCTGAAGTCGATAAACGGATCGCCGGTCTGTCCGCTTGAGACCGGAATGCCGGTGAAGGACAAGCACCGCGACTGTATTACATGCCAGAGGTGCATGCCCAAGGCTCGCAAGCGGACGTCACGGTAGGCCGCACGGAGCGCGGCCACGATATGGGAGCGGGGCGGGCAGTGCTAACGCTGATCCGTCCCGCCCCGTTTGCGAACATCAGTGTAGGTGGAGGCTTTGCGGCACGTTGCGAACATCGTCCCACTCACGGCGAGTGCGGAACCGCTTGGCGCTGCTATCAGTGCATCGAGATGCAGGATGTAGAAACCGGGAAACTCGTGAAACGACAGAACTTGCGCCGCGGTGCGCTACGCGCTATATTCCCTGACATGGTTGTTCAGGCACACGAATGCTCTGCAGAGTTGATCCGCATCGGCGAGTTGGCAAAGCTGACGGGCCTAACGGTGTCGCACCTGCGACGCTTGGCCGATGCCAGACTAATCCCCGCTTGTCGCGTTGGCCCCGGCTGCCACCGGCGATTTCCACGCGACGACGCCGTCCAGCGAATTCGCGAGGTCATTAAGCAGCGGTGGTGAGAATCGAGGCGAGAGTGTCTCTCTTCGTCGGTTGGACTGCGCGCGTCCGGCGGAGGTTTGCGAGGAACGGAAGATGAAGAAGACGTGTGTAAGGCGAGCTGTCTGTGAATCAACTACGGCGCGAGCCATGATGCCGGCCGGTCGGGGCCGCCTACGAGCGAAACTTCGCGGGCGGGCACTGAGAAAGCCAAACCTGAGTGCACTGGACGTGACACGGATGTCTCGCCGAAGACAACCAGTATCTTCGCCGGCCAACATAGTTCGCCGCAGAGTGGTTCGCCACGGAGAGCTGCAATCGAGAAGAGGGCGGCCGGCCGATAGGTCGGCTCGCCCTCTCTCGTTACCACTCATAACTGCTAGCGCCGCGAGCAGTCTTGTAAGTCCTTCCTCCGCGCGAGGTTACAGCTCGGCCATTCCAGCGTGTGTAGGGTGTTTCTCCAGCGTGTGTAGGGTGTTTTTCCAGCGTGTGGTGGGGTTCGTGGCTCATCCGCGTGCCCGTCCGATAGCAGATGTTCGGGAGTCGATGCGTGACGATTGACCCGCAGAATCCGCCCTGGCAGACCCCTGGCGCTTCTGGCGAGACGGCAGACGTCCATCACACGCCGCCGGCCCGGCCGGAGTTCGGGGGACAGGAGCGTCGCGAGCGGGAAGTGCTCGCGACGCTGTTTCAGAGCATCAACGACGATCGAGCCGGCCTCGCCGCCGCGATTCTTGATCGGATCCAGTCGGACGACTGGAGCGATCCGGCGTTGGCGGGCGTGTACGAGGCGGTCAAGGCGCTCCACGCTGAAGGTGAGTACGTGGACGGCGACAGCGTCGTCGTGAAGGCACAAGAGTTGGGCTGGTCTGTTAACCACGGGATGCTCGACCGTCTGACCGCCGCCGAGGCGATCAGGAGCGTCAAGCAGCTGGAACACTACGTTCACCAAATCGTGACCACCGGTGCGCGTACGGAGGTCCAAGCGGCCCTCAGCGAAGCCGCGGCATACCTCGACAGCCACACAGCTTCCGGCGCAATAGACATCGACGAGATCGCCCGTGTGATGCAGGACATGGCGGACACGCTGGCGGCGGCAAGTCGGCGGACAGCCGGGAAGGTCGGTGTCGACACGCTGGCCGAGGAGTTGGAGTCGGTCATTGCCGGCCTGGCGGACACGCATGGAAGGGAGTTCTTGGGGCTGCCGACGCGGACGTTGCCGACACTCGACAAGTATCTGCTCGGGTTGCGGGGCTTCCTTTTGCTCGCCGCTCAGCCCGGTCAGGGCAAGACGGCTCTGGGCCTGCAACTCGGGCTCGATGTCGTGGCAGCCAACCCCGAGGCGTTGTTCGTGTTCTTCTCGTTCGAGATGAGCCGGTCGGACATGTACCGGCGGCTGCTTTCCATGGTGTCCGGTCTGCCGTGGAAAACGGTCATGCTGGGGTCACCCGGTACGCCGAAGACGTTCAACTCGCCCGACGGGCTGGTCCTCACTGATGAGGATCGCACCGAATTCAGCCGTGCAGCGCAACAGCTTAAGCAATTGGGCAAGCGGATCGTCATTGTGGATCGCGAGCGCATGGACGAGGTGGACTACAGCGGCCTGCTCGCTGCCATCCAGTCGGCGAAGAAGGAAACCGGGGCCACGCATGCGTACGTGTTGATCGACAACCTTCAAACGATTCCGTTTACGCGCCTTGAGGGGACGCCGTGGAGCAACGATGTCGAACGCGACAACTACGTCATCGGCCAGCTGCTCAAACTGCAGCGCGCCACGGAGGCGGCGTTGCTGCTCATCGCCGAGCAGAACAAGGAAGGCCTCGGCAAGGATGCACTCAAGAGCACGCGTGGCACGGCTCGTGCCGTCTATAGCCCGGATGCCGTCCTGATCCTCCAGCGAGATAAGCTCGTGCGGGAAGAAGACTCGGAGACCGACAGAACTCCCGTGTTGCTGAAGATCATCAAAGGCCGCGACGGCATGTACCGCGGCACGATTCCGTTGCTGTTCGACTACAAGCGTACGTCGTTCGAGGAAGGCTCGGCCGACGGCACACTCCCGCCGGGAGGGACGACGTGAGTGCGGCGGCCAGCGGCCATACTGCGAAGACTGACAGAAGTGGGCAAATCACGGCCGCTCCATCCAAACTGCCCAACGTCCATCCGGCATTTCGAAGCGGCGGCCTGACGATTGAGGATCAAATGGAGCGGCTCCGTCCGGACGCGATCGTTGAGCGTCTCCCCGTGAAGCGGGGAGTACGCGCGGCGAACACGCAGCGCTTCATAGTGCGTGTTCAGTTGCACTTCGCTGGCGCACCGAACGGCGTGCCGCCCTGCACGAGAAGCGGCCGTAAGGCTGCCATCGTCCAGCTACCGTCCAACGTTGCTGGGAATGACCCCGAATCGTTGAAGACAGAGTGCCTCAAGGTGCTCGCCAGATTGAGAACCGATTGCCTGCTGACGCTCTACGCACTGATCTCGATCGCCGAGGAGAATGACGGCCGGGTGTTCGACCACGTGCCGACAATCGCCAGTATCCGCGGCTGGGATCCCTCGGCGCTGGACGCGCGCAGCCGGCCCGGAGCACAGACGCGGCGTGAACGGCTCCGCGAGCACCTGCAGCTACTGACGCAAGTCGAGTTCGTGTTCACCGTCAAGCGAGACGGAGAGGTGCGCTATGCTGCATATCCGATGCTGCGCCTGTTCGCCCACGGTGGGAAGGAAATCGACGGCCGGCGCAAAACTGAGCGTGCAATCTACGAATTTCATCCGTACCTGTGGAAGGACATGAAGCGGACGGGGCGAGCGTTCTTCTACGATCGCGCCGTGCTGACCGCCGATGCGGGGAACGACGAATGGTCGGTCAGGTTGCTCTGGCACATGAGCGCCCGCTGGGCACCGAGCTGGGTCTCCAAGCAACTGGACAGGAACGGCGGACGCCTCACCGAACGGCTCGGCGTCATGCTCAAGGGCGCGGGCATTGAATACGGTAGCCAACTGCGGGCTCAGGGCCGGCCCTGGTTGCGAGCGAGGTTCTGCAAGGCGCTAGATCGGCTGCTGCACTGGGCCTCGGGGCCGCTCATTGGCGGCTATCAAATCGATCAGCACAAGACGGACCCCCTGGAAGATCGCGTGACGTTCTGGCCGACGCCGGCCGTTGCCGCGCGCCTCAGCGCCTCCCGATCGAAGGCGATCGAATACCGCGACCGGAACATACACGCGCGCAGGTCACGACAGGCGAAGACGGGCGTTGCCAACGAAAGGTGACACGTGCCAGCGGTGCTCAATCCAACATTGTTCAGCGTGTTGCAGGCGCGGTTTGGGAAGGTGGTGGTGGCCAACCGTGGTACGCGTGCCTCAATTCGCCACTACCGCAAAAACGGCCGGTTGTTTGCTGACGTCCAGGGCGGCGAATACTACCGCGTAAACTGCCCGCTGTGTGGCGACACGCATCAGCACTTGTGGGTTTCTCACCTGTTCGGCACCTACGACAAGAAAGCCAAGTCCCGGCTGATCCACGTGGCACTGTGTTATCGATGCAACGCAACACCGAAGTCGACCTACTTGGTGGACATGCTCACGCCGCGATTCGGAAAGCACATCCTGGTCGCCTCGAACCCGTCGCGGTCCCCTCCGCCCAAACTGAAGAGGGTGGAGATGCCACAGGGGCAGTTTACGCTGCTGAATGAACTGCCGGCCGTGCATCCGGCACGAACCTTTCTGGAGCGCCGCGGCTACGGCTGTGACGAATTGAGCTGTTTGTACTACTGGATGTACTGCGAGGATTGCGCGGAGCCGTACATTGCGCGGCGGATCTTCGTCCCGGTGCTTCACATGGTGGATGGGACCTTGACCATGGTCGGCTATCAGACACGCGCCGTACCCGACCTGAGCGTCTGCGAGCGCCCGAAGTACTGGACGATGCCGGGTTTTGCCCGGAGTCAGGTGCTCTACAACTTGCACAACGCCGAGAAACACAACCTCGTTGTGATTACCGAGGGCGTCACCGATGCCGCGCGGGTAGGCGCTAGCGCGGTAGCCCTGCTGGGCAAGGGGATGAGCCGGGAGCAGATACGCCTGCTACTGGAACGCTGTGGACACGCCCGCGTCGCCGTCCTGTTGGACAGCGATGCGTGGGCGGCAGGTGTGGCACTCACCAGGCAGTTGAACCAGGCTGAGATCGATGGCCGACGCATCCGGGGAGGGGCATTCGCCGTTCGCCTGCCATCGGGAGATCCCGGCGACTACACGCGCCGGCAACTGGCGGAGTATATCGCCACGGCAGATACGATGGCTTCCCACGCATAGTTGCCGGCACGCTTAGTGCCCACGTACGCGCTCTCCGCAGACGATATCGACGTCGTTCAGCCGCTGGCCCGAGGGCGTGCGATGCAGGCTGGACTGTTTCGACAGGCTCAAGAGGAAGCGCGGGCCACACCGGATGCCGGCACCCTTCGATGATCGTCCTCGGCATTCGACCGATCAGACGGCGACCAGCGAGGGCGGAATGCGGTTCACGTAGGACACCATCTCGGGAAGCGGCGGGCTGCGCCGGCGGCACTCCATGCACGTCCCGGCGTCGTGCCACGTATCTTGGCGGCATTGCAAACAGCCCCGCTGCACCAGCGACACCGGACGACAGGCGCGCGCTAGTGAGCCAGATTCGCCCGCCGGACAGAAGTCGCGTCCCAGGGTGCACTTGTGACACGCCCAACGATAGCCGGCGGGGCACGGCTTCTGTCGCTCGCGAACCAATCGACGGTTATAGTTGCGAAACGCCTCGCCCTTGAATCGCTCGAACATGATGCGATCGGACGGCTCCGTGGCATGGGGGTCCCGCGGCATCAGGTTGACGGCTAACCGCATGCCGACGAGCTGTGCTGGTTCTCCTGTGAATCTGCCCGGTCGGTCGCGCCACGTGGTAAGGCCGAGTTCCCGAGCGAGAATCCAGAGGAACTTCCTCGGGAACCAGCGTTCAAAATGGACCGGGCACATGGGGCCGTCGATCACGCGGAACGTCAGAATGATGCCAAAGACGCCTTTGATCGACTGCCCGGGCTTGGCGTGGACAATTTCGACGGGGGCCCAGAGCTTGCCCCAAAGAAGGCACTTACAGGGAACCTCTCGGCCAGCCTTCAGCACTTCGCGGTTGGCGGCGACGTGCCAGCACCAGAATATCAGCTTGCCCGGCTCGATCGGGACGCCAAGCAAGGGACCACACGTGTTCCGCAACGCCTCATCGCGGACGTGGAATCCGAGCAATCGGCGTACTTGCCTCATGAACTCCTCGCGGGCGGCGAGATCGAGGCCGACGTCACGTCCGCTCCAACGTGCAAGTAGGCCCGGATCCACGTCGCCATCTCGGCCGAACAGTAACCGATCCGCGATGCGAGCTGTGAAATGGGGCGAGAATCCGGAGGGCATGCCACCATGATAGCGCGACCCGCGCAGGGCGCAAGCCCCGCGATAACCACACATCGAGAGGCGCGCTGATCGCGGACGCCGATTCCGACTACCGATCGATGACATCGGGAATCCCGCGCCTTGTCAGTTTAGGTAGCTGTCCGGCGCTGAGATTGGACGAAGTCGTTCAAGCACCCGCGTGCCACAAAACAGGAAATTGGCCTTGCGCTCCCGCCCCGATTGCGCTACCGTCGCCCGCATGCACACCGTGCCGAACTTGTCTTCGGAGCACGCGGTGCCGATCCGACCTTACGCAGGAGACCGCCGATGGAAGAACTGCTGGAAATACGCGCCACGCAGCTACCGGCCGAAGACGTTGACTTCCTCCGGCCGCATGCCCGTGCCGATGGCTACACCAACACCGGCGTCGGCGTCGTGCGGTTCGCCATCAAAGAGCTGGCGGAACGCTTGCGTCGGGAGCGTAAGGCCGCGACGGCGGGGAAAGTCTCCAAGCCAAAGGGTCGCCGCGAGTGCGGC
>JAUWNI010000031.1 GCA_030612705.1 Phycisphaerae bacterium | reverse complement strand
TCGTTGGTGTAGCAGTCGGTGATATAGGCGCGGATCGTGTCGGGGTCACTGCCGCCGGCGTCGGTCGTCGTGCGAATCTCGGTCAGCATCCCGTTGGCGTCGTGGTAATTCTTCAGCGGCTGAAATGTAGCGGCATACGCGTCCGTCGTGATGATCAGCAGATCGTAGCTCCGTTCGCCGCGCGCGCCCGCCGCCGGGTAGCTGTCGACTTGGGCGGGGTTGTCGACCTTGGTCAACACCTCCTGCTCGTCCTGGGCCAGCCCGCGCAGGAGCGAGGAAGCCCGGCCGGTCTCCGCCAAGTCCACAACCACGGCGAGGTTCGGATAGTAGCGCAGTTCACCCGTGGCCGGCAGATATTCGACCGGATGAAGTTTCAACACCAGGATCTGATAGCCGCGGAAAGCTTGTGTGCCGATTTCCTCGAACGTGGCCGGCGGAAAGACACCTACAGCCCCGTAGATGGCGGGGTCCGGCGTCGGCAGGGCCACCGCGTCCGGACCGTCCGAGAGCTTGAACGGGAGGGACAGCGGTTCGACCAGGTATCCAGTGCCCAGCGAGACACTCTCGCCGACAACCTTGATGCTCGATACTTCCGTGCCGAACGGGAGCAGAATTCGCGCCCCACCCGCGGGCAGCGCCGGCTCACCGGCTGTTCCGCCGCTTGCACACCCCGGCATCGTGATCCGATCGTACTCGATGTTGCCGATCGTGACCTTCGAGACCTGCGGCCGATCGAACGAGTAGTCCACGTTCACCTGCGTTCCCGACGCGATGGCGGCGGGCGCCGCCAACACGGCGAGTACGGTCAGAGCGATCAAGTCGCGGTAGATCCCTTCCCTGCATCCAACTGGTTGTCGCGTCATTCCACGGCTCCTTCATAGCGAGAACTGGTTTAAGCTCACACACGCGGGGGTGATATCCCCCATGCTACCGAAAACACGCTCTAACACCCAACGCCAAATGCGTGAATACGGTTCGTTTCCGGACTGAGCGACAAGAACGGGCGCCGGACGGCTGTCCGGTTCCATGCGCGCGAGACTCTGCCCGTAGCGTTCCTCCTTCGTTCGACGAGGTGCATACGCCAGAACCACAGCCGCCGGGGGGCGGTCGTAAAGGAGACACGCCGCGGGAGGCATCCCCCCGCGGCGTCCTCAATTCCACTTACATTCCCGCCTGCTGGTTCGCTTACGGGCAGGTAGTCCCGTAGACCGCCAGCAGCGCGGCCAGGTCGCTCAGATCGACGTCGCCGTCGCCGTCCAGGTCACCGTCTTCGTAGACGGCGCCACTGGTCATGCCGTAGTTGGCCAGCAGTTGGGCTAGATCGGCTAGATCGACATCGTTGTCACCGTCGAGGTCGCCCGGACAAGGCGGCTCCACCTCACCGGTCAGCGTGGCGATGTAGTGAATGGTGGGACTGTCGCAGGTGAACGCCCCCGCGTACTGCGGGGCCACGAACAGGTAGTACGTCCCACCAGCGTTAACCGGGAATTGAACGCTGCCCGGCGTGCAATCCGGCAGGGCCTGGGACGGATTGATGTCGCCGGTGATGTTGCCGCAACCGGGCTCGCCGGGCACGTACTGCTCCATCAACCCGAAGAGCACCTCGAATTCAGCCTCCACTTCAAACGTCATGGTGTCGTCGTTGGCGGCGACGTATTCGAACCAGTCCGTGTCGCGGAGGCCGTCGAAGTAGGCGGTGCCGCACACGGTCGCGTTGCACGCGATGGGTTCGAACTGCGGAACGGCCATGTCGCAGCCGCCGTTGGTGTCGTCGCCGCAGGGCTCGGACTCGGGGATCCCGCTCGGGGGACATTCGACCACACAGGGAATCTCTTCGCGGACCTCGAGCCGGTATGCTCCGCAGCGCCAACCGTAGCCCTCGATATCGACGAAGTAGTTGCCCGGCGTGAGGTACACAATGACCTCCGACTGCACGTCGCAGCCATCATCGTTGTAGTCGATGTCCTGGAGGCAGCAATCCGTGCCGACCGCGATCCACGTATCGTATGCCGAGTCGGTGCACGTGTTGAAGTTCCATAGGCCCTCGTAGGGGATGACGACCTCGTAGGTGTGCTCGTCACTGGTGCCGGCTTGGCTGGGCGGGTCACACTCGTCGCCGGCACCGCAGGTATTCCTGATCGGCGAGAGATACGGCGCTTCGACCAGATAGTCGGCACAGGTTTCCAGACACTGGAAGCCGGCGTCGCAGTCCGCGCCTTCGAACCAATGGGCACCGGGCCAGCCGACCGCGCACTCGTTTTCGGTCACGGTCCCGACGCACTCCAGTGCGTCGGTGCAGCAGGCACCGGTCGGGTGGGTGCAGCCGCCGCCGAAGTTCTCGACGAGAACCTCGGAGCCATGCCAGCCGTATCCCATCACGTCGAAGATCACGTCGCCGTCGAGCAGGATGGTGAAGCCGCCGGGGGAGTACATCCCGTTGCCGGCAGAGTCGTACATGGTGAAATCGACGCAATCCTGGTAGCCGATGCAGCAGCGTTCGTCGTAGAGCGTGGTGTCATCGTAAGGGCCGCCCGAGCAGATCAGCGCACCGGTGTTGTGGTCGGTGATCTCCCAGGTGGTTTCGGCGCCGAAGTAATCGGTCCTAATCGCGATATCGATCTGCGACTCCGGGCAGGGTACCGGACAATCGAATGTAGCGCAGTCCTCACCGATGTACCACTCGCCTCCGTAGACATTGTAGCATTCCAGATCCTCGGTGTTGACGCAGTCAGCACCATTGTTGTAGCAGCAGGCGCCGGTGGCTACGCCACACGTCACCGTGGCCTCGTAGTACGAACCGCAGGGGTAGTCACCCCAGTCCGCCGTCGAGATAATCAGGATCCAGGTGCCCGCCTCCAGGGTGGCCGAGACGCTCACCGGCGTGCACTCCGGCCCATTCGTATATTCGACCACGTTCACGTTGGGGCATTCACCCTCCAGAATCCATAGCCCCACGGGGAACTCGGCCTCGGCGGACCAGGTTACCACGGCGGGAGAATCGAGGGTCAGCTCGTACCAGTCCATATCACGGTACAATTCGCCGCCATAGATGTAGACACCGGACGTGCCGCACATCACGTCGCCGCACGCGATCGGCTGCAAGGGATACTCGGGGGCAGTGGGGCAACCACCGTTATAGGTGTCCCAGTAGCCGTCGTAACAATCGCCCTCGCCCTCGTTGTCCTCACAGTCGACGCACGGTACGTGCTCTGTGACGTCGAACGTGACGGCGTAGTCAACCGGGTTGTCGCTGGAATCGAGCGCGTAGGCCGGGAAGTACCAGTAGCTCGGCCCCGCGACATCGAAATGCAGCGTGATGCACGGATCAGCCCAGACGTAAGCCGAGTCGTCGACATAATCATCACAGTTGCAATCGTCCATGATCAGGTTGCCGGCGGTGCCCAGATCGGTCGTCGAGCACAGCGTAATCGTGACCTCGTTCTCGGCGTACGGACACTCGACGTAGAACCACTGGGCGTTCCAGCCGAGCAGGTCGGGGCAGTCTTCGGTCATGCCGATGTTCGTGCCGTCCACGGTCACGGGGTACGGCGCGCTGATCACAACCGGATCTTCACAGGTGTCGCCTTCGCCCGGCGCGGGGCAATCGAACAGCGGCTGCCCGGGCGTACCACAATCCTCACCCTCGTACCATCTGCCGTCCGGCGCTGCTGTCCCACACTCGAGCTCGGTCATGGTTCCGATGCAGTCCAGCCCCGCGTCGCAGCAGGCCCCGGTCGGCGCGATTTCTTCCCAGATGTCCAGGGCATACAGGCCGCACGAAATGCTCAAGTACCCCTCGACGTCGACAAAGTAACGGCCGGCGTAAAGCCCCTCGGTGATCGCCGACTGCACGCCGCAGGATTCGTGATCGTTGTTGTAAGCAATCTCGTTGCCGCACAGCGACGTACCGAGATACATGTAGGTATCCCAGGTGGCGACCCGGCATAGCGAGAAGGTCCAGATCCCGTCGTGCGGAATGATGACCTCGTAGGTGTGATCCGTGCTCGAGCGGATCAGGCAGTCGTTGCCGGCGCCGCAGGTGTTATAGTTTTCGCCGGTGTACGGAGCCGTCACCAGGAAGTCGGCATAGGTTCCGCGACACACGAACTCGGGGCAACTCTCATCTTCGTACCAGAGGCCGCCCAGCCCGTCACACTCGGCCGCCGTGTTGGTCGCGACACAGACCAGATCGACGCAGCAGGCGCCGGTCGGATCAAGGCAGTTGTTGCCCATGCCCTCGCAGTAGTCCTCGTTGACAAAGTCGCCGCCTGAGCAGACCAGCTCGGCGTCATAGTAGACCTCGAAGTAACCTTGGCCCGCTTGACAGCAGATGCCGTCACCATACGTATCAAAGATGGTCCAGTCGTAGCACAGGGTCGAGTCTACGGCGACGGTGATTTCGTATAGCGTGTTGTCATCGTAGGGGCCGCCGGACGCCACCAGCGTGGCGGAATTCCGCTCGACCAGCTCCCACGTGGTCTCATTTCCATAGTCGTCGGTCAGAATGACGATGTCGATGTTGACATCACCGCGCGAACCGCCGCCCAACTGGGTGGCCGTGGTGCTCTCCACAGTCAACGGGGCCTTGCCGGCCGGTCTCCGCTCCTTCAGCAACCGCTCCCATTCTGCCTTGGCCCGTGCCTTGCCCGGTACGGCCACAGCCTGCGCTGAGCTCACCAATGCCGGCGCAAACTCGTCGGCGGTCTCTGCAATTCGACCTGGCGGCGTGTTCGCCATCAGGTGGCTCACACACAAGAATCCGGCGCCCAGCATGAATGCGGTTTTCATCCAATTCACCTATGAGACCTCCTTAACCGGGATTATCCATTTACCGTAACAGTTCAGCCGTTTGCAACAAGCTTTCAGCCATTCGCGTCGTGGGGCGGGCGGGTGCCTTGCCTTGATCATGTTCCCGCGCTGCTCTCAATAACTCGTTATTCGTGACATCTGGTCGCTAAACGCTCGACTTTCGGCTGAACGCTGATTGCTGACCGCTGAATGCTTACCATTTACCGAGCTTCTACCATCAATCTACATGCACGGGCCTCTCGATCCAAGCGAAAATCGCGAATTCCGCCGTGGACAGAAAAGGTGTCAGTGTCAGTCAGTGTCAGTGTCAGGATGAATATTCCTGACACATTTTCTCGTATATGGGCGCCGCCGACTTTTGCGGTGGACTGTTATGATCCGCACCCGTAATCGGCCAGCAGGAACGCCAGGTCGCTCAGATCGATCATGCCGTTGGCGTCGAAGTCGGCGTCCGGGTTGTAGCCTGGATCACCTTCCGACGCGCCATACGCGGCGAGCAATTCGGCGAGATCGCTGAGGTCGGTGTCACCGTCGCCGTCGACGTCGCCAAGGCAGGCGGGGCCGAAGTAGTTACGCATGTAAATGTCCATGTTGCCGTCGCGTCTGTCCTGCCACGTGGCGCAGAAGCCGTCGCTGAACTGCGACAGCTTGACGCGGTTGGCACCCCTGGTGGGCAACTCCATCGTCGGGATGTCCTCGTTCTGCGAGACACGATATTCGTCCGTCCAGGTCAGGCCGGAATCGTCGCTGAATTTGTACCAGATAATCCCGTAGTCGCCGCTACCCCAACTCTGCGGCCAGCCATCGTCGCCGTGATACTGACACCACACCAGGTGTAGCCCTTCCTCGTCGGCGAGGAGTCTCGCGCGGGCACCGTAGAACGTGTCGTTAATCCGCTGGTCGATGCTCCAGGTCAGTCCGTCGTTGGTGCTGCGGGAGTACATGGTGTTGTAGTATTCCTCGCGGTCATCATCCCAGCAGACGTGGATCGCACTGTCGTCGATCGCTATTTGTGGAAGCTGCGCGTGTACTCCCGCACCCATCGAGACCGCCACTGGCGTGGTCCAGTTGGCGCCGGCGTCGGTGCTTCTGCAATACATGATCTCGGGTTCGAACAGCAATCCGCCGTAGACCATGTGGATGCCGTTGTCATCGACCAGGAAGTCGGGGTTCTGTACGGTCGTGCCCGGCAGGATCTCCTCCTCCGGCCAGGTCACGCCACCGTCGTTGCTATGATAGAGGTAGTTGTATCTCGTCTCGGTGTCGTAATCATAGTTCATCGCGTAGACAAACAAATCGCCGCCATCACTGAACAGCTTGATCGAAGCGATGCTCTCGCGATCGCCGATTCTGACCGGCGTCGTCCAGGTATCACCACCGTTGAGGCTCTTGGTGTGGAAAAGCAGCGACCTCTCATTCACTCCGTGCTCATGGAGCTCGACGAACAGCAGGTGAAGCCCTTCGGCGTTGGCGAGCAGATCGAAGTCCTCGTACGCCATTCCGGAAAAGATCGTGTCAGGCCCGAGCCACGTCTGCCCTCGGTCGGGGCTCTTTGTCAACATGATCTGTGTGTCCTCAAAAACCGTCCAGTCCGGCCAGAGCATGTAGAGTGTGTCGTCTGGCGCTACCGCCGGGTATTGACGGTACTGGTACACGGGGTCCTGTGTGATCGGAAACTCATCTTCCCAAACACCGCCGACGGCGATGTTGTTAATGAGCAGAATGGACAGGGCCAACATGGCGAGGTTGATAAGGGATTGGCGCTTCATTTCAAACGCCTTTCTGCCGTGATCGTGGCTGTTGATATTGATCTCATTCGTTTCCTGCTCATGTATTTCATCCGCGGCGAGCGCGGCGTTCATGAGTCAGCCAGGAGTCTTACTCCGTCGCGATAAGCGACATCTGTGTCAAAGCTCCCAACATCTGAAGTATAAGTATGACGAAATCCTCGTTTGAATCCAACAGTGGCGCGGACGAGGCGTGTCTGATAATCATCTGAGCAGCGCGAGTAGGGATAAATAGGGCTATTAGAGCATTATTTGGTACGTATATTGGGGACAGTTACGAACGGCATTACTAATCCGGGTCAGAAAAGGGGGAGAAAAGGTGCTTCCTCGCTATTTAGGGCTCTTCCGCAGTATCTGTGGGTGGAATCTGGGGGAACCAGCTCCGCAGTTTCCCCTAGGCCCCCTCCTTGGGCTTCTTTCCCCTCGCGGCGTGAGACGGGGGTAATGCGTGAGGCGGGGCGGGGCGGTTACGCACGGAATACCTTGCGACGGCGGTGGCGGTGAGCAGCGGAAACCGCAACAGAGTAACAGTTCACCCGTCTGCAAGATTTTCTGAGATTTTCCCACTTTAGCCCTTGCGCCGGGAGCGCGCACGCGCGTATATCCTCGGCATGCGCAAGACGGCGACACGTTCGGACGCGTTGGACAGCTTGGTGGCGGCGTTGCAATCCGGCATCTTCGATGAGGCCGCCGCCCGCCGGCTCTACACGCTCGGCCCCGACGCGGTTACTCTCGCGCTGCTCGCCGCATCGCCGAGCAGGACGCACGACTCGCGCTGCTGGCGGCCGCCCGCCGCATTGCTGGGCAGGACGCGCGGCTCGCGCTGCTGGAAGCGCGGGCCAGCACGGCCGGCGTTTCGCCCGCCACACCCTCCGGCATGATTCCGGTCTACACCAAACCCAACGCCACGACACCCCGCGGTCGACGCCGCAAACGCCCCGGGGCACGCGATGGCCATCCCGGTCATCGCCGACCGACGCCGACGCGGATCGACCGGCGGCAGACGCACCGCCTGAAGGTCTGTCCGTGCTGCGGCGGGCCGCTGCAACGCTGCCGCCGCACCCGCACGCGGCTGGTCGAGGACCTGCCCGAAGACCTGCATTCGGTGGTCACCGAGCACACGATCCACCGGGACTACTGCTCGAAATGCAAGAAGCACGTCGAGCCGGTCGTGCCCGACGCATTGCCCAACGCCACCTTCGGACATCGCATCATCAGCTTCACGAGCTGGTGCCACTATGGTCTGGGCGTCACGCTCGACCAACTTGTAGACATCCTGCAATACCACCTGCAAACCAAGCTCTCGGCCGGCGGACTGATCGCCGCCTGTATTCACGCCGACCCCAATCAAATCGAGCAGGTCGTCATGAACCTGGTCGTCAACGCCCGCGACGCGATGCCCGGCGGCGGAACACTCACGATCGAGACTGCGAACGTTACCTTGGATGAAGAAGATACGGCCGATCACCCCGACGTGCGCCCGGGACCGTACGTGATGTTCGCCATCAGCGACACCGGTTGCGGCATCGATAAGCAGACCGTCCAGTGGATCTTCGAACCCTTTTTCACGACGAAGGCCGACGGACAGGGAACCGGACTGGGGTTGGCCACCGTACACGGCATCGTCAAGCAGACCGCCGGCCACGTCATGGTCGATAGCGAGCCGGATCGGGGAACCACTTTCAAGGTCTACTTTCCCGCCGTGGACGAAACGGCATCGGCGAAATCCAGACCGCACCCGGCCGATCAAACGCTCGACGGTAACGAGACGGTCCTGATCTGCGAAGATGACGACGTTGTCCGGGATATGGTGCGCCATGCGTTGGAAAGTCACGGCTACACCGTCCTGACCGCGGAAAGCGCGCCGCACGCGCTCAAGCTCGCCGCGGCCCACTCCGGGCCGATACACCTGTTGGTCACCGACGTCGTCATGCCGGAGATGAACGGTCGCGCATTGGCCGAAGCACTTGCCGTAACACGCCCGGAGATCAAAGTGCTGTACGTCTCCGGCTATACCTCGGACGTAATCGGACACCATGGCGTTCTGGACGAAGGTGTCGCGTTCTTGCAGAAGCCTTTCAATACCAGTATTCTTTTATCATGTATAAGTAGCGTGCTCGGCCGGATCGGGAGTGAACACCATGACTCATAGTATTCTCATCGTCGACGATGAAGCTCCGGTTCGCAGCGTGCTGAGACGGAAGCTGGAGCAGTGTGAATACGACATTTGCGAAGCGGCCGACGGCAACGAGGCGATCCGCGCGCTCGAAACGACGGATTTCGACCTGGTCATCACCGACATCATCATGCCGGAAAAAGATGGGATCGAGACGATCTGCTTTCTCCGCATGAAGCAGCCGCGTGTCAAGATTATCGCAATCAGCGCGCCCTCTAATCAGCTCTTCCTGGAGAGTGCCCGTGGCTTAGGCGCCGAACGCGTCTTCACCAAGCCGCTCAAACTCGCCGACCTGGCGGACGCGGTGCAAGAGTTGCTGGCTCAAGCTGAACCCCAAGCATAAGCGTGGGGGTTATGCACAGGCGAAACATACCTCATCCAGCCCGGTTTTGTGGAAAAAATGTATTATGTTTCGTTGTGGTCGAGGTCTATAGTGAGAATGGTGTAAAATGATAAAGTGGCTTTTGTCCAACCCACCTAAACCTCAACTAGGGAGGGACACAAATGAACACACGAGGCCTTTCGATTCAGCTTAGCCCTGTACTGTTGCTTGCGATTGTTTCCACGCTAATGGGCACGGCGCATGCCGCAAACTTTCATCCGGCCGACGCGCAGGTCGGGCACATCGTGCAACCGACCGCGGACGTGGAACGGGAGTTCGTTAACGAAACCTTCGACGTGCTGTGGTCTCGTCGAAGCGTGGGTCCGTCGCCGCGGGAAGAGCTTGATCCGGACCGGTTTCGTGATCAAGTTCGGCAGGTATCTGGACGCGAGGATAACTTTTCCCTGGTAGCTTCCCTCCCAAGGGGACTCACAAACATCTGGGAGGGGGATATGGATCACGATGGGGCCAAGGAGCTTTGGTATGGACAGGACCAGCTTGGGCCGGTGCAGGTCTGGGAGGTGACGGGGGACAACACGTTCGCCCTTGTGCACGAGACCGGCCCGCCGACGTCTTACTCGTGGTTTATTGGGATCGGCGATACGGACGGGGACGGATTGGAGGAGATCATCTGGAAGGCGGGATACTACGCCGATCCGTACCTGGTTTTCTACGAGCAGCCGGATCCGTACACGTTTCCATCCGCGCCTACCGCCGAGCATCACACGGGCGTAGTCAACACGCACTTCACGCATTTGCGTGTCTTTGATATGGACGCGGACGGCTTGCGGGAAGTGATTTGCAGCCATCAAGGCACCAGTAGCCGATCGGTCGCCGTCTACGAGTCAATCGGCGATGACACCTATCAGGAGGTGTACGGCGGTAACTACGGTCCGAACTATGCCGTGAGCGGATGCGTGGGTGTTGGGGACTTCGACGGGGACGGTTATATGGAGATTGCCGCACCGGAAGTGGGCGATCAGGTTTACATCCACGTCGTTGAATGCCGGGAGGGCAACAACTACTTCGAGACGTGGACAAGCGACGTGCTTCCGGATGACAACGGATATTGGGTGACGGAAGGAGGAGACCTGGACCGCGATGGTAAAGACGACTTCGTGGCGCTCACCGGCAGCGGCGGGTTCGGTCAGCCTGTCTGTTGGACGGTGTGGATGTTTGAGAGCACCGAGGACAATGCGTATCAGGTGGTCTGGACCTACGAACTCAACACCTCGGGAGCGATCCACGCCGGGGTAATATCCGGGGATGCCAACGGCGACGGCTACAGCGATCTTCTATTTCAGGTTCCCGATCGCAGCATACTCTTCACCGGGGTCGCCGATAACACGTTGGAAATCATCTGGGAGCACGAAGGGACGGTTCGAGAACAGGGACGCAAGCGGCTCATCACGAGCGATCTCGATCTCGACGGGAAACCCGAGATCGTCTGGTACACAGACTCGAATTTGGTCGTGTACGAATACGTTCCCGAATGCTTCGGCGATCTTGACGGAGACGGCGACGTCGATCTGGCGGACCTGGCGATCTTGCTCGCCAACTACGGCACAACCAGCGGCGCGATATATGAAGACGGCGACCTCGATGGCGACGGGGACGTAGACCTTGCCGACCTTGCCGCCCTGCTCGCCGTCTACGGGACGACCTGCCCGTAGAAACTATCACATTACCGGGTGTGGCACCGGTAGCTTGGTCGGCACGGAGACCGGCCCCTACTGGGATGCGTCGGCGATCTGACGGGCACGGGCGAAGATGGCATCGAACATCGGCTCGGTGAGGCGCTTGGTGAACGTGTTTTGCTGACTGGGGTGGTATGACGCCAACAGGACACGGGCGTCAGGGAGCATGAATTCCGCCCCGTGGCGAAACTTGCCCGGCTTGATCTCCAGCGCGCGGCCAACATGTGTCCAGGCCAAGCCCCCCAACGCAACCAGCACCCGCCACGGCACGCGTTCGACCGTTTCGCACAGGTACTCCGAGCAATTTCTGATTTCCTCGGCACTGGGTTTGTTGTCGGGCGGCGCGCAGCGGCACACCGCCGTGATCACGCAGTCGCTGAGTTCCAGGCCGTCAGATGCGTGTGTTGACATCGGCTGGTTCGCATATCCGGCTTTGTGCAAGGCTCGAAAGAGCCAGTCGCCGCTGCGGTCGCCGGTGAAGATACGACCGGTTCGGTTGGCCCCGTGGGCCCCCGGTGCCAGCCCGACGATCAGGAGTGTGGCGCCAGCCTGTCCGAAGTTCGGCACGGGTCGGCCCCAATACGTTTCGTCGCGGAACGCGGCACGTTTGGCTTGTGCCACCCGGCGGCAATGTGCCCGCAGGCGCGGACAGCGCGTACACTCCATAACACGCCGATTCTGACGCTGGAACCAACGCGATCTTGCCAATCCATAGCGGGAAACACGAGCGTTTCGCATGATGTGTCTGCTTCGGCGGTTACGAGCCGCGGATGGCTGTCTCATTTGTCATGGATACCCGCCCGGGTGAGCTGTGTACAGTCCCATGCCCCTCCGGCCGCGCCGATTATCCGCTACGCCTTCTGGTGTTCAACTGGCGGCGTTGTTCAGCGGCCAGGAATTCCGCGATGTGTCGGAGCTGGACTTTGATTAGCAGTTCGCGTGTATCAAGGAATTTGAATCCGACGATCTTTTCGAGACCGTCGTGAATCGCTCGGGCGTGCCGCACTTCGACCAGGAGGACGAACGGCTCGTTAATCTTTGGGAGACAATACTGGATGTAGAAAATATCCCAGTGCGAGCATTTCGGGCACCGGTCGGTATCGAAGAGCATGCCGAGTCCGGTAGCCGAAATGTTAATCAAGCGCCCGGCGAATTGGGCTGCACTGATCGGGGCGGAGTTGACGTCTTGCGGAGAGGTCTCGTGCAGAGTTGCCGTGATGTCGTATCTGGCCAGGGAAAGCCGGAAGTCGTGACGTCGTTGTTCCTCACTGACTTCGGTCGGCACCTTGAGGGCCATTCCGACGATGCTTTTCCGATGATTCAGATCGAACCTGAGAATCGGCTTGGTGACCTTGCTCTTAAAAGCATAAAGCGTCCCGCTGTGAGAGAAATACACGGTCAGCGATGTGCCGTGTCGCAGAATGACCTCACGGCCGATGCATTGCGGTTTATCGACGCGAATTTCATCGTCGCTGATATCGAGGAGCCGCATTCGTGCGGAACACAATTCGTCGCCTCGCCAATAATGCACTTCGGCGGAGCGGTTCTGTGCGCACATTCCCTCCAGAAGTGCGCGGGCTGTCTCGCTTTTTTGCGCTTCATCGCCTCGCATAGCGCGTAGCTCCCACAGCCGCCGGACGAACCGCGGTTATATCGTCAGGGTACTCGTCGGTAATTCGGGTAAGCGACTTTACTCCCAGCGCGCGAGCAGTTCTCGGACCAATCCGTCGGGGTCGTCATCGGATCGGATGTCCGATAGTAGCTCGACTGCCTCGTAAGGCCGGTTCAGACGTTGATAGGCGAATCCCGCGATCAGGCGGGCGTTGCCGTTGCCGTTGTCCGTCTTCAGGACCTTCAGCGCCGCCTGGAGTGCTTCCGCCGACTCCCCGGTCATCAGACATGCGGTTGCCAAGCCTAATAGCACTTGCTGATCGTCCGGCTGTGTGACCACGAGCGTTCGAAAGACGCGCCGGGCCTCCTCGAACCGGTTGGCGGACATCAGGCAATCCGCCAATCGGCGCCGCAGACGATGCCGCTCATCCGCGCTGCCGCTATCGTTGACCAACTGCCGCCAGATGACGATCGCCTCGGAATATCGGCCGGCGGCGGTGTACATTTCCGCCAGTCGTCGGCGAATGTTAAATGAGTGTGCTTTGGCCACGGTGGCCGCCGTCGGTTCGCTGATCGTCACTTCGCTGTTATCGCTCTGCTCGCAGAGACGAGCGGTAAGCATGTGCACGGCGGGATGGTCCGGGAAACGGTAGCGCTCACGTTCCAGGATCGTGCGGGCCGACACGATTCGACCTTCCAGGACCAACGCATCCAGCCAGGCGGCCAGCAGGGGCACCGTCGGTTCATGTTGGTACGCCTGTTCGTACGCCGCCGCCGCCTCGGCCCAGCGCCCCAGCCCGGCCAAAGCCATTCCACGCAGGCGGCGGTAGGTCGCCGCTTCTGCCGGCGGCGGGGCGATCGTGTTCAGCCGGTGCAGGGCGATCGTGTGTTTCCCCTCTTCAATCTCCATCCGGGCTTGCGTCAGTTGCACACGTGGATCAGGATAATCCGCATATGCCACCAGCACGTTGCGGGCCCGCTCGTACTTCCCCGCCGCTACATGCTCCTCTGCCAGCTTCAGGCTGGAGCACAGTCGTGTGTTCTCCCAGCGCGACTGCGCCTCAGTTGCATCTTTCGGCGTTGCGCAGCCGCTCGTCACGAACAGCAGCATCGCGCCCAACAATATAGCGGCAGGGCTACATCCCACCCGTCTCGCACCACAATAAAGCCCCACCCCAGCGCACCTTCCATAGTGTGGCACCAGCGTCCCGCCGGTGGTAACCCATTCACTCGCCTTCATGCCTTGCTCCCTATATTCCCCGGCTTTGCTTTCCGGCGGCCGACCTTCGCGCAAAAGCTGCGCCTCGAACATATTGCACACCAGGCGATGAGTGCCGCTGTTGTCCGGCTCATCCCGCCGACGCTTCAACTCGGTTGCAAGCGTGCAAGCGATTGCCTGCCACCGGGAGCCGAAACGGCAACTCGAATACGTTATCGAACACCCCCGTAGCTATTCTTTATTCGCACAACCGCCACAACGTGTCTGGCACGCAAGTCGCGCCGTAAATGCGCTTCGGTGTGTTTAACCTGAGGAGCCGCGGACCTGAAGTCCGCGCGGCGCCGCGGGGAGTAGAATTTGCCCTTCCCGAAGGACCGTGCGGACTGAAGTCCGCGGCTCTTCGCAGTTTCCCGTAGTCAACGTATTTGTGAAACAGAGCACTAGTCGTCCTCTTCACGGTTGTAGGGCGTTACAGCGACCGCGGTTTCGATGGCTCGAATTCCCTCGCGTGAGGCGCGGCGATCGAATACTTCCTGCCGCTTCAACGTGATTCGTTCTTGGTCGATCAATAGGACTTGGTACGTTTCGTGCACGTCGCGCCCGTTGGTCAGCACGAACCGGTTGCCCATACGGAGTTTGGCCTCATCAACGAAGCGTCCCGCGACGATCAGCCCCAACCCGGCCGTACTGGACAGGTCGCGTTTTACGTGCAGAAACACGCCATCGAACTCGAGCACGGAGATGCCCTGGATGAAGGAAAGCTCTTCGACCTTTGCGTAACGGTCACCCCAGTGGCAACCCGCGATTCCGATAGCGGCGAGTGAAAGGAGCACGAGGAGTCGAAGGGACGCTGTATGTATCATACGAATTCTCCCCAATCGGGCGGGCAACACATTAAAACCTGCCGCTGATGACTGCCCGGACTCACGCACACTTTACCCGACTATATGTCGAGGAGAAGAGCTGGTGAATGTCATTTGCGTGGGAGCGCTGTCATTCCGAGAAACGCAGCGCCGAGGAATCCGCCCCCGAGTCGGAATGACATTCAGACACCACCCACTTTTATGACGCTCACCCGAAAAGAGCGCCCGCCCGTGGCGTAGCTTGATTCACCACCCGGTGCGTGCATAATGCGTCGATCCGACGTTCTCGGGGCTCCACGCGATGCCGACCGGGCGGAGTCCGGTCCCACTGATTTTGGGTTGTGATGCAACGACATTATTCACTCCGGGCCGCCGCGCCGATCGCCGCCTTGCTGCTACTTGTGAGCGGTTGTGGTCCCGGCGGTGCATTGAAGGTTCGGCTCGAGCCGGAAGTCACGCGACCCGAGGCCGGCGTCGTGCTTTTCATCTGCGACGGGATGTCGGTCGATCTGGTGCGGCAGGGTTGCGAAGAGGGCTGGCTGCCGAACTTTCGCAAGCGGTTTGTCGAGAACGGAACGCGGGTCGAGCACGCCGTCACCTGCGTGCCGTCGATTACCTATGCGATTTTGACAACGTACGCGACCGGGGTAACACCGGCGCGGCACGGCGTGATCGCGAACGAGTGGTTCGACCGCCGCCTGCGTCTTTGGCGAGAATATAACGTAATCAGGCACTATCGGGCGGTAAACGGCGACTTCTGTGTCCCGACCATCTACGAGCGTATGCAACCAAAGGTCTCGGCCAGCATTCAAAACGCGATCCACCGCGGCGTGACCAAGAATGTCGCCAACTGGGCGCAGTCCGGCGTGCGCTGGTTCTTTCACGACTATACCGCCGTCGACAAGCTGACCGCGACGACGCTCGATTACGTCGCGAACTGGGCAAACCGCAACGCTGTCTGGCCGGACCTGCTGGTCTGCTACTTTCCCGGGCTTGATTCGGTCGGGCACGCCCACGGGGTTGATTCAGATCAGTATCGCACGGCGGTCGAGCACGCCGACTATCAGGTCGGCCGTGTGTGCGACTGGCTGGAAGCCGAGGGGCTCTTGGAAACGACGACGCTTATCCTGGTGGCCGACCACGGAATGACGCCGGTGCATGACGGCGGCGTGATCGATCTGATGAGGATTCTGCGGAAGGACATGGGACGGCGTGTGACGGAGACGCCGTACCAGGATGCGTCATTCAATGACCGCTATCACCATTTTGAGCGATACGACACGGTATTGGCCAGGAGTGCGGTTCGCTTCGCCGCGATTCATTTCCGCGGCAGGCTCGGCTGGAACGACTCGCTTGCCCCGGCAGCGGTCCGCGCGATTCTCGAAACGCCGCCCGAAGGCCGTCGTCTGTGGGATAACGTCGGCGTTGACCTGGTTGCGTATATGTCCGGCGAGAACGAGATTGAATTGCGGTCGCCGCGGGGGACGGCGCGGATTGTCGAACGTCCGAGCGCCGGCGGACCGGAATATCGTTACGTCCCGGCTCCGGACGATGTCTTCGGCTACCTGGACGACGCCGATCTGGCGCGGTTTGTGGCGGGCGGTTTTCACACGTCGCGCGAATGGCTGGTCGCGACTCGGGAGCAGACGTACCCGGATGTCGTGCCGTACCTGGTACCGCTGTTGCGCGCCTGGCGCAGCGGCGACGTGGTGCTCTTCGCCGCCCACGGCCACAGCTTCGGCAAGGAAAAGAGCGGCCACGGCGGCATCCATCGCGCCGACATGCGCATCCCGATGATGTTCGCCGGGCCGGGCATCGAAGCCGGCGGCACGATCGATGTCGCCCGGGCGGTCGACCTGGTGCCGACGATCATGCAACTACTCGGCTGCGAGCTTCCCGCCGCCGCCGTGTTCGATGGTGTGCCGTTGTTACCGATGCGCGATGTCGCCCAGATGGAGGCGAAATGATTGCCCGGTGCAATTACACCGCTGTACCAGCGCTCGGCCAAAGCTCAACCGATGGGTGGGTGGCCCATGGCTTTAACCGTGGGGGACACGAATCAGCAAACCATTCGTGTCCCCCACCTCTAAAGAGGTGGGCCACCCAATCAACGATGATCCATCGAATCAACGTTGGCGGATCACTAGTCCTGGCCGTGCTGCTGACTGTTGGCCAGGCGGCCGCGGATCCGGCCCGTGGAAATGAACCGGTACGGTGGCGGGGAATGTCGATCCAGCTCTCGAAGGGGCCTGGAGCGCTCAAAGCCTATCAGCCGCTGATCGGCGAGGTGGCCGAACTCGGGGCCGACACGCTGCTGCTGAGCGTGGCCGGCTATATGGAGCACGCCCGTTCGCAGGCGATCTATATCGATGCCCGCCGATCGCCCGCGCGCGACGATCTGATCACGCTGATCCGCCAGGCCCGCAAGCACAAGCTCCGCACGATTCTCATGCCGATCATTTTGCTCAAGCACCCGCGCGGCAGCGAATGGCGCGGCGTGATCGATCCGCCGCACTGGAATGAGTGGTGGAAGGACTATCGCGATTTCATCAAGTATTTTGCGGACATCGCCCGCGAGGCGGAAGCGGATGCGTTGATCGTCGGGTCGGAGCTGGTCAGTTCGGAGAAGCACACGAAGGAGTGGGAGACGACGATCTGGACGGCCCGGGCGCACTTTCCCGGCGGCAAGCTGGGTTACTCGGCCAACTGGGATCATTACAAGCCGGTGAAGTTCTGGGGTCTGCTCGATTTCATCGGGATGACGAGCTACTACACGCTGGCCGACCGGAAGAATCCGACGGTCGAGGAGATTGCCGCCCGCTGGCGACCGCTCAAGAAGGAGATCATGGATTGGTGTCGCCAGGTGGATAAGCCGCTGCTGCTCACCGAGGTAGGCTGGTGCAGCCAGGAGGGGGCCGCGATGGCGCCGTGGAACTACTACCAGAATATGAAGGCGACGCCCCCGGGTCACGAGGAACAGCGTCGACTTTACGAGGCGTTTTTGCAGGTCTGGGACGGTTCGCCGGGTCTGCTGGGCGTCTGCTGGTGGGAGTGGACCTCAGCCCCGGGCGGCTCCGGCGATTTCAATTATACGCCGCGAAACAAACCCGCCGAAAAGGTCCTGCGCCGCTGGTTCGCGGAAGGCAAGCCGGCATCGCGACCAACCGAATCATCACCCTAACCTGTCCTAGATTGAACTCCAGCTACCCCAGAAGCTTGACGAACTCGTCCACGCCGGGCGCCAACCACGGCCAAGCTTCACTTGACCGTGCCACCCCCCATCCAGAGTTCAAAGTAGGTGATCTCAACGGCTCAGCCCAGCAATAATTCCCAATCGTCCATCGTCAATCCCCAATCGTCAATCCCCAGTGTCCCTTTGCTTGCGGCCAAAGGTCGCTCTGCGCTCCCCGGAATTGTGTTCAACGTCAGGACGTACAGCCGTAGTCAGCCAGCAGGAACGCCAAGTCGGACAGGTCAACGCTGCCGCTGTCGTCGAAGTCGGCGTCCGGGTTGTATTGTGGATCACCAACCGACGTGCCGTAGGCCCCGAGCAGCGTTGCCAGGTCCGCCAGGTCGGTGTCGCCGTCGCCGTCGATGTCGCCGGGGCATTCCGGGCCTTCGACAATGAACGTAATGCCCCGGTAGCTCGTAGAGACAACGAACGTCTCGGTCGCGTTGACCGTGTCGATGGTGTAAAGCGTGCCGGCATCGAAGAAGTGCACGCCGTACAGCACGTCGTTGCTGTCGAATGCCAGATCCTGGTAGCCCGAGCCCGAGCCGATGTCGCCGATATGGGTGGCCTCCACGGTAGCCAGATCGAGCGAGTACAGGCTGGTATTTCCGAGGCTGGTGCAATACGCGTTGCCCTGGCTGTCGATCGCCAGCGCTGTGATCTGACCGCCTACGCCGGTCATGTTGCCGACGAGCGTCGCCGCCCCGGTGGTCCTGTCGATGGTAAAGAGCGCATTGTCCCTGCCGCCGTAGAGCACGTCGGTGACCGGATGGGCGCAGAGGAAGCGGAAATTCCAATTGAAGCCCGTGTCGCCCACGACCGTGCCGGCACCGTTGGCGCGGTCTATGCGGAATGTACGGTCCAGGTTTTCGTCGTTGTAACCGTCGATCGAGTAGATATCCTTGGCGGCGTCGGCGGCCAGCCCGCCGAAGAGTGCCTCGTCGTTCGTGATTGGGTGTGATTCGATCACGGCCCAGGTGGTCGGTTCGATTTTCAGCAAGTTTCCGTTGGTGTAGTTACTTAATGCATACATGAATTCATCCGCCTGCGCCGTGGACCCGACGATCGTGGTCAGGATTACACACGCCATACATAGTTTGATCAGCTTCATGTCTCTCCTCCTTCGTTTGGTTGTCGATATGCACATGGACCCATTTGCCTAGGCCCCAGTAACGGCATATTAATTGACGATCGTGTCCCGGTCAAACCGGCATTCGGTCGATGCTCACTCCTCTCTTCCCGAATTACAGAGTTCGCGTCGAGTGTGGTATACTTTATGTGGCAGAGTGGGCCAGGCGACCGTCGATTCGCCATGGGCGGATCGGAGGAAAGTCCGGACCGGACAGGGCACGGTGATGGCTAACGGCCACCGGGAGTGATCCTAGGGAAAGTGCCACAGAGAACAGACCGCCGATGGATGACGCCGGCTTCCCCGGCGTCGTCACAGGCAAGGGTGAAACGGTGCGGTAAGAGCGCACCGCGCGGTCGGTGACGGCCGTGGCAGGGTAAACCCCACCGCCGGCAAGCCCAAATAGGGGGCGATGAGTCGGCCCGACTCGCTATCAGCCCCGGGTAGGGTGCACGAGCCCGTCGGCAACGGCGGGCCTAGATGAATGGCCGCCACCCGACATTCGTGGCGCCGATTTATAATCGGTGAAACGGTCGGGGACAGAATTCGGCTTACCGGCCCACTCTGCCAGTTATCTAGTACCTTTCACGGCGGAGCTTTTTGCGTGAACGCGTTGCGATTGCTGCTCATCGCTCTAGGTTGCTTGTTCGCGATTGCGGCTTTTGGCGCTTTGATTGGATTCATCGACTCCGCGCGCGAAGATGATTCGCTTCCCACCGCCGGCGCTTGGCTGGGAGCAGTTCTGCTAGAGATCCTACTCGTCTCGATTGCGGTCGGCCTGTTCTATTTCGCGAAACGAATGGTGCGGGATCGGCACGCGCGCGAACACGCTGCGATGCAGTCGGAAGTACCCGTCGTTCTCTTCTGCCCGCAATGCGACTCCAGCGAGCTCGTTCAGGGACCCGAGAACGTCGACTGGTTGGTACGCAAGTCTTATACCGCACGCTGCGTGGCCTGTGGGTATCGACCCAAGGTATCGCGCGAAGAGTGGCAGCACTTGCCGCTGCCGGAAGGCGGCGAGCCGTACGAGACGTGGGACGACAGAAAACATCTAATACGTCGTTCACCCATGACCGCCGGCCAAACCGTGGTCGTCTTAATGGGAATGGTGGGCATCTTTGTCGTTCTCTTTGTAATTGACGATTTTGACCTCGACCTGCTTGGCGTCACTTTTCTCCCTGTCGTCTTCGGATGCTGGTGGCTCGGCCGAGTGTTTTTCCGCCCCAAGCACGACCACGAGTGATCCCGCAATTCCGATTGTTATATAAGCGTCGCGCGTGGCGGAGCACGCGCAGGGTTCGCTGTGCGGACCACTTGTAACCACGGTCTACCGTGTTTTTTCCGCCTACGGTCCGAGAATTGATGTGATCCGCGTCGCCGGAATCAGATCGTGCATGGGGTTAACGGTTTTCATTGGCAGTCTGCCGGTTGAGTTCGCATTGTTTATGCATAGAGACGGCTTTCCGGGGAACACGGTTCCGGGCGGTGGTTTTGCCGGGCCGGGACAACAGTGGCGGCATATGTTTACTCCACCGAGCAATCCGCACCCGCGTGACCGGCACGCCGACTTGTCGGCCCTGGCAGGCAAGCTGCCGACGGCACCCGACCGAGGTGTCGGGGCGGATGGACTGGTCAAGCCGGCGATCTTGCGGCGTTCGACGATCCGCTTCATTTGCATTATTTGGCTGGCGCTTGTCGCTTACGGAACGTTGGGCCCCTTGGGGTACGGCAGCGGCCAGTGGATAGTGCCCGTCGAAAACTGGAGTTGGATTCCGCCCACGTATCCGATCAGCTACAACAGCTACAACGACATCTTTACCAACGTCCTGGTGTATATCCCGGTTGGCATCGCCCTGGCGCTGCTCTTACGGCGGCGTGGTGGAGTTCGGGGGCTGGCACTATTTTTGGCAATGTTCCTGGCGGTGACGCTCAGCTATGTAACCGAGTTGCTCCAACAGTACATGCCGGCACGTTGCTACGACCGCGGTGATCTGGTGGTCAATTCGGTGGCCGCATTGTTAGGCTGCCTGGTCGCGCCGCGCGCGCAAAACGCGATTAGGCGGGGGCACGAATACGCTTATGATCATTGGCGGAGTCACCCGTGGTTGCTGCTGGCGTGGGTGATGACGGCGGTGACGCTGGCGCTGATGACGCTGCCGTGGGATTTCTATAAGCCGTCGATCGAGCTGGAATACTACCGCGATTTCGACCTGCTCGATTTCCGCCGCTTTGCCGCGTTTCTGTTGCTGGGATTCCTGATCGCGATGGCGATGATCGAGCGGCACGGGCCGCGGCCGCACGCGCTTAGCGAGGCGCTCAAGCGGGTCTTCGTGTGTGGCGTGTTCTTCGAAGCCGCGCAGATATTCCTCAGATCGCACGCATGCGGGTTGCTGGATATCAGCACGGCGTTCTTCGGCGGCCTGGCTGGGTTGGGGGTGGCGCAGTGGCTGACGGGGATGTCGCTGACCAAGGATGGTATGCCGACGGCGATGCGGCGATGGTTGGCGACGGTGGCGCTGTTCGGGCTGGTTCTGTTCGGATTGGTCATGGGTATGTCGGACGCGAACATGCCCCAAAAGGATACTCACGACCTCGAAGTGCATTGGTGCCCGTTCCAGGTTCAATTTCTCGAATCGTTCGATCGGGTGATAATCAGCGCGGCCGAAACGCTGTTCCTCTGCGCGACGATAACGATGCTGTGTCTGTACCTGACGCGGGGCCGTGGGCGGGGCGTGGCGCTGCTGCTGCTGCTGGGCATGATCGGCGTCGTGGAGATGGTACAGGCACTGTCCCTGGGCGGGCAGGCCGACATAACGCCGTTGTTGTTGGCCTTTGCGGCGTGGCTGCTCACGATTCGCTGCTGGAACGCATTTGTACCACGAACTTGGCGTTCCGTGCGGGATACGTCCGCTGAAATCAGTTCCGCGGTCCTCGAGGCGCAAGTGTAGCGCCGGTTTCGGGACGTCCCATAAACCATAGCGTTAACAATGCATATCCGGCATGGCATCGCGGATCACCGCGACCAACGTCTTAATATAAATCCGCTGGTAACGTCGATCGGGCTAATGACCGAAAAAAACTATAAGTCGAGGTCGCTCGGCTCATGGGAGTGCCGCGCAGCGACGACGAGCCATGCACATGACCAAGCGGAAAACACGATTTCGTATCGGGCTCGACGCCCGCGGCATCTTCATGCCCCGCCCGCGTGGAACCGGACGCAACCTGCTAGACGCCTACCAACTGATCCCGCCTATGTGTCCGGAGTGGGAGTTCGTCCTCTATCACCAGCGTGAATCCGCCGACGTGATGTTGGGGAACCACCCCAACGTGCGAACACGACGCATCGACATTCCCGGGGACCGCTTCGATCTGTGGTTCCAGACGCGTCTGCCGCTGGCGGCGTGGCGCGATGGCGTTGATCTGTTGCACTTGCCGGCCAACGCGGCACCGGCCTGGTCTCCGGTACCGTTTGTCGTAACGGTACACGATTTGATGCCGCTCACCATCGCCGATGGGCAGTCGCCCCATGGGCGGGACGCGTTTCGACGAGGAGTGGAGCGCGCTGTCCGAGGCGCGGTCCACCTCATCAGCCCTTCGAATGCCACGCGCGACGAGTTATGTCAAAGGTTCGGCGTCTCACATGAACGAATAACGGTAATCCCCTGGGCCCCGGATCGGGGCGTTGCGAGGGTGCTGGGTGACGCCGCGCCGGCCGGTTTGGGATCGCTCGGAAGTTCGGCCCGCGCGGAGGTCGAGCGCGTTCGAGCGCGTTACGGCCTGGACGGTGCGTGGCTACTGAACTTCTCCGGCTCGTCGCCTCGAAAAAACGCGGCCGGCCTGGTCGACGCCATCGCGTGCCTGTCGCCGGAGACGCGCGGCGACTTGCGGCTTGTCCTGGTGGGCTGCGAGCCGGCGTCTTTTCGGGTCGAGTTGGAGGCCCGTGCCCGGCGGCTGGGTGTGCAACAGTATTGTCGATTGCTGGGATTCGTTCCACATGAAGACCTGCCCGGCCTATTGTGTGGGGCGCGCGGGTTGGTGATGCCGAGTCTGTGCGAGGGGTTCGGCCTGCCGATCCTGGACGCGTTTGCCTGCGGCATTCCCGTGTTGACTTCCCGGCTCAGCAGCATGCCGGAGGTTGCCGGCGACGCGGCGGTCTACTGCGACCCGCGCAGCCCCGAGAGCATCGCCGAGGGAATCACCCGGCTACTCTATCAACCGATCGCCGAGCAACTGAGACTTGCCGGGTGCGTACAGTTACGTCAGTTCAGTTGGGAGCGCACCGCTCGGCTGATGTGCGAGGTTTACGAGCGCTGTCTGTCGGAGAGCGTTCGGCGTGGAGCGGGCAAGAGCGTGATCCCGAGCAGTCAACCCGAAACCTGCGGCGCGGAAGTTTGAGAGGTATGCCCAACAGCAACCTGCCAATCTGGGGCGAGCAGGCCGGGCGGTGGCTCAAGCTCGACTGCCGACACTATCGCGGCGATCGGCCCTGTGCCGTCGGCATACAAGGCGTTTGTCCTTCGGCGTGCGGGCGTTACGCCCCGATGGGGCAACGTATTTTGATTATCAAGCTTGCCGCTCTGGGTGATGTGATCCGGACCGCCGCCATCCTGCCCGGCCTCAAGGAGCGCTGGCCGACGAGCCACATTACCTGGGTAACGCGGCCGAGCGGGGTACGGATGCTGGCGAATCATCCGCTGATCGATCGGCTTTTGCCGTTCGACGCGGAGGCCTCGTGTCACCTCGAATACGAACGGTTCGATCTATGCTTGAGTCTGGACAAGGAACCGGGACCGACGGCGCTGGCGATGCGCGTCGACGCTCGCGAGCGGCGCGGGATCGGCCTGAGCTCCCAGGGCACGACGTTCCCGCTGAATCCCGAGTGCGTCGACTACTTTCTGCTCGGCCTCGACGACAACAAAAAGTTTCACGAGAACACCAAGAGCTATCAGCACCTGCTCTACGAGGCGCTCGGGCTGGAGTACGCCGGGCAACGCTATCAACTGTATCCAAGCACCGACCACGGCGAGCGGGCGCAAGCGTTCTGGCGTAACACGGGAATCGCGGACAACGACGTGCTGATCGGACTCAACTCCGGTGCCGGACGTATTTTTGCGAACAAGAACTGGCCGCCCGAGCGTTTCATCGAGCTGGCCCGCTTGATCGGGAAGCAGACGAACCGGCGCGTGGCGCTGTTCGGCGGCCCGGACGAGCGCGAATGTAATCGCCGTATCGCCGCGGCTTGCCCCGCTGTAATCGACACCGGTTGCGATCACGACGAGCCAGGCTTTACGGCACTGGTGCAGCGCTGCAACGTCCTGGTGACCGGTGACACGATGGCGATGCACGTCGCGATCGCGATGGATGTGCCCTGCGTCGTACTCTTCGGACCCACGTGCGAACAGGAGATCGACCTGTACGGCCGCGGGGAGAAAGTGCGGACGTCGCTGCCCTGTTCGCCGTGCTATAGCCGCCGGTGCGACAAGTCGCCCAACTGTATGGACGACGTATCGGTGGAGCGCGTGCTGACCGCGGTTGAGGGTTGGGTGCCTTTGCGGCCGTCGGAGGTCGGGGCGACATTGGCGGTTATGGAGTCGGCGCAATGACGGCGGGCAGGTTTCAAACCATGCGCGTGCTGGTATTGGCCGCGGGAGAACCCTGGCCGCTGGACAGCGGCGGGCGTTTGCACCTGTACCACGTTATCGAACAACTAGCACGTCAGGCGGAAGTGACGCTTGTGCTGCCACGGCCCGCGGAGCATCGGGAACACCTGCCGGGCGGCATCTGCATTGAGTCCATTGCCCCGTCGGCCCGCGGTGCTACCGCGGAGTGCGGCAACGGGCGGACGCTGCCGTTGATCGCCCGACTGGTTCGTCGGCATTTCGGGCACAACGACGCACTAGAAGCGTGGATTCGTCGAGAGGCGACCGCCAGGCGGTTCGACGTGGCGCTACTCAACGGCGCCGTGCTGGGTCAGTACGTCTCGGCCTTTCGCGTGCCCGTGGTGTGGAATCCTCAGGACGAGTTGGTGTTGCCAACCCTCCGCGATGCGCAGTTCAGCGCCTGGCGGAGCTGGCCGTGCACGATTCGTCGCGTCGCGCTGTACGCGTGGTTCGAGCGTTACGTGGCCCAACGAGCGGCGGCGACAATCTATGTATCCAAGGTCGATGCTGCCTACGCCCGACGCTGGGGCGGCGGCGCACGCTTCGAGGTCGTTCAGAACGGCGTTGACTTCGATTACTTTCAGCCCAGCGATGAGCCGTCCAGGCCGGGAACCGTTGCCTTCGTCGGTTCGCTTGAATTCCCGCCGAACGTGGACGGCGTCGTTCATTTCGTGAAGCGGATCTGGCCGCGGATTTACGCCGACAGTCCCGGCCGCCAATTGCTGGTGGTCGGTCGGCATCCGGTGGCGACGGTGCGGGCACTGGCGTCGAAGCCGGGGGTCGAGTTAGCGGCGGATGTTCCCGATGTGCGTCCATACCTGACGCGCGCCGCGGTAGTGGTGGTGCCGATCCGCAAGGGCGGGGGCCTTAAAAACAAGGTCCTTGAAGCATGTGCGATGAAGCGGCCCGTCGTGGCCGCCCCACGAGCCCTGGCGGGACTCAGCGCGCGAGTCGGCGTGGAAGTGCTCAGCGCCGATAGGCCGCAACAGTGGGCCGAGCGCGTCGGACGACTTCTTGAGCAGCCGGATTACGCCGAAAGAATCGCACATAGCGGTTACGACTGGGTACACCGCGCGCATAGCTGGTCGACAACCGGCGAGCGGTTTTACGAGATTCTAGCGTCGGCATGGCGGAACTCCCGCCGGCGTGCCGCGGACGAGACCGCGCGACCCCAGGTGTCGGCACCATCCCGTCGACGAAAATCGACGGACGAGCGGCCGCCACGAACGGACCATGACCAACCCGCGCGGAACGAGTCGTCGGCCTGTCACGTCGATTGCCAAGTCGGCGCGCCTGTTCCCGGCACAACGATCGGATTGAGCAATGACTGATCGAGAACCGGGACACGTACTCGGACGGGCTGATTTCGTCGTCTGTCTGTTGCTGACGTTGGCGGCGGCAATTGTGTTCGGCCGGGATATTACCGTCGGCGGTTTCCGCTTTCCCGATACGTCCGTTCACGGCATGGATGGCGTGTTGATTCACGATTTCGTGAGTGCCGGTCCCGAGGCCTGGTCGAATCCCAAGGACTTCGCCCTTCAACAGTATGCGCACTACCCCAGTTTGGGCATGGTCGGCGTCTATCCCCCGGGCTTTGCGCTGGTCGAGTCGGTTTTCTTCGCGGTATTCGGCATCTCGGTTTTCTCTGCGCGGCTCTGCACCTTGACCTTTGGTCTGGTCGCCGTCGTGGGATGCTACCTGTTTGCCCGCCGGGCGGGCTCCCGGTGGGTCGCCGCATTTGCAACCGGTGCCCTGATCGCCATTCCAGGCATCGTTTTCTGGTCACGCCAGGCGATGCTTGAAATGCCGACCCTGGCGGTGCTTATTTGGCTGTTGTACGTCGTGGATTGTTACTTCAGACGTCCCACGTGGCCGCGGTTGCTGCTCGTTTGCGGGTTGGCGGTGGCGGCACCATTGTTCAAACAAAACGCGATCTTCATCGTGCCGGTGCTCGGGCTGCTCGCGACGGTGAAGCTCTGGCAGGGCCGCATGCCGCGCGCGCACTTCCTGGCGGCATTGCCGATCATCGGCTTGCCGCTCGGTGCCTATTACATGTGGGCTCTTTTCGTGGAGGGATCCGCCAATCACGCAAAGCTCGTCCTCACGGAGGGGCGCTCGTTCGCGGATTGGCTGTCGTTATCGCCGTTGCTTTCGCAACTCGAGATGCTCCCGCGGTGGGTCGGATGGCCGGTCCTCGCGCCGGCGGCGCTGGGGCTGCTGATTTCGCTGGGTCGCCGCGACTGGCGCTGGGGAATGGTGCTCGCCTGGTTCGCGGTCTTTCTGGTCATGACGATCGCCTTGCAGCACAGCGGTCTGGAGGCACGGTACTTCTACTTTGGATACTTGCCGTTGGCGATGTGGGCCGGGCTTGGCGCCGCTACCGTGCTCGGATTGATACGCTTACCGCGTGTACGCGGCGTCATTGGCGTCGTCTTGATTGTCACCGCTTTGTTGCTGGGCTATCGCACACCAATTGAGTATCGCCCCGATCACGGGCAGGTCGTCTGCACGTATGCGGATCAGATGGGCCATCGGCTGGTGCTCTTCGAAGGGCGTCAGGACGGTGGCTTCATCTTTGCCACGCGCCGTCTACTCGGACCGCGGCAGTGTGTCGTCGTCCGCGGCAGCAAGCTGTTCTATTCATGTTTCGCGGCGCCGCGCTATGATTTCAAATCACACGTTGCCTCACGCGAGGACGTGGCCCAAACGATCGAAGAGTTCGGCTTTGATCTCTTCTTTGTCGAACGGCAGAACATGTTCGGGCTCAAGGAAGTCGCTTACCTCCACGAAGAGCTCGCCGATCCACAACGCTACGAGCGGATCGGCACACACACCCTCACGGTTCCCGCGGCCGGCGGAGACGGACACGCCATCACGGTCGACGTGTTTCGGCCGCGCTTCGCGACACAACACCGCGTGCGACAGCTTGATATACCAGTCGCGATGATCGGGCGTAGTGTGCGCGTCGATTTCGACACGCTGACGTTAGAGTCGGACGAGACGCCCGCTGGTGAAGCTGCCCGGCTCGACCCGTAGCCGGCATAACACCGGGCATGTCCTCTGCCACCTGTGCGGATATTCGGACCTCGCCGGCATGGGCACACCCCCGGCAATTCATGTTTTCCCGGCCAATCCGGCCATGAAACCGAGAAGTTAAAGGACCTACCGGTCCGGGACGATACCCCCGTAGCGAGCGCATGGACCCGCCACAGGAGCGGTATGTGCGCCCGCTTGCGACAAGCAGGTGAGTTATGAAATGTGCGCAGACGCAGCCCGCGGCGGACGTCCATGACGAACTCACCCCCGACGAGGCGGACACTCCGAGGACCGCAACGTTCTTGCCGGATTCGGCGTCTTCCTTGGTCCCCGGGCGGCCGATCGACTACCAAAACGAAGAATTGTTTCACGATGAATGGGGCCAGGCGCTGGATCCCGAGCAGGTGCCGGTCGTCGAGTCGTTCGAGGCCTGTACCGCGCCCGAAAACCGCTTCATCGTGCAATGGCTGGGCGACGTCCGCGGTTTGCGCGTTCTTGACCTGGGCTGCGGTGCCGGCGAAGCCGCCACCTACTTCGCACTATGCGGCGCCAAGGTTGCCGCGACGGACATCTCGGCGGGCATGCTTGCATTGACCGCGCGGGTTGCGCGGCGCTACGGCGTTCAGGTCGAATGCGTGCGGCAGAACTCGGACCGGTTGGATTTCCCGGACAATACATTTGACGTCGTGTATGCGGCGAACCTGCTGCACCATGTTCACCTGGATGCATGCCTGGCATCCGTGTGTCGGGTGCTCAAACCTGACGGGCGCTTCGTCTCGTGGGATCCGCTGCGGCACAACCCGATCATCAACATCTATCGCCGGATGGCCGCCGCTGTCCGCACCGAAGACGAAACCCCACTAGCTATCGCGGACCTGAAGTCGTTTCGCGACTATTTTCAGCACGTCGAGCATCGTTGCTTCTGGCTGGCGGGCTTGTGGATCTTCATGAAGTTTTTCCTGATCGAGCGCGTGGACCCCAGCAAGGAACGCTACTGGAAAAAGATCATCATCGACGCCGAAAGGCTTGAAAAGACGTATAAGCGCCTGGCGGCAATCGATCGGTTTCTTTTGAAATGGTGTCCACCCCTGCGGCGGATGTGCTGGAACCTCACCGTTTGCGCCCGGACACCGCGCAAGCCGACCCCGATATCCGGGCGCCGCGTTGACCACCAGCGGAACGTTTTGAACGTGGAGTTGCCGCCTTGGGATGATCCGAGCGCGCCGCCCGAGCGGGTGCCGAATCTTCAGCGTTAGTTGCGTGGTATCTATGTCTTCGGTGCAAGCCGTCATTCCGGCTGATAGGACGCCGACCGAGCCCGATGGTCGTTGGGTGACATTGCAGCTTCCATTTTGGTGGGCGAGGCAACAGTTGTCCGCGGTTTATCGATCGTCACGGCAGGCCGCTGGTCCCGTCGTTTTTTACGGGAACGACCCGATGCCGTCAATCGGTGTACGAGAAACGTAAGGGCGAAATGTCTCTGACCGCGATTGCTTTCTGGCTGGTCTACATCTTCGGAGTCGGCTCCGCGCTGCTCGTACCGCTGGCCGGGGTCCTTTTGTACATTTTGGTCTATCACATGAATCCCGAATACCAGTGGTGGGGGGAGAGCGTTCGCGTGCTGGGACTACGCACCTCTATGACGATTGTAGTCGCGACCGTGATCGGGCTGGCCCTGCGATATCCGCGCTTTGGTGGGATCGGACGGCAATTTCCCCTGCCGATTGTCTTCGGGGCGGCCTTGGTGCTGCTGGCGTGCGCGAGCATGACTTGGGGATATGGCACCAGCGCGCGCGGACTGTTCATGGCCGAAAAAATCATCAAGGTGCTGTTCTTCGTGCTGATCCTCATCCGCTGCGTCCGCGAACCGCACCACTATCATCTTGTGATAATAGCCTGGTTGTGCGGCGTCTTTTACATCGGCTACCAGGCGTACGGAAACGTTGGCACTCAGTATGGGGGCAGGCTCGACCGGGGTATAGGTGGCCCGGATTTCGCCGAGTCGAGCGGGCTTGCAATCCATCTCGTCAGCACGTTGCCCCTGATCGGCGCCATGTTCTTCATGGCTAGTCGCTGGTGGAGCCGCGCTCTCATCCTGATTACGGGCGCGCTGGTGGTCAACACGATCATCCTGACCAGGACGCGCAACGCTATTGTGGGACTGATCGCCATGGGCTTGGTGGCGGCGTTCTCGCTGCCGCGCGGGTATCGCCGAAAGGGATGGGCGGCGATCGTGCTCGGTACGCTGTTGGCATTCCAACTCACCGACCCGGGCTGGTGGAAGCGCATCACAACTATTACAGAGTATAAGCAGGATGCGTCCGCGACGAGCCGGCTGCTGTATTGGAAGGCGGCGATCGAGATGGCGGGCGATTACCCACTCGGAATCGGAATCGGCAACTTCCACGAAGCCGTCAAGGACTACGTGCCGAACCTGAAAATAATCCGCGCCGCGCACAGCACATATTTCGCATGCCTGGCCGAACTCGGCTATCCCGGCCTGATGTTGCTGCTAATGATGCTGACGGCGATGCTGTGGCGACTGGGGCGTGTTCGCGGTGAGGCCGCGCACATCGAATCCGATTTCCCGATCTATGTGAGGGGTTGGCGGATGCGCTTCCATCTCGGCTGGCACGCGATGGCGCTACGCGCCGGACTGTGCGGCTATCTCGCCGGAAGCCTGTTTACAACGCGATTGTGGACCGAGGATTTCTGGATCATGATCGGCCTGGCTTGCTGCCTATCGAATGTAACCGAGAGAATACGCGAACGCGCGAGTGTGCCGGACGAGCCTCCGACGGATCAGGCGATTCGGCTTCTTCCCCCCACTGTTACCGGGCAGCTTTGAGCGGAGTGTGTCGATGAGCATTGCCCTGGAAAGCCGGAATGCTGAAGCGGATGCCGCTCAGACCACGGGGCGTCTGCCGGATTTTGTGATTATCGGTGCGGCCAAATCGGGCACGACCACGCTGTTCCAATACCTGAGCCGGCATCCACGGGTATGTGCGCCGAATGAGAAAGAACCGGATTTCTTTGCGGATAAGTTCCACCGTGGCTGGGAGTGGTATACGTCCAACTTCGAGGACGCGCGGCCGGGGCAGGTCTGCGGGGAAGCCTCGACAGTCTACACCTGGTGGCAGGAGTACCCAACCTGCGCGGCCCGAATCGGAAAGTACCTGCCAAACGCGAAGCTGATCTACATTATGCGGCATCCCGTGGAGCGGACGTATTCGGACTACGGGGAGCAGCTCAGGACGGCTCGTGCCCTGGGGATCACCAGGCCTGAGCTGTCTACGTTTGAGAACTTCATCCAGTCCTACGAGCACCTCGTACGGACGGGCGAGTACATCCGCTTCATCGAGGAATATCGAAAGTACTTTGCCGACCAGGCGTTCCTGTTTCTCTTCCTGGACGAACTAAAGCGCGATCCCGTCGGCGTGCTGAAGAAGACCTGTCGCCACCTCGGTATCAATGACAATATCGACTTGCTCGACACAGGACAGATCCGCGCCAACCAGGCAAAGTCGCACTATCAGTGGCAAGTACGCCTGAAGATGACCGAGCGGCTGCGCGCCATACCCGGCTTGCAAGCTTTACTGGGGGCCGCGATTCCGAATTCCTGGCGTGAGCGCGCCTATTCATTGCTGGAACGGACCCGTTATGCCGACGCGCTACGCGAGCGGCTCGTCCCTCCGCCGATGAACCCGGACACGCGGGAGTTGCTGCTGGAGCGTTTCCGGGAACCGAATCGGCGCCTGGAGCAGTATCTCGGGTGCGACCTGTCGCACTGGAACCGCTGAAACCCGATTCGGGCTTGCTTCGGCTTTCCCGGGATCGATTCGGCTGACGTTGTTGGGAGATGTGTAGTGAACGTCGCGATCATGATCGATACTCTCGTCGGGGGCGGCGCCGAAATGGTCGTTCGACAACTCGCGCGCGGGGTGGCGCGACGGGGCCATGGTGCGTTCGTCTATTGTCTGAAAAATGCCGGTTGCGATCTGAACGAACTCGAGACCGCGGGAGTGACGGTTCGCGAGGCGCGCAGCTTTGGCAGGGAACCCTTGCTGGCTTGGAAACTGTTTCGCTGGATGCGGCGTGATCGCATCCAGGTGGTCAATGCGCACAGCAGTGCCGCCCTGTGTTGGGCGCTGCCGCCAGCCAAGACCTTGGGAATCCCCGTGATACAAACGCGGCACGGAGCGCATCTCGGAAAGCCGGCGTTCTACCCTCGCTGGGCCCGCCGCCTCGTACGGCTGGCCGATCGCGTGACGATCGTGGCCGAGTCGTTGCGGTCCGGAATCCCTGTTTCCCGACTGGCGCGCGAAGCGGTCTACTTGCCGAATGGCGTCGATTGCGAGCCGGTGCCGCGACAGCAAGCCCGGCAAGACCTTGAGCGGCTTTGCGGTCAACCTCTACACGGTCCGGTCGTATTGAGCGTGGGAACGGTTTGCCCCGAGAAAGACCCGCTGACACTCGTCGAGGCCTTTGCAAGACTACGCGATGAGGTTCCCGAGGCCCAACTCATCGTGGCTGGTGCCGTCCGGGGTGAATCCTATGGGCAGCAAGTGCTAAGCCGTGTGGAATCGCTGGGTCTGAATAATTGTGTACACTGGCTTGGGCATATACCAAATGCCTGGCGACTGATGTCCGGCGCGGACGTTTTCTGTCAAAGCAGCCGCACCGAAGCCATGCCGATCGCGATCCTCGAGGCGATGAGCCAGAGCGTGCCGATCGTGGCGACCACTGTCGGGAATGTCGGCCGCCTCGATGCGAATAGCGAGTGCGAGCAAGTATTGCTGCGTCATAACGAAACGGGGCTGCTCGTGCCGCCGAGTGATCCAAACGCGCTGGCCGAGGCGCTGCACTGCGTGCTGAACGACCCGCGCGCCTCGCGGGAACGCGCGGCCCGCGCCGCCGCCGACTACGCTCGTCTACACACCGGCCGGCGCATGGTCCGGCGCTACGAAAACGTCTACGCCGACTGTCTATGCCGGCGTGGGAAGTTATCGTCCCGGCCGACGGAGCAATCCGAGCACCGGCGACCCGCCGTGGTCATGCTCGGGCCGGCGCCGCCGCAAATCGGCGGGATGGTCACTTCGATCGGACTGCTGATGAAGAGCCCGCTCCGCGAGAAGTACGAGCTGCATCGCGTGGGGACTACGGTCGATCCGACCCGCGACGCGGAATCCGGACCTCCGCGCGGCGTGCAACGACTAGCGACTACTGTCGGGGCGATCGGCCGGCACGTCGCGGCGTTGGCGAAGCTGGCGTGGCTGTTGATCGACAAGCGGATTTCGATCCTGCATATCCACACGTGTAGCTATTTCACATTCTATCGTCACCTGTTCGACCTGGCCGTTGCCAAGC
Source organism: Phycisphaerae bacterium (assembly GCA_030612705.1). Classification (GTDB taxonomy): domain Bacteria; phylum Planctomycetota; class Phycisphaerae; order UBA1845; family Fen-1342; genus JALSRY01. Next base: position 2,537 of record JAUWNI010000031.1, on the reverse strand, counting down.
TGCTCGGTCGCGCCGTAATCCTGCACGTGCGGGGCGGTATGTTTGAACGGTTCTGCGCCGGCAGTGGACGATTCGGTCGGTGGGTGATTCGGCGGGGCTTGGAAGCGGCCGACGCGGTGATCGTGCTCTCGCAAGGCTGGTATAACGCCTTGCGCCCATACGCCGGCAACGCACGGCTGGTTGTTGTGCCGAACGCGTTCGATCCAGACGCGATTCCGACACGGGAATACGTGACCGCCGCGCGTGCGGCTCGGAAAGAGTCGAATCCGGACGCTCCATGCCGGTTCCTGTTTCTGGCGTTGGTGCGGGAGATCAAGGGAGTAGGCGACTTGATCGAGGCAGCGCGGATGTTGCGCGTTCTCGGGACGCCGTTTGAGTTATACATTGCCGGACCGGCGACGGACGGTGATGGAGCGCGTTGGGAGCAGCAGGTTCGTGACGCGGGCCTGGAGGATGTGGTAACGTTCACCGGACCGGTAAGCGGGTCCGCCAAGGCGCACCAGTTAGCGTGCGCGGATTGTTTCGTGCATCCGAGCCATAGTGAGGGCTTGCCGAACTCGGTGCTGGAGGGCGGGGCGGCCGGCTTACCGGTGATCGCGACCACGGTCGGCGCCGTTCCGGAAGTGTTCAGCCCGCCCGATCTGATTGCCGCGGGCGAAACCGATTTACCGCTGGGGCCGCTCGTGTCGCCGCACGACCCCCCGGCACTGGCCCGCGAGATGGATCGCCTGGCGCGCGACGCGAGCCCGCGGCGAGAGATCGGCGAACGGTTGCGGCAACGCTTCAACGCGGAATACAGCCTCGAACGTCTCGCCGAACGCATCAGCCCTATTTACGAACAGATTCTCGGGCAGTCTGAAATATGCACTTGCGATGAACCCCGGGCGGCCGTGATTGCCGAGGAGGTCGAGCCGGCCGTTTCCAGTCAGGCCGAGGCGTTGCCGCCCACGTCTGAATCATCGCAGCCGCGCGTCGTGACGCCCGTGTTGCAGGAAGCGAAATGAGCCTGTCGGAATGGCTGGTCAAGCATTTGACATACCCGGCACACGAATGGCTGCGCCGCCGACCGACGCTAGCGTATTACCGCGAGATGCTGCGACTCAGTAACGCGCCGCGCGACGAGGTGCGAGGCATCGCGCGTCAGCGGCTGCGCGAATTACTATACTTCGCTGTCGATAAACTGCCTTATTATCGCGAACAGTCTGACCGCCGCGGCCTCGATCCTCACGCGGCGGATCCTTATGCCGAACTTGCCAAGCTACCCGTGCTCGAAAAAGCCGACGTCCGCGCCAACCTCGAGCGTCTGGTCTGCCGCGACGTGCCCGGCGGGTTAATCCCCTGCGGCAGCGGCGGGACGACCGGCGACACGCTGCACTTCTTCATCGATCGCGCCCGCCAGGCCCAGCCGCTGGCTTGCCGTTTGTTCATGCAGGGTTTATTCGGCGTGCGGCCAGGCGATCGGCGCGTACACCTGTGGGGCTCACCGATCGAATCACGCGGCTCGTGGATCAAAAGCCGCCGTGACCGACTGTTGAACGAGCTGTTGCTCGACGCGTTCGACCTTGGCCCGGCCGCGCTCGATAGGCACTTGGCCGCGATCCGTTCGTTCCGACCCCGTCTGATTTATGCCTATCCGACCGCCGCCGCTTTACTCGCGAAGCATGCCGCCGAGCGATTTACCCCTCGCGACTTCGGTTGGCTGCGATTGGTAGTGTTGACCGGCGAGGAAATTACGCCCGACCAGGTGACACAAGTACGCGAAGCCTTCGGCTGCGCCGTTGCCGCGGAGTATGGCAGCCGTGAAGTCGGACTGATCGCGCACGAATGCCCGCGCGGCGGCTTGCACATCATGTCGCCGCACATTCACGTGGAGATCGTGGCCGACGGTGAGACGGTCCCGGTTGGACAGATCGGCGAGGTGCTTTGCACGACGCTAACGACCCGCGCCCAGCCGCCGATTCGCTATCGTCTCGGCGATGTTGGGGCACTGGTCTCCGAGCCGTGTGCCTGCGGCTTGCCTTTTCCTCGGATGCGGATCGAGGGCGGACGGACGACGGGTTTTGTCGTGTTGCGCGACGGACGTTTGTGTCACGGCGCGGTTTCGTCGTGCGTGTTACGCGAAGAGCCCGGGATCGTTGAATTCAAGACGATCCAGCGTGCGGTCGACCGCTTCGAGGTGCTGCTCGTCGTGGATGAACACTTCGATCCCGCGGCGGTTGATCGGATTCAACGGCGTTACCGCACGCTATTCGGCCCACGGGTCCAGGCCACCTGTCACATCGTCGAGCGCATCCCCCCCGACCCCTCCGGCAAACGCCGGCATGTCGTTTCCGAAGTAGCGCCGAACTACGCGAACTTCGAAGTCGTGCGTACGTTGGATTGACCGGATGAAAACCGGTCCCACAATCAGGGTAGCGTCGGCCCCCCCGAGGCGGGGGGGGGGGGGGGGGGGGGGGCGGGGGGGCGGGGGGGGGGGGTGGGGGGGGGGGGCGGCCGGGGGGGGGGGGGGGGGGGGGGGGGGGGGGGGGGGGGGGGGG
>JAUWNI010000030.1 GCA_030612705.1 Phycisphaerae bacterium | reverse complement strand
CCCACACGCCCCCCCCCCCGCCAGCCCCCCCCCCCCCCCCCGCCGCGCCCCCGCCCGCCCCCCCCCCCGCGGCCGGCGCCCCCCCCCCCCCGAATGCCGGCATGTCCATCGGATTAGATTGGGGAACCCACGTGGAGAGTGAATCATGAAAAGGTTTTCTTTGTTCACCCGTGCCCTCTTGGTCGCGGTAGTGGTGACGTTGGTTTGGTGGCCTTGGGCCGATTCAGCGGTTGCTGACGATTGCCAAGACTGTCTTCCCGCGCCAAACTCGACTTGCGTAGGGTTTCCGTCGGTTACCTGCTTGGGATCGGGTTGTGCCTACTGCTCAAGCGGGTGCGCGACGATAGCTAACTTGATAACAGTGCAGTGCGCCGGAGTTGACGTCGAGGGATTCAGGGTCTGCTACCCCGTGTACACGTCTTGTGGTACTTTCTCCGAAGAGGAAATCAACCCGTGCAATTGGGCTTGCTTATGTGATAAGTCGGAGAAATACTATGCTGATTGTCCCGGCGCGTTTCAGACGGATTGTAATTTGAATAGTCCCTGCGCAGAGGAACCTCTCCAATAACGAATGCCTAATCTCGTAAGAATCATCGTTACGGTCGCGCTGCTGCTCATTGGCCCTTACGGCGCGTTCGGCCGGCAGCGTCAGGATGGCGTACTGGGCATAGAGCAGTTGCGCGTGCTGGCCGGCAATCGACCGGCTCGCGTCAACAGCCTGTGGATTTCCTATGACATCTTTCAGGACCCCTCTTCCTTCGGCCATATTGCCCACATGTTCCGGAGCGTGCTCGTGGACACCACCACGGGACGTTTCTCCATGGATCAATCGATGGAGATCGAGGGGGCTGAGCATGACTTTGGGACGCAGACGGTAACGCGTACATTTGACGGCGAGGTTCAGGCGGCGTTCCTGCCCGATCAGATGATCGGGTTCGTTATGGAAGGCACCGACGTTGACGGATTGAGTGAGTCCGTGCTTTGGGGCGTGATGATGCTCGGCGAGCCGCAACCGGGCGGCATGGGGCTCGACGACGGCAGTCTGGAGAGCCTGCTGGCTCACGGGACCGTCCGTGACCAACTCGAGCTTGTCGCCGATACGCCTTGTCACGTCGTCGACGCCTTCTACGAGGGCGTCCGCTACGCGACAGTCTGGCTGGATGTTGAGCGGGACCTGCTGCCGATGAAGCGCGTCGGTTACGGGTGGGATGGCAACGTGTCATCCACGGTGACGGTTGGCTCTGTGGTGTTCCTGGAGGATGAGCAGGTCTGGCTGCCGGAAAGCTGGCAAACGGAATTTCAAGCCCGGGGAGAGACCCTGCGAAACTACACGGTTATCGAGCCGGAGTCGATCGAACTCGATCCACCCGTCACCGATGAAGACTTCCAGCCGCGGTTCCCTCCGGGCACGATCGTGACGGATCTAATTTCGGGCCAGGCTTACAGGATTGCGGATTCAGGCGAGATCGGCGAAATCTTATACGAGCGTCTGGACGACGAGTGGATAGCCGTCGACCCGCCAACCATCACCACGGGCAGCGCCGACCAAGGCGAACCATCACCTCCAGCGCCCCAACACGGGCAACGCCGGCCAAGGCAAACAACAGCGCCGGTTTTCGACAGCCTCACGGAGCTCATGGAGTTTGCCGCGCGGGAGCAGGCGGCCAAAAGGCCGGAACGCACCGAGCGCGACGCGGGAGCGGAGGCAACGAGTCCGGGTGTCGCGACCGGACTTGACACCTCGGATTCGATACGTCCGACGCGGCCGGCGCCTACGGCCACAGCGCCGGTTGATGTCGGACTTCTGGATGCTTCCCGGGGTCGGAAGCCGATGCAGCCGCCGGAATCAGGCGTTGCGAACACTGCCCGCGCGCGGCCGTCCAAATCACCGTGGCCCTGGATTGTTGGGGCAACAACAATCGTGGCACTTTTGGGCATCGGTTACTCCGTCTGGCGCCGAAGGGTAAAAACAAGGCTTGGCGGGTTGCTCGGCACGGGACTTCTGGTATTCGCCTTCGCGGCTTGGCGTGCCTGTGTGTACGTCCCGGCCCCCGGGCCCGGGCAATATGCCGGCAACCCAGCCAAGCCGCCGGCGCTTGGCGCGCCGGCGGCTCGATATGATTATGCGCTCGCGGATGACGAGGTTATTCGCTACATTCCGGCGCCCGATCCCGAAGAGCGTCGCCGATTGCTGGAGCAATTAGGGCTGGCACAGCGCTCGGATCGCGCCCCTGTTGTGTCGCTGACCGTTGTCTGGGACGGAGCCCCTCACTTTCACTCGATGCAAGTGGGGTCGGAGATCATTCCGCGACGTTTGTTGCACGTGCTGGAATACTCGCTGGAGGTTCCTCTCCACGGGCTGGAAGGAATCGATGTGGCGCGGGAGATCGGGTTGCCGGGAGACTGGGTCGTCCGGGCGGATGCGGACCTTGACCAGTGCATGTCCTACGTGGAAAAAGTTGTGCGTCGATCTGGGTATCCCGGCTTTCGCATTGCGCGGAGAGTACAGAAATGCAGGGCGCATGACATGCACGGGATAGCGAGAGCGTTGGAGCGTCCCATTCAAATCTTCCGCCCTCATCCGGACGTGTCACCCGCTTATGAACGTACGGGTACGTTGCGGGAATTTGGGCAGGCGCTCAGCGCGGCCATTCAGCGACCGGTTTCCATTCACGCAGAGCCGCAAGATATCGAGCTCGCCTGGCAGGACAACTCCCATGCTTATCTCGACCTTGGCCCCAACATCAACGACGAAATGGTTTCAAATCTTCTGAACGAGGTTTCTGCCGCCTTGGGAGTGACGTTCACGGACTCCGAGGTCGAGATGACCCTCTGGCAGCTTGAGCTGAACAAGTAGCGACGCACGGAACGGGTCGGCGAGGGTGCCCCACATTTCCACCCCCCGTCCAGAGTTCAAAGTAGGTGCTCTCAACGGCTCAGCCCAGCAATAATCCCCAATCGTCAATCGTCAATCGTCAATCCCCATGCCTCTTTGGTTGTGGCCAACGGTCGCGCTGTGCTCCGCCGGACTAGTTCGAGCGTTGCGATCAGACCGTCGTCGCGGAACCGCAGCCGGGCGTTAATCTCGTCGAGGCTTTCGACGAGCCGCGCGAACGACGAGTTGTTGCTCAGGCCGACCTCCTGGCGCGAGTTCCGCCGATTCCCGTGGACGCTGCACGTGACGCTGTCGCTGTCGGGATCATAGATGTAGACGCCGCCATCCGGGCAGAAATATGTCACGCCGTACTTCGCTTCCGAGAGACGATTGATCTCATCCATCGGCAGGTCGTAGAGCTTGATCAGGTTATAGATCGACATGATGTTGCCGTGACACGCTCGGCGTGAACGTTCGGCCCAGTAAAGCTCCAAATCGTCCTTGAAACGGTCGAGCGCGCGCAGATTCAATTGCACCAGCATGTGAGCCGGCTCGATGTTCGAGGTTGGCGCCGTGTCGGCGGCGTCGATCACCTCTTTCAGCGGCTGTAACTTCGTCGCCGCCACCAGCCGCTCACCGACCAGAGCGACGTGCAGGCGGACCTTGGTGGCGTAGAGCCGATAGCTGAGCACGTAGTTCGCGTGGCCGTGATAGTCCGGGAGCCGATAGGCGTCGAACTCGGTCTCGAAGCCGTAGAACTGCCCTTGTTTCAGGAAGATTTTCGATGTGAGCAGGTCGAGAAAACGCCGGGCCTTGTCGGCGTCCTCGATGTCGATCGTGATGTAGGTCGGCAGGCTGGTCGCCATGATCGCGGTTGTCAGCGTGGACTGCTGAAAAAGCGAGATTTCGCCGAACAGATTGAGCGTTCTCAGCCGGGTCGGATCGACCTCGAGGATCGTATCATCGTCGCAGACGTGCAGCGTGACGCGCTCGCCGACCCAGGCCAGATCGGTCAGCGTCGGGTCCGCCGCCAGCACTTCGGGGATTCCGGGGATCTTGCGCAGAGTCGCGGCGATCCGCTCGCGTCCGACGACCGCGCCCACGGACACGAACGCCGAGCGAGCCCGACACGACGTGTCGATCGGTTGCGGCTGCTCCGCCAACCGATCCTGCAATTCGTAGTAAACACTGCCGTTCGCGAACGGCAAAACGCACACTTCCAGCTTGACCCGCCGGCCGACGCTGATGCGGATGGCGACGGGATCGAACGCCTGTTGCCAAAAGGCCTGGTAGCGCTGTTTGTAACGCTCGTACTCCCGGCGTTCCTCGGTCGAGACCTTGAGGACCTCGAGTTCCGCGTTCGGCGTCAGATGTTTCAGCCGGTTATGCAGCGAGCACGTCGCCGTGTCGTGCTCACCGTCGAACGCGTAGGTGCCGCCGTGCGGGCAGACGAGCTTGTCGGCGTCGATAAAGCGGCCTTCGACCAGATCGCTAAGCGACTCGGGCGAGCGCCCGTGCTCCAGCCGATAGAACAGCGACGCGTTGTTCAGCATCACCAGGTTGTTGAAGCACTGCACGCGGCGTTTCTCAGAAATCTTCGCTTTCGGGCCCACCTGGTGCTTCAGGAAAGCCTCCGACGCGTAGAAGTAGCCGGTATGGGGATCATCCAAAGGCGGCAGAATCGTGCTGACGTAGCGATAATCGAGCGCGTCGAACAGCCGCGGCGTCTCGCCGATCAGCGTGTCCACGATTCGCCGAATCGCCACGTGCGAATTCGAGAAGATCACGTAATCATCATGCCGAACCACGAACGAGCTGACCGTCCGGTCGGGCGTGTAGCGCGCCGCGACCTTGTGCCCGCGATGGTTGAACTCCCGTTCGACCAGTTTGGGGCACTGCGTTCGGCGCTCTTCCAGCCAGCGCCGCGCCGCCTGCTCGAAAACTGCCGGCTGTTTCAGTCTCAGGATAACCGTCACGTCGGTCCCTTCGACGAAGAACAGGTCGGACCCGGTGATCGCGATTTCGGCGACGACGCCGTCCGCGAAGAGCCGCGTGAGCGGGTCGCGTTGCAGGCAGAGTTGATCGTCGAACTTTTCGATCAGGTGGTGATCCCGGGCGTGGATCGACAAGAGCCGTAGCAGGCCGCCGCCCCAGTCTTCCATCAGGTCGGCGAGCTCGCCGGCGGCGCTGAGCGAGTGAAAGTGTAATAGATAGTGATCTTCCGGCACCAGCTTGGCGACTTCGCGCACCAGCGGCTCGATGTGCTCGCGTTCTAGTTTCTTCTCCAGAAGTTTCTCGTAAGGCAGCGACTTCAATTCGGGTGGCGAGAGCACGCTGATGTGGTGATCGAGGTCGCCGACCTTGCTCTTGCCGCTCAGCGTTTGCCGTTGCAGCGATTGCTGAATTGCCAGCGAGCCGGTCACCACCTGGTACAGGTCCGTCTCGAGGTCTTCGCGCGTTGTCGGCGGGCGGGGGAGCGTCGGCGGCTCGACGCCGTAACGAGCGTGCGATTGCAACAGGCAATACTGAAAGAACGTCTCGCGCGGGTAATAGCTCAGCAGGTTGAGAAAGTGCGCGTTTTGCTGTCGGGCCCATTCGAGGTAGATCGACGGCGGCCCGCCCGGCTTAGTGGGGATCGGGACCTCGATCTCGCCTTCACGCACCTCGACCCGCCGTGAGCCGTCCAGGTTTTCGGTCACCGTTTCGTACGAAAGCCGCAGCATTGCGCCGCCGCCGCCGCGCAGCCGACCGTGAAACGCCGCGTGTTTCTGATGGAACTTGGTTTGCTTCGGGTAGATCAGATACGCGTTGTCGTCGAGCGGCTGGAGGCGGAGGTAATTGCTTTTCTCGAATTCCTCCGCGAAGAACGGCTGCTCCAGCAGTACCGAGAACACGACGGCGTCGCCGTCCTTTTCGCGATAGACCTCCACCTTGTGCTTGAACGGCAAGGCGTCGCCAGCGCGGGCGCTGACGGCGATGAAGACAATTGGCAATACAGCCGCCGCCAGACGCATCAGTGATGCGGTCGGTCGCGGTTCTTGTGTCGGCTGGGGAGAAACTTCTGTGTTACCGATTCCGCCTGTTGTGTGACGATGTGTGTACATGGCTGTCTCCATATAGATTGTGCCTGACTAGTGTTCCTTTTCACAAAGACGTCAACAATGGGAAACCGCGAAGCGCCACGGAAGATACGGAAGAGCCGCGGAAGACGCGGAAGAGACTCGGAAGAGCCGCGGACTTCAGTCCGCCCGGTCCTCCGGGAAGAGTAAATTCTACTCCGCGCGGCGCCGCGCGGGCTAAAAGCCCGCGGCTCCTTCGTCGGTAAACTTGTGAAACGTGGTACCTGTGCTCTGTCTGACATCGATTGATGGGCTGATGTACCACCGCTCTTGAGCAGTGCTAAGCATCGCTGAAAGCACGGACAAGCAAACTGCCGCTTGTCCGTGGCACCCGGTGAGTAACAACTACGTGAGACATGAAGTTGGTAGCGGACGTTAATGCAAAAACATTTATTCATTATTCCAGCACGTGATATAACTGCTTGTGGTCGCATGGCTAATCACTCCGGAGTTAAGTCACCTTGACCATCGAGAAACACACGTTCCAGGGCGCCTACGATGGCTTCGTGATGATCCACGAGCGGGGGTGAGAGGTGGCCATATAGTGTCCCAACCACCGGCTGAAGGACGATGCCGAGGAGTAGCTGAGTCGCGAGGTTGGGGTCCATGGGGCGCAGGTGCCGTGAGGCGACGCCGGCTTGAATCAAGCCGAGCAGGAACGTGCGGATACCCTTTTCGGTTGGCACGCTTTTGTGTAAGTCGTGCTGGCTGAGCAGGAGGAACTTGAGCACGGTGGGTTGCTCGTCGGCAAATTCGAGGAACCCGTGAATCATCACGCTGAGCTTGCCCCGCAGGTCGCTCTCGCGCGCGGCAAGGGCAAACAGACGTTCGAGCAGCGTTAGATAATGCGTGTGATAGACTTCGCCGGCCAGATCGTCACGATTTTTCCAGTATCGGTAGAGCAGCCCGGGGGAGACGCCGGCCTCGTCGGCGATGTCCTGGATGGTTGTGCCACGGAGCCCCTTGCGGGCGACAACCTCGACGACGCCACGCTCGATATGCTCACGTTTTTCAATTGGACGGGCCATGTGTGCTCTTTGGGTGAATGAACATTTATTTAATTATGGCCCCTCAAGCAGCGTTTGTCAAATTGAATTCGAGTATTATTTGACCTTGGTCGGCGGGGTGGGCAATGCTCCGGCTGTAAAACTGCGCCGTGCCGATTGACACCCAGTCGACGAGCGTTCTGAGAAGCCAGGCTTCGATGCGAGACCGGAAGAAAAGACGGTGGGCCGCACGGGCACGCCTAATGCGCGCGCAGCGGATCCGTGCCTTTCGTGAACATCCCTTCGTTTGCTGGGCCGCCATCGGGATGGCAACGAGCGGTGTAGTCCTGTTGGCGACGCACGCGGTTATCTCGGCGGTGGGAGGCAGCCGGTCTGTTCCGCTCATGGAGTGGGGCAGCGTTGCGCTAATAGGGTTTCCGCTGATCTGGTTAGGTGTGGTGCTCCGACTGGGGCCGCTCTCACCGAAACGAAGGGCGCGCGCGGGGTTCTGGAAGTTGGCACGGTTCTTCCTTTGGGTGATGGCGGCGTCGACCCTGTTCAAACTAACACTTATTTTCGTCGCGCTGATCTACGGGTCGTGCTCCATCGCGACGGCGCTGGGGCAGAGTGTCCCGTCGTTTATCTGGGATCAGTTCTGGAGGGGCGACCACCTGCCAACGCTGACGTGGCACTTCGGGGCGTGGGCTGCGGCGGTGCTCGTAATGCTGTACGCGGCACACCGGTTGGGTCCGGTTGTTCGCAGGCTCGAAGGCAAGTGCGCCCGGTGCGGCTATCTTCTGCGGGGGCTGACGGAAGCGCGCTGTCCCGAGTGCGGCACGCCGTTTAATGCGTCTGATCCGGAGCAGGGGGCAGTGCCTCCGGACGGGCCTGTGGATCGCTCGGCATCGTAGCGCGGGCGACGACGGCGGCGTAGATGCGCTTGGCGCCGGCCTTTCGTAATACCTTCGAGACTTCGTGGATCGTGGCGCCGGTCACGAGCAGGTTGTCGATGATGCAGACCGTTTGGCCGGCAACTTCCGGCCGCCGGGCCGGGCCGAAGGCGCCGTTCACATTCTTGAAGCGCTGCGTGGGTGAGGATGTCCGCGTTTGACTGATCGAATATTTCATCCGACGGATGGCGGCGTGACGTATGGGTATGCGCACTCGTCGCGAAACGGCCTCGGCCAACATCCGGGCGTGGTCGCACGGGCGTTGCAGGCGGCGGCGCAGGTGCATCGGGACGGGAACCAGGGCCTCGATCTCGTCGAGCCAGGTTTGTTTTCGCAACGCGGCAGCCAGCAGTTTGCCGAGAAAGTTTGCTTGGCGCTCTCGGCCGCCGAACTTCAGGTCGACCAGTAGATGGCGGAGGGGTTCTTCGCTGTAGTTTCCGACGCGGGCGACGCCGGCCACATTCCAGAAATGTTCGTGCTTGCAACGGGCACAGTTTTTTTCGTGAATCGAGAATGGCGACATCGTCCGCCCGCAGAATGGGCAGTAGGGTAGGGCGGCGGCGGCTTCGAGCGACGCCAAGCACGTCGGGCACGCGGGGGCCTGGTCGGCGGGGATCCATTCATTGCACGCCACACAGGTTTGCGGGAGGAGGGTGTCGAGCAGGGGGCCGAGGAGTGTGCCCATGGAAGGAAGCGCGGGCGGTGTCGAGGGCATCGACTAGGCGTCCTGTTCGTTGTCGGCCTCGGCCGCGGGCGGCTCGAACGGCCCCGTTTGTACTTGTCCGCCGGCGTTGAGCTGGATTGTCTTGATCCGTTGCTCGGCCTCGTTGAGAATTCCGCGGCAGTGCGATGCCAGTTGCATCGCCTCCTCGTACTTCGCAATCGACTCCTCGATTCCGATTTCGCCCGATTCCATCGCTTCGACGATCGTATCGAGTTGCTCCATGGCTTGTTCGAATTTGAGGTTTTTCGGCTGTTTGCTCATGGTTGACGTTCCCATTGCTGATCGTTGCCGATCATCATCGCGGCTGGATGGGGGGGAGGTCAAGCCATGGTGTGGGATGTACAGGATACTATGCTAGTGCTCTGTTTCACAAATACGTCGACTATGGGAAACCGCGAAGAGCCGCGAAAGAGCCGCGGACTTCAGTCCGCACGGTCATTCGTGAAGCGTAAATTCCACCCCCCGTGGCGCTCACCCGCGTGGAGGTGGCCTGGACTTTGACAAGGTCGTCGTCTTCCAGGATACTTACCCAGCAACGTTTGCCGCCTTCCAGCGCGCCGGCGTTGCAATGACGGATGGTAGTCGGCGGTCGGAAGTTGAACGCTCGTTCGGCGGGACCGTTTGGCGAGAGCGATATCCGGTATCCAAAGAGGAGTGTGCGCATGGCCGGTCGACCGGTAGCGGCCCGTGGCGGTAGCGGGATGTTGTATGGGCTGATAGCGTTCGTGATCGTGGCAGTGGCCTCGTTGGGCGGCTTCGTCTGGCAATTAACGGGCAACAAGGCGTTGCAAAGCGCGAACGACAGAGCGCAGAGCGATCTGCGAAGGCATGGCACCCCGCCGTCGTATTACAAGGATGAAGCCGGCGCGCGGAGCAACACCGTCTTCGGGGTGATGAACGAGGACATCGAGGCCCTGGCCTTTCTGACCTGCGGGAAAGCGGACGCCGTGCGACCCGCCATCGTCGAAGGCGCCAGAAAGCTGCTTGTGCAAGTTGCCGCGACCAGCCCGACGGTCAACGACGACGATTCGCTGATGTCGGCCTCGACGAAGCTGCTGGGTAACGTGCGGAAACTCCAGGCCGAGAACGCACAGGTTACAACCGATTTGGAGGAAGCGCGGCAGGCGAAGCTCACCGCGGAAAACGACCTGAAAACCGTCCGGGACGAGTTCGAGGCGCAGGTGGCCGAATTGCGGGAAGAGCTCGACCAGGTAGCCCGGCAAAACGCCGAGCAGCTTGCCGCCAAGGATGAGCAGCTTGCCCGGCAGCAGGCCGAGGCCGAGGCGATCGGCGAGGAGCTCAGCCGCGCAAAGGTCACGCAGCAGAGCAAAGATACTGATTACGGCATCGAGATTTATCGGCTCAAAGAGGATCTCAAATCGCTTCAGGACCAGATCGCCGTGCTCAAGCCGGGCGGCTTCGACCCGTACGATATTCTCACCAAGGCCGACGGTCGCGTCTTGCGGTCCATCCCCGGCAGCGACGTTATCTACATCAACCTCGGTGAAAAGGACCGTATCAAACCCGGTCTGACCTTCGAGGTCTTCTCGCCCGCCGGCGGCGAACAACGCGCGGACTTCCGCGGCAAGGCCTCGGTCGAGGTGACGGCGATCATGGAAACCACCGCCGAGTGCCTCGTCACGCGGATGACGCGTGGGCGTCCGATCGTCGAGGGCGATATCGTCGTGAACATCGTTTACGAGCGCAACCGCTTGCCGAGGTTCGTCGTCCGCGGCGAGTTCGACCTCAACTACGACGAGCAGATAGACCGCAACGGCGTCGAGAGGGTGACCGCGATCATCCAGGCCTGGGGCGGGCAGGTCGTCGACGAGATTGACGAAACAACAGATTTTCTAGTCGTCGGTATGGGTCCGCTGGTGCCGGTGCTTTCTACCGAGCAGCCGGTCAGCGATGTGATCCGCGACCTGGCCGACTCACGGCTGGACCGGCTCGTGGAGTACGAGCGCGATATCGAACAGGCCCGGACGCTTTACATCCCGATTATCACGCAAAGCCAATTCCTGTTTCTGACCGGGTATTCCGGGCAGGGGCCGATCCTGGCACAGTGAACGTTGGAAAAAGAGGAAAATGGAGGGGGAAAAGAGCCTTTTTTCCTACGGGAGTTCGACCTTACACACGATCTGGGCGGTCATGACGCGCTGCGTCAAATAATCGACGAACGTCGCCCGGATCGTGATCTCGTCGTGCTTGGGCGGGCCCTTTTTCCAGGGGCAGCGCACGGTGTAGTGATACGTGGCGAGCTTGCCGTACCAGTGGGTGGAGACCTGGTCGACCGGGACGACGTATTTGCCGATGAGCTTTTGCCCCGAGGGGTTGGCGAGGTCGTAGAGCTCGATGCGGATGTCGCCGGCGACCTTGATTGCATCGCCTTCGCGGTCCAGCGGCTTGATGTACACGGTGACTCCGTCGTCGCCGGGCTTGCCGTCGTAGTCGTCGCCGCCGGAGAGGCTGGCGATGACGATCTTTTCGGGGCAGAAGAGTATCTCGAGGTCTTCGTCGGTCCACCCGCGGGTGACCTGGAGTTGCTCGTGTAACTGCTCGATGGTGATTCGCTGGGCGGCGAGTTGATTGTCTTTTTCAGTGATCCGCTCGTTGAGTTTGCCGACTTGGCTTCGCAACTCCAGCTCGGTCGGGGATTGACACCCCGGCGACGGCAGCAGGACGAGCCACAGCAGCGGGGTTGCGAACAATAGCCGGCGCCGCGATCTCATGATATCTGCCCCTCGCGTTAGTCGGTTCGCAACGAAGGCGAGCCGGTCTCGGGCATCGACTCGAGCACCTTGTCGCCCAGCCCGTAGGCCACGCACTCCTCGGCGTCCATCCAGTTGTTGCGGTCGCAGTCCTTGGTGATCTGCTCGAGATCCCTGCCGGTGTGCCGGGCGATGATCTCGTAAAGCTGCTTCTGCGTTCGCAGCATCTCGTCGAGCTCGATCTTGATGTCTGTCGCCGGGCCGTGGGCGCCGCCCAACGGCTGGTGGATCATCACCCGCGCGTTCGGCAGTATGTAACGTTTGCCCTTGGTGCCGGCGGCGAACAAGATCGCGCCCATGCTGGCCGCCGCTCCGACCACGTACGTCGCGACCGGACATCGGACGTACCGCATGGTGTCATAGATTCCCATGCCGCTGTAGACCGAGCCGCCGGGGGTGTTCAGGTACAGGTGGATGTCGGCCTTGCGGTCGTCGTTGGCGAGGAACAGCAACTGGGCGATGACGAGGTTGGAGACGTTGGAGGTGATTTCGTCGCCTAGAAAAATGATGCGGTCCTTCAGTAGCCGCGAATAAATATCATAAGAACGTTCGGCGCGGCCTTCGCGCTCGATGACGATTGGAACCAATTGACTGTGTGTACTCATGCTCGGGATATCCTTGGGTTACTTGTTTTTCTTCTTGGCGGGCGCGGCCTCTTCGAGAACCTCGTCGATCAGGCCGTATTCGAGAGCTTCCAGCGCATCCATGTAGCGGTCGCGCTCGGTGTCCTTCTCGACCTGCTCGGGGGATTTGCCCGTTTCCATGGCGATGATGCCGATCAGTGTGCTCTTGACCTTCAGAATCTCATCGGCCTGGATGCGCATGTCGGACGCCTGTCCGCCGACCATCCCCCACGGTTGGTGGATCATCACCTTGGCGTGCGGGAGGGCATAACGTTTGCCCTTGGTGCCGGCGGCAAGGATCACCGCCGCCCCGCTGCTGGCGGCACCCACGCAATAGGTACCGATGTCGCATTTGAGAAACTTCATCGTGTCGTAGATGGCGAGCGTGTCGTCGATGTCGCCGCCGGGACAGTTGATGTACAGGTGGATGTCTTGGTCGCGCTTGACCGACTGTAGATACAGCATACTCTTGATGACGTGCGAGCAGATTGTGCTGCTGTTGACCATGATGCGCGGGTCGAGCGGCAGGTCCAGAAAGATGATCCGGTTGTCGAGGAGCATCTCGTTGAGCCCCATCTGCCGAAAGTTCTGGTACTGGGGGCTCTGGGCTCGTGGTCTTTCGATATCCGGCCAGTATGCCATGGACTCTCCTTAGGGTGTCAACCACACCGCATACGTGTAACGCGTCTGGGATTGTTCCGATATCATCAATCGTCCGGTTCACCGCCGCGAGTTTAGCGACAGCTTTATTTCTCCGGTTCGGCCTCGTCGGATTCCTTGGCCTCGTCGGACTCCTTGGTCTCGTCGGATTCCTTGGTCTCGTCGGACTCCTGATCGTCTTTTGCCGCAACCTCCTGTAGCTCGGCGCCGCCAAGCAGCAGTTCGATGCACTTGTCCTGCCGAATCTGCTCGGCGAGTTGCGTCAGCAGCCCGCGGGAGTGCAGATTGTCGCGCACCCGGTCGAAGCGCTGGTTGTACATCCGTGCCATCCGGGCGATCTCGTTGTTGATCTCCTCGTCTGTGACTTCCACCTCGAGCTGCTCGGCGATCTTCTCCATGATGAAATCGAGCTTGAGGCTGCGAGCAACCTCGTCCTTGGCGCTGGTCCGCAACTCGTCGATCCGTGCATCGATGTCGCTCTGCGGCACGCCCCGCTGTTGGAGATCAATCACCTTGCGGAGCACGGCACGGTCGGTCTGCCGGGCGGAGAGATTGTCGGGCAACTCCATCGGGATCTTCTCGAGCAGGTAATCGAGCACTTGCTCTCGCTTGGCCCGCTCGATCAGCCGATCGCGCTCGGCTTCCATGTCGTCGCGGAGAAATTGCTTCAGCTCGGCTTCCGTCTCGGCCCCGGATTGCTCGACCACCGTCTGGACCGACACCGGCTTGAGCCGCTTGATTTCGTGGATGGTGAACTCGAAGGTGCCCTGCTTGCCGCGCAGGTCCGTGCGCTCGAAATCGTCGGGGATTTCGCACTCGGTCGAGCAAGTGTCTCCCGGCTTGGTACCGGTGAGCACCTCACCGAGTTTTTCGAGCTGGATGCCGTCCAGGCGTGTCGGCCGGACGCCAAGCTCGACGTTGTCCTCCTCCTTAATGACGTTTCCGTCGACGGTCAGCCTGGTCTTGGCGATGATCAGGTCGTCCGCCTTGGCGGCCCCCGTCGTCAGCGGCTCGTAGCGCCCGCGAATCTTGCGCTGCCGCGTGATCTGTTCCTTAATGTCCTTGTCGGTGAATTTGATCTTCGGTGCCTTGACCTTGATGCCCTTTAGCTTGGGCAGTTCGAAGGTCGGCTTGATCTCGACCTCGCAGGAGTAGCTGAAGTCGCCGCTCTCCGGCAGTTTGTAGTGCTGGAGCGCTTCGTCGAGCTCCATCAGCTTCTCGCCTTCGTCGGTGGCGATGTTGAAGAGCGGGTCTCCGAGCACTTCGAGGTCGTTGGTCTCGGTTACCGCGAAGAACGCCTGTCCGAGAATAGTGGTCGTCAGCGACTCGCGCACGTCCGCGCCGTAACGCTTCTGCACCAGTTGAATCGGGGCTCGGCCCTTGCGGAAACCCGGCACGATCGCATCGCTGCGGATTTCGTTGAAATTGTGCTCGAGCTGCTTCTCGATCACCTCGGCCGGGACCGTGATCGCGAGCTTTTTCCGCAGCGTGCCCATGTCGTCGATCTCGACCTTGACCTTCTCCTTCAGCTCTTCGAGCAGCTTCTCGGAATCCTGGTCCGCGCGATCCAGCAGCTCGGGGTCGGTCATGCCGGTTGCGATTCCGGGAATGTCCATCTCTCTCTCCTACCAGGTGCCTGATCTCGTACACATCGTGCGTTTTGCTATCGACGGGTTAGAAGAAGCTTCCGAATGGTGAGCCGTAGTCGCTGCTGGAGAGCGAGCTTGCATCGCCGCCCAACAGCAGGCTCACAATCGCGTTCAGAATCGCGTATAAAAATTGGAACCAGATCTGGTTGAAGTCGACCGTCTGGAACCCTTGCAAGACGCCGAGCGTGACTCCGCCATAAGCCAGGGGTCGCATTTTCGTCATCCACCGTTGCATAGATGCTACTCCTTTTCATCTCCGGCCCGCTGAACTGCTCGCCTCAATCAGACCGGGGTCTGCCGATCATCCACATCGCCGACAACCGGACGTCGGTCGTCGCGTCGTGGAGAGCGTAGCTGAGTGACTACGTTAGGCCGGTTGGGTTCCATGTCAAGCGCCGGAGGCGTTCCGTGCGGCTCGGCGCAGAATCTACGGGGGCGCTGAGTGTTTTTTCAACCGATTGAAGCGGCCGTTTTTGCACGCGGAAACGGCAGGCTCCGAAAATAATATGTGTCGGCGGCAACGATTGCCGCTCCGCCGCGCATGACGGTGCCGGCAGCATTCGCGTGACGGTTGCCGAGCGATTATCGGGGTCGATCGGGGCTGGAGAAAACGTCCGGCCCACCCGATTAAATACGCAACGGCAGGGGAAAGGTGATCCCGGGGACCGGGGTCGGTCAAAACACAGCGAACAATTAGGTTCCGGCAGCACGGAGGCGCCGGCTTCGTAACGAACGGCCTGTCGAGGTCATTGCGCCCCGCGTGCGGAGCACGTCGGTAGACAGCCCGATGGGAGGTGACTGCCGATGCCCGAGCCTTTGCTCACCCGTTACATGCAACCCTTGCTCGCCGGTCGGCGGGCCGAATGTTTCGACATCATTGCCGACGCGATCGACCACGGTGAGCGGGCTGCTCATATCGCTTTCGATGTCGTCTGGCCGGCGATGGTCCAGGTCGAACGACTCTTCCGTGACGACCGCATCGACATTGCGATCGATAACATGGCCTGCCGGATCAACCGCACCGTCACCGACCAGTTGCAGTCTCACCTGCCGAAACGGGCATCCAACGGCAAACGGATCATGATCTCCTGTGCCGAGGACGAGCGCGAGGGGATCGGCGGCCAGATGCTCGCCGATCTTTTCCAGTCCGACGGGTGGGATGTGTATATCATCGGGGCCGGCGTTCCCGACGACGAACTGCTCAAGCTCGTCGGTCATCTGTGCCCGCACGTGCTGATGATCTACGGAACCCAGCCGCCCGAGGTGCCCGGCGTGCGGCGTTTCGTCGAGCTGATCCGCGAAATCGGCGTCTGCCCCACCATGAACATTGTCGTCAGCGGCGGCGTATTCAATCGTGTCGACGGGCTTTGGCAGGAAGTCGGCGCCGACGTTTTCGTCGAGCTTCCCCGCGACGTGGTCCGGACGGTCACCGAGCTTGGGCCTCGCACGCCCGGCCCGCGCCGGCTCGGAATCGTCAAAAAGCGCCGCCGCCGTCGGAAAGTTGCCGTCTGAGAGCGGCGGATACGTACCGGTAGCCACGGAGAGCGCCCCGCGTCGTGGAGCATCTTTCGTTGATCGGGGAAGCAGACCCCCGCCCTGTACTACTAACGATGGTTTTCTTCGCGGGAAGCGAAGAAAACCATCGTTAGTAGTACAGAATGCCCGTGCGCGATTGGGTAACAAGCCATTGATTGGGGGAGTGTAAAGCTCTGCTTTGCGCTGCGGGGGATTCACGGCTGATAAACAAGTGGATTGCGGTGATTCCACAGCGCGGCCTTTGGCCGCAACCAAAGGGACCAAGGGGCTGAGGGGCCGAGGGTCCAAGGAGTTGGGTGGCCCATGGCTTTAGCCGTGGGGGACACGAATCGACGGTCCATTCGTGTCCCCCGCCGCTGAAGCGACGGGCCACCCATATAGCGAGAAAACTTCGCGAACAGCGAAGAAATCGGCCGTTAACAGTGTAGAGGCGGACAGTGCGGCCGATGTTGAGAATGTGGCCACGATCATCCGGCGCGTCGGCCACGCCACCACCGAGACGCTGCAAGCTATGCCGTGGAAGGACTTCCTGACGAGCCTGAGCGCCGACCAAGCCGCGCGCCGGACCGGATGGCGGTGGGAGCTCGGCCATAGCGGTGGGTTCTAGAGCGCTCTCAATTGGTCTCCGGCGTCACAGAGAGTGCGAAGTTCCTGCTGAGCCGCGGCTCGCCGGGAGGCTCGCCCTCCCGAAGCAACGGCCCGTAATTGAATCCGCTCCAGAGCGCGTTGGGATTCCTTTAGCAGCCGCACTGTATCCTGGCCGTGTTCCACGAGCAGCGAAGATGCCCACGACGGAACGTGGGCGCCACCGTGATTCTCAAACGCCTCCTGGCACGGCGCAAGCAGAGACCCGCAGACATTCGGCGGGTTTCATTGTGTCGGCGCCCTCAAACCTGAGCCTGGCTACTCTACCCAGATCCGCCGCAGACAGCTGTCGCCACCGGTCGGAAGGGAGCATTGTGTCTCGATTTTGATGTTGGTCCTCAGTGCCTTGTTGATCTCCGCGACCGTGGTGAAGAACCAGGCGTCGCATCCGGGCTGATCCTCTTTCAGGATGCCCAGCCGCTTGTGCCAGTGGTACCAAGGGCAGTCGGCGTGTCTCACGAAGGCCTCGTCCCCCTGGCCTGGCTCCACCGTAGCGTCTTCCCCCATGCAGACGGAGGACCAGGCGATGGACTGCGCCACCTGTGGGGCCAGGGGCTTCTCGGGGTCCAGTCGTTTCAGGTACGCCTTGGCCGTTTGGACCCCGATGATTTCCCACATCTTGTTGCCGAGCTCCTCCGGGTCCAGATCCGGAGCCATGGTCAGCGCAGCCTGCCGCCATGCGAAGTGCTGGGCGCGGACAATCTCACACAGGACCTTGAAGCGTTGTTCGATGGGTATGTCCATCATCATTCCCTTCTTGCTATGCTCGCCTTGGGCGGCCGATACGCGTGCAAGAGAATCTCCGGCTATCGCTTGGACTGATACGCCTCGTGAACCTCGCCAGCGCCGTATGCCCTGGGCAACTCGAACTGAATACCGTTTGTGGGGCAGACCTCGGCGCAGATGCCACATTCCTCACACAGCATTTGCAGGTAAGCGGCCTTGCCGTTGATCAGGCCCATGATCTGGGCGGGGCACCGCTTGACGCAAACGCCGCACCCGTCGCACCTGAACACGTTGATCACCGGGAACATATCTCCATCCTTTCTCAGAAGGTCATGGCCAGTCGGTACGCATCATGGATGGCCGCGTTGGCCCTGCGGGTCACGAGGGCGTCGCCAATGGTGTATAGCTCACCCTTGCTGTATTTCACGTCGTTGTCGGGCACCATATTCGCCAGAACGATGGTGTCGCAGGGGATCATGACCTCCCGCCCATCGGGATCCTCGGCGAGGACACCCTCCGGCGCAAGCGCCTTGACCTTGTGCCGCGTATACTGCGTAACGCCCCCCTCCTTCAGCTTCTTCATGTAGCGCCAGATGTAAGAGGGGTTTACGTCCAGGCCGAGTTTCTTGGCCGCCCCGACGATCGAGACGTCGTATTCGCCCTTGTCGACGAGGAAAAGGGCGGTGGAGATGGCGACGCCCTTCTCGCCGACGATCACCACGCGTTTACCGGGTTTGACCACGCCGTCCATCAAGTCGAGGCAGCTCACGACGTTATCGCCGTTGCCGCCGGGGAAGGCTTCGCGGTCGGGTTTGGCGCCGGTGGCGAGGATGATTTTGTCGGGCGATTCTCTCTCGATGAGCTCCGTTGTCACGGTCGTGTTGGTTTTGATCTTGGCGCCGTTGCTTTCGCAGCACGATCGCAGGTGGTTGACGAGCCGCAGGAACTCGACGTCGCCCCAGGGGCCGTTGGCGGCGGTGGCGGCCTGGCCGCCGATCTTGTCCTTCTTTTCGTAGATGGTGACGTCGTGAGCCTTCTCCGCGGCGACGGCACCGGCCTGCAACCCCGCCAGCCCCGCGCCGACGATCATGATCTTCTGTTTGTCGGTCGTGGGCTTGAAGCCGTAGAAGCCCCAATCGGCCTCGCTTTCGTGGCCGAGCGTGGGGCGAACGCCGCAGGTGAGCTCCGCGTCGCGGAACAGGCGGGCGAGGCAGATATTGCAGGCCATGCAGGGGATGATGTCCTCCTGGCGGCCCTCGAGGATCTTGTTGGGGAGCATGGGGTCGGCGATCATCGCCCGGCAGCTCTCCCAGAAGTCGATGGAGCCTTCGGCCAGGGCGGCCTCGGGGTACTTGGGCTCGAAGAGCCGGTAGGCCATACAGACGGGCATCTTCAGCTCGTTCTTGAATCGCTTGGCGACGTAGAGCCAGTTGCCCTGGGGGATGTCGCGGGAGATTACGGACTCGGCCGATTCCTGCCAGCCGACGGTCACCGAGAGCATGTCGACGCCGGCGTTGCAGATGATGCGGTTGATTTCGAGGCTCTCCTCGGGCGTGTTGCCGCCGCGGTCGAGCAGGAGTTCCTCGCCGCAGAGGCGGATGATGATCGGGTAGTCGGGTCCGAGCTGTTTGCGGATGCCGGCGACGATTCGTCGGGGGAACTCGGCTCGCTGCTGCACGTCGCCGCCGAACTCGTCATTGCGTTTGTTCGTGTAGGCAGAGATAAAATTGGAGAGGAGGTAGCCGACGATTCCGGAGATTTCGACGGCGTCGAAGCCGGCCTCGGCGCAGCGCAGCGCACCCTGCACGTGCTGCGCGATGCAGATCTCGACCTCTTCGGCGGTCATCTCGCGCGGTGGTCGGAACCGGGGCAGCCGCTGATCCACGACCGATGGGCCGACGGTGTAGTCGAGGTGGATCCCGCCGACGCGGCCGCAGTGCATGAGCTGTAGGACCGAGACGGCGTCGTACTTGCGGATCACGTCGGCGATCCGTTTGAGGCCGGGGATGAACTTGTCGTCCCAGATGGCCATCATGCCGACGTAGCCCTTGCCTTCGCCGCGCGGGTCGGTGTAGGCGCCTTGGGTGGTGACGATTCCGGCGCCGCCGCGGGCCTGGGCCTCCATGTAGGCGACTTCTTTGTCGGCGACATAGCCGTCGGAGTAGTTGAAGTTCGTCTCGGTGGAGGCGTACTTGATGCGGTTCTTCGTCTCGAGCTTTCCGAGTTTGCCCGGCGAGAAAATATGTGGGTATTCCTTGTGTCCGGGAAGCATCTCATTCTCCTTCGTTCTGGACCCGGGGCGCCGGAGACACGATTGACGATCCAGGATCGCGTTTGGCAATTGCGTGTTCGTGTCGTTGAACCCGGGAGGTGGGTTCATTCAATCGTAAATCGTCAATCGCAAACGGCGACATTCTAGTTGACCAGAACAACCACCGCAAAGGCGGTGTCGCCGGCGGCGCAACCGGTGAACAGGCCGTAGCCGCCGCCGGTTTGTACGAGTTCCTCGATCAGCTCGATGATCAGCCGGGCGCCGGTCGGCGCCTGCGGATGGCCCCAAACGAGCGAGCTGCCGAAGCGGTTCATGGCGGAAACGTCGATCTTCATCTCCCGCGCGAAGTAGATGTCGTTGACCGCGAAGGGGTTGTGGGTCTTGACGGCCTTGACATCCGTCATGCCGATGCCCGCTCGCTCCAGAGCTTGCCGCGTCGCGGGTACGTTGGCCGCCGGCATGAAACCTTTGTCCGCGCGTGCCTGGCCGTAGGATACCACGCGCACGGTGACGTCGCGATCCTTGCTCAGTTCGGCCGCCTTCTCCTCCGTCGTCACAATCACAGCGGCGCTTCCGTCAGCGGCGTAGGTCTGTGTGCCGAAAGTCACGGTTCCGCCTTCGAGTGCCGGTTTGAGCTTGGCGAGGCCGTCGGCGGTCGTTGGGAAGACGCCCTCGTCGCCGGCTACCGTGTTGATCACATTGCGGCCGGAGGCGTCCTTGACCTCGATCGGGGTGACCATGAAGCGTTTGAGGAACGCGGCGTCGTCCTTGAGGGCGTCCTGGTATTGCTGATAGCGCATCAAAGCCACTTCATCCTGGGCAATCCGGTCGATGCCGGCTTTCTTGGCCACGTTCTCGGCAGTCTGGACCATGGAGTTCTTCGCATAAGGATCGCGGCCGAAGTTGTCCCAGATCCAATCTTCCTTGTCGCCGATCCCGCCGACGCCGAGTGGGTTCGGATAGTAGATGTGCGGCGAGTTGCTGGTGCGGTCGCACAATAGGCAGAGGATCGCGGAGTGTGTGCCGAGTTCGATCTCCATCGCCGCGTTGGCGATGACCTGGCCGGATGTGGCGCAGGCGTGGCCGATTGTCGGCCCGCTGATCCCCGGCGCGCCGATCAGCCCCGCTGCCCAGGGCGCTCCATAGAAGCTGTGTTGCTGCGGTACGGTCATGCCGAGGAAGAGTCCGTCGAACGTCTCCGGCGAGATCTTTCGCTCGGTGAGTGCTCGCGTTGCCACGTCGGCGGCGAACCTCAACGAGTGCAAATGCCCAAAACTGCCCTGCCAACGACAGAAAGGCGTGGACCAGTAAGCACCATAGGGGATATACGCGTTGTGGAATGGCATGTTAGCCTCTTCAAGGCAGGGTCCGCCGTGCGGACCGGCCGGTCTTTGATGGTCCGCGCGGCAGACCTCACACTGTGTTCTATGCTACGATCTCGGATCCTCTCAGGTCGGCGATCTCTTTGTCAGAGAAGCCCGCTTCTCGGAGTACGTTGTCGGTGTCCTGTCCGTACGCAGGAGCATATGCGAGGCGCCGGTCCGAAGACACCAAGTGCTGTCGCTCGACCGAAGGTGGCGGCAGGCGCACGCGCTTGCCGGACGGTGTTCGCGTCTCGAGCAGAGCGTCGCGGATCGGCGGGTAATCGACAACCTGCGGGATCGTGTGGATCGGAGCCGCCACCAAGCCCTTGGCGCCGAGGAGCCGCACGAGGTCGGCGGTCTTGAAGTGGCCGGTGATTGCGCCGATTTCTTTGTGGATCGCTTCGCGCGCGCGCCGCCGGCCTTCGTTCGTGTCGCGGGCGGGGAAGCCGAGTTCCAGAAACGGCTCGATCGATATTAGACGGGACCACTGCACGTCGTTGCCGATGGCGACGTAGATGTAGCCGTCGGTGGTGGGATAGACGTTCACCGGGACGAACTCGCGGTGCTCGTTGCCGCTGCGGCGGACCTCGTCGGGGTTGTAGCCGAGGTCGAGCAGCGGGATGGTTGTGACCAGCCAAGAGGCGGCGGCCTGGGCCATGGAGACGTCGATTCGGCCGCCCTTGCCGGTCTGGGCCCTTTCGGCCAGTGCGAGGCAGACGTTGGCGAAGACCTCGTCGCCGGCCTTGAGATCGACGAAGGGGACGCCGCAGAGCATCGGCGGGCTGTTTGGGTCGCCGGTGAGTTCCATGTAGCCGGTCATGGCCTGGATGGCGGGATCGTAGCCGGGGGCGTCGGGGTAGTCGGGACCCATGGCGGACAGGCCGGCCCAGATCAGCCTGGGGTTGGCGGCGCTCAAGGTTTCGTAGTCGATGCCGAGTTGCTTGTAGCGTTTGGGCAGCGTGTTGCTGGCGAAGACGTCGGCGGGCAACTCGGCGATCAGGCGCTTGAGCACTTCCTGGCCGCGCTCTTCCTTCAGGTTGAGGCTGATGGTTTCCTTACCCACGTTCGGTCCGATGAAGTAGGTGTGCTGGTCGGGGCGTTCGCCCGCCTTGCCGACGTAGCGGTTTGGATCGCCGGGGAGTCGATCGCCGACGGGCGTGGCCTCAATGCGGATCACGCGCCAGCCGAGGTGCACGAAGCGCGACGTGGCGTAGGAGAGCGAAAGGGCCTGCTCCAGGGATAGGATCGTTAGCTTATCCATTGGCCGGCTCTCCGTTCGCTCCGCGTGACGCCTTTAGCTTGGCTAGCACCCGCTCCGGCGTCAGCGGCAGCTCGGTCATGCGGACGCCGGTGGCGTTGTAGACGGCGTTGGCGATGGCCGCGGCGACGGGGATCATCGGTGATTCGCCGACGCCCTTGGCGCCGTGCGGGCCGGCCGGGTCGTGGGTCTCTACGAACGACAGGCTCAACTCTGGCATGTCGGTGGTCGTGCACAGCTTGTAGTCGGTGAAGCTTGGGTTGAGCACGCGGCCGTCCGCGACCTTCAGGTCCTCGGTCAGGCAGTAGCCCATTCCCTGGGCGATTCCGCCCTCGACCTGGCCTTCGATGCCCAGGCGGTTGATCACGCGTCCGACGTCGTGGGCAGCGCTGATTCTGAGGACCTTGACGACACCGGTTTCCAGATCGACCTCGACCTCGGCCACGTGGGTTCCGAACGCGTAGCAGGGCGAAATGTTGCCCATGTGCTGCTCGTTCGGGGTGACGCTGGGCGGCTCGTAGAAACTGGTGGTCATGATTAGTTCGTTCTTGGTGCGGCCGAAGTGTAGCCCGCGGATGATCTTGCCGATGGATTCGAGCGGCTTGGCGCTGGAGCGCTCGACTACGTTTCCATCGACGAGGTCCAGTTCTTCGGGGTCGCGCTTGAGCCGCGTTGCCGCCGTATCCAGCAGCTTTCGCCGGGCCTCCCGTGCGGCGCGCAAGGCGGAGTTGCCGGCGATGAAGGTGGTGCGGCTGGCGTGGACGCCGACGTCCCACGGTGTGAGCTCGGTATCGTTGTTGATCACGCGGACGTTGGCCAGCGGTAGGCCGAGTTCCTGGGCGACGATCTGGGCGATGACGGTTTCGGAGCCCTGGCCGATCTCGGACGAGCCGGTGAGGACGGTGATGCCGCCGAAGTCGTCGAGCTTTATGATTGTCCCGCAGCCGTCGGAGCGGTAGATCTTGGCGCCACCGCCGACGTGGAACAGTGAGGCCATGCCGAGTCCGCGTGCCACTGCCGATTGCCGATTGCCGATTAACGGTTGACGATTGACTGCTGGTTGCCGGTTGCGTTTCTCTTGCCAACCCGCGTCGTGCGCCGCTGTTTCCAAGCACTCTTTGAGGCCGCACGTGCTGAGGACCATTCCCTGCGGCGTGGTCTCGCCGGGGTCTTGGCTGTTCTTGAGCCTCAATTTGAGCGGATCCATTCCCAGCTCGGTCGCGAGTTGGTCGACTTGCGATTCGAGCGCGAAGGTCGCTTGGGGGTTTCCGTAGCCGCGGAACGCGCAGGCGTAGATGTTGTTGGTGTAGATTACGTCCACGTGCTGTCTGACATGGGGCACGCGGTAGAGCGAGGAGAAGGTGCGCATGCTGATCCAGGGCGTGGTGGCGCCCCAGGATGTACGGCCGCCGTTGTCCAGGGTCATGCGTACGTCGCGGAATGTAAACGTCCCGTCTTTCTTGGCACCGCTCCTGAGGTGGATGATCATCGGCTGGCGCGTGGGTGTGGCCAGGAACTCCTCCTCGCGCGAGAAGACGAGGCGCACCGGGCGGCCGGCCTTGCGGGCCAGGAACACGCAGATCGGTTCGAATGGGTGTATGTCGAGCTTGCTGCCGAAACCGCCGCCGATTGTGGGCTGGATGACTCGGATCTTCTCGGGCGGCAGTCCGATGATTCGAGCCAAGTCATGTTTGTAGAGGAAAGGGACCTGGGTGAGTGAGTGGAGGGTCAGCCGGCCGTCGGCGTCGAAGTGGGCGATGATCCCCGAGGTGCCGAGGCAGCAGTGGGCCTGCCGCTGGAGACGGTAGGTGTCCTCGACGATCACGTCCGATTCGCGGATTCCCTGCTCCACGTCGCCGTGGGAGTAGTCATAGTGGAAAGGAGTGTTGTCCGGCACTTTGGCGTGGATGACCGGCGCGCCGTCGGCCAGCGCCTCCTCGGGAGAGGTCACTACTGGCAGGTCTTCGTAGGTGACGCGAATGCACCTTACGGCCTCGGCGGCGATCTCCGGGGTCTCCGCGGCGACGGCGGCCACCTCGTCGCGGACACACATGACCTTGTCCCGCTTGAGCGCGGTGTTGTCCTGGCCGTAACCGAACGGGACGAGTTCTATATCCGTGGCGGTGATTACCGCGCGAACGCCGGGCATCGCCTCGGCAGCCGAGGTGTCGATGTTCACGATGCGCGCGTGCGGGCGGTTTGCGAAGAGGATCTTGCCGTGGAGCATGCGCGGCAGGTTGATGTCCTCGATGTAGCGGGTGAGGCCGGTGGCCTTGTCGGGTGCGTCGAGCTTGGGGATACGCTGGCCGATGAGCGTTTGGCCGGGCGTCCGCTGCTCTCGATTGGCGAGATCAGGCTCACGCGCACCTCCGTGGGCGAGCGACAGCACGGCATCGATGATCTTGCGGTACCCCGTGCAGCGGCAAAGGTTCCCTTCGAGCCCGCGCCTGATCTCCGCCTCGGTGGGCGCGGGGTTCGCTTGGAGCAGGGCGTAGGTCGCCATGATCATGCCGGGGGTGCAGAAGCCGCACTGGATCGCGCCGTGTTCGACAAACGCTTGTTGGATGCGGTGAAGTTGGCCGTTGATCCGGAGACCTTCGATCGTGAGCACCTGCGAGCCGGCGCACTCGAGTGCCAGAACCAGGCAGGAGTTCACGAGCTTGCCGTCCAGGAGCACCGAACAAGCGCCGCACTCGCCCTCGCCGCAGCCGTACTTCGTGCCGGTGAGCTCGAAATTGTCGCGCAGAACTTCCAGCAGGGTGGCGTGCGGCGCAACCTCGGTGCGGACCTGCTCGCCGTTGACGGTGAAGGCCAGCTTGGCTTTATCGATCACTTCTGGCACGTTCCAACATCCTCCTGAGGAGCGCACCTATCATCTCCCGGCGGAACGCCGCGCCGGCGCGGACGTCGGTGATTGGCTCGATCTCGTCGCGGGCCGCGGCGACGCAGGCGTCGATGACCTGTGGCGAGAGCGGGTCGTCGAGCAGCACGGCCTCGGCCTTGTGGCCGCGCAGCGGGGTCGGGGCCACGGAGCCGTAGCCCACGCGAGCGTGGACGATTTTCCCGGCGTCGAGTCTGAGCGCTACCCCAACCGAGGCGATGGAGATCTCCATCGCCCGGCGTGTGCCGAACTTGTCCCAGGCGGCGAATGTGCCGTCCGGCGGCGGCTCAAAGCGGATGTGTGTCAGAATCTCACCATGAGTGAGGGTCGTGGAACCCGGGCCGCGGAAGAAGTCGGTAATCGGCATCTGTCGCGCGGCGATTCCGTCGGGGCCGGAAGAGGCACATTCGAGTACGGCATCCAGCAGGATCAGCGGCACGGCGGTGTCGGCGGCGGGCGAGGCGTTGCAGAGGTTACCGCCGATGGTGGCCCGGTTGCGAACTTGTGGGCATGCGACGCGGCCGGCGGCCTCGGCCAGCACGGGGACCGCGGCGCGGATGGTGGCGTCGGTCGCGATGTCGCTCAGCGAAGTGCAAGCGCCCACGCGAATCTCGCCGTTGACACGCGACACGCCTTTTAGCGCGGCGATACGCTTGAGATCTGCCACGGCCTCCGGCCGCGAGGTCAGTCCCTTCGTCCAGCGTGGCAAGAGGTCCGTGCCGCCGGCAAATAGGATGGTTTTTTCCGCGGCCACGAGGCTGGTCGCTTCTTCCAATGTCTGTGGGGCCAGGTAGCTCGTGATCGCCGTCATGGCGCGGGTCTCCGTACCGTGCCTTGGAGCCAGGCTGGCCGGGCTATGGTTCCTGGAATCTGGCGGTCACGCTCGAACTCGTCCGGCGTCATAACGACGACATCGCGCGCTATTCCGAGACCGGTGAGGGCGCGATCCATTGCTACCATCAGTTCCCGCTTTTTGCCCCGGATCGGGCAGACGACCAACAGATCGACATCGCTGTGGTCGTCGGCAGTGCCACGTGCCCGCGAGCCGAACAGGATGATTTGCGTTGGCGCGAACGCGTCCGCCAGCCGTCTCACCAACTCATGCAGGACTTCTAGCGCGACCATCGCTGAACCTCGCGTGATTTCGGTCCTTTACGTGATTGTGTTGCGGCATCATACCCGGTTCCCGGCTGCGTTACATGTGTCGGGCGGGGTGCCGCATTCGGTGGACCCGCGCTCGGCGGTCAGAAACGCACCGGTTCGTCGTACCTCCCGAAGACTTCCACGAGACAGCTCGTGATCTCGCCGACCGTGGCGTAGGCCTTGACCGCTTCGATGACGGCGGGCATGACGTTGCGCCCGGCTTTGGCGTCGGCGAGGACGGTTTGCAGCACCGATTCTGCCCGGGCATTATCGCGCTGGGATCGCACGCGGTCCAGGCACTTGACCTGCTCGGCGCAGATTCCCTCGTCGAACGGGTGAAACTCGACCTGCGGGTCCTCTTCCTTCATCTGATAGCAATTCACGCCGACCTTGCGGACTTCGCCGCGCTCCAGTTTCCTCAGGTTCTCGAAGGCCTGTTTCGAGACGGCGCTTTGAATGTGACCTTCGGCAACGGCTTGCACGATGCCGCCTTGTGCGTCGACCTCATCCATGGCGGCGCGGATTTTTTCTTCCATCTGATTCGTCAGCGTCTCGACGTAGTATGAGCCGGCGAGCGGGTCGACGGTGTCGCAGAGCCCCATCTCCTCGATCAGGACCTGCATGGTACGCAGCGAGATGCGCGCGGCCTTTTCGGAAGGAATGGTGTAAGCCTCGTCGAAGCTGCACAGCGCCATGGTCTGGGTTCCGGACAGGGCGCTGATCAG
The DNA here is from genome assembly GCA_030612705.1 of Phycisphaerae bacterium. GTDB lineage: Bacteria > Planctomycetota > Phycisphaerae > UBA1845 > Fen-1342 > JALSRY01. The sequence goes on along the minus strand of JAUWNI010000030.1, from coordinate 9,463 downwards.
TGCGTAGTAGGCGCCGCGGACGATGTTGTTCTCGGGTTGTTCGATAGTCAGGCCGCCGCCGCCGCCACCGGCGATCATTCGCAGCCACGTCGAGCGTGGGTTCTGCGTGTGGTATTGCTCTTTGAGGATTCTGGCCCACAGTCGACGGCCGGCACGGAACTTGGCGACTTGCTCGAAGAGGTTTCCATGGATGTCGAAGTTGAAGGAAAGCCGCGAGGCGAAATCGTCGATCTTGAGGCCGCGCTGAAGCACGTGGTCGATGTAGGCCTTGGCGATGCAGAAGGCGTAGGCCATTTCCTGCACCGGATTGGCGCCCGATTCGCGGATGTGGTAGCCGCAAACGCTGACCGGGCTGTAGAGCGGAGCGTGCTCGGCGCAATACAGAATCGTGTCGCCGACTAGCTTTATGGACGGCTCGACCGGGAATATCCAGGTGCCCCGGCCGATGAACTCCTTGAGGATGTCGTTCTGGGCGGTGCCGCGCAGCTTGCGGACGTCGTAGCCGCGCTTTTCGGCCATGGCGAAGTACATTGCGATCAGTATGGCCGCGGCGCCGTTGATCGTCAGCGAGACGGTGATCTTGTCGAGGTCGATGCCGTCGAAGGCGATCTCGAAGTCCTCGATGGTGTCCACGGCCATTCCGACGCGGCCAACCTCTCCCTGGGCCAGGACGTCGTCCGAGTTCAGGCCGACCTGTGTGGGCAGGTCGAAAGCGACGTTCAGACCGGTCTGGCCGTTGGCGATCAGGTAGCGGAAGCGTTCGTTGGTCTCCTCCGGCGTGCCGAAGCCGGCGTATTGCCGCATGGTCCAGGGGCGCTTGCGGTACATCAGGTTGTGGATTCCGCGGGTGAACGGGAACTCGCCGGGATTGCCGATACCGTCGCTGCCGCCGGTCTGCTCGATGTCTTGGGCGGTATAGACGGGTTTGATCTCCAGACCCGATTCATTGAAGACGGGTCTTGGCTCTGTCTGGTCCCGCTCGCTCATGACACTCTCTCACGAATAAAATCGACCATGACCTGGGTTGGTGTTCCCACGGCGAAGACGGCGTCAACGCCGAGCGATTTCAGTTCGTCGTGATCCTTCTGGGGGACGTTTCCGCCGACCAGCCAGAGGATGTCGCTCAGGCCGTGCTCGTGGAGCAGGTCTTTGATTCGTCGGCAGATGGGCATGTGCGAGCCGGAAAGAACCGACAGGCCCAGCACGCTCACATCCTCATCGCACGCGGTGCGGACGATCTGTTCCGGGGACTTCCTCAAACCGGTGTAGATCACGTCGAAGCCGGCCTCCATCAAGGCGCGCACGACGATCTTCGCGCCGACGTCGTGCCCATCCAATCCGGGCTTGGCCACTAGGATACGGGTTTTCTTGCCGCTGTTCATCGGTTCGGTCCGTCTCTGACTCACTGCATCAACTGCTTGGCGATGATCGTCTTCAGGATTTCGTTAGTGCCGCCACCGTAGAGGGTGAAGCGGATATCGCGAAAGTAGCGCTGGGCGGCGAACTCCATGGCGAATCCGTATGATCCGAGAACGCGGGTGGCCTTGTCGCAGATGTCGATGGCGCGTTCGCTGGCGAAGAGCTTGGCCATCGCCGCTTCGCGATGGTACGGCGCGCCGGTGTCCTTTAGCCAGGCGGTGTAGTGCACGAGCCGGGTCGTGGCCTCGAGGTCAGTGGCCATCTCGGCCAGGTGCATCTGAATGGCCTGGAAGCGGTTGATCGGTCGGCCGAACTGCTGTCGTTGGGCGGCGTACTGCACGGCCTCGTCGAGGGCCGCCCGAGCCACACCGATCGCCAGGGCGCCGGTCATGATGCGGATTTCGTCCAGGATCTCGCGCAGGCCGCTTTCGCCTCGCCCTTCATCGCCGAGCCGATGGTCCTCGGGAACGAAGCAGTCTTCGAAGAACACCTCCGAGATCAGCGAGGCCCGGACACCCATTTTCTCGATCGCCCGGCCGACGTTTAGTCCGGGGGAGTCTCTTTCGACGAGGAAAATGGTCAGGCGTTTGTCCTGTCCGGTGCGGGCGAAGACTGTGAAGAAGTCTGCCACGGGCGCCGAGGTGATCCACGTTTTTTGCCCGTTAAGGCGGTAGCCGCCGTCGACCTTCTCGGCCGAGGTCGCGATGGCGGACAGGTCGCTGCCGGCGTCCGGTTCGGTGATGCAGATTGTGCCGATCTTATCACCCAGGATCGCGGGTTTGAGCAACCGCTCGTGGATTGCTTCGTTTCCGAAGCGGTGCAGGAAATGGGTCCCCATCAACGATTGCATGGCGGCGGCGGCGGCGAGGGCGAGCGAGCCGCGCGCGATCTCGCCGATGGCAAGGCAGTACGTGAGGGTATCGACGCCGGACCCGCCGAGGGACTCGGGATAACGTAACCCGAAGAAGCCGAGATCGGCTAGCTCCATGAACAGTTCGTGGGGGAACTCGCCGGCTTCGTCGATGGCGGCGGCGCGTGGTTTGATCCGCTCGTCAGAGAACCGGGCGAGTGTTTCGCGCAGGATTCGTTGTTCCTGCGATAGCTCGAAGTTCATCTCTTCACCTAGGATTGCCAGCATAATTATGTGGCTTGGGCGTCTCGCCTGAGACTCGCGTGGGCGGGACGCCCGTGTCACCCTTGTTCTGTCAGGCGCTCTTGCTCCCGCGCCCGTTCTCTTCCCGCAAGCGGGATGTCGCATCATGGTCCACTTCACGAGTCCGTTCGTTCAGGGCCACGCCATATGCTTCGCGGGCGGCTTGTGCGGAGACGACGCCGTTGCGCACGTCATCGGCGACGAGTTCCGCGGGGCGGTCTTTGGGATTGCCGTAGCCGCCGCCGCCGCCGGCGAGTTGGTGATAGACGGTGCCCTTGTGCACGCCGGTGATCAGGTCGAGGCTGAGCGGCGTGTGTTCCTTTCCGTCAGGGTAGCGCAGCTTGATGGCATTCAAGCTACCGCTGCCGCCGCCGTGCAGCCCGAACGCGGGCTCGACGTCGCCGTCACCAAAGATGACCAGTTGTGTATTGTCAGCGCCGATCCCGAATATGGTCTCGACACCCAGGCCGCCGCGCCATCGCCCAGGGCCGGCGGAGTCGCAGAGGTATTCGTGGCGGATCAGCACGTGTGGCGTCTGCTGCTCGAACATTTCATAGTCCTGGTCGAGCAGTCCGCCGGAAGCGTCGATCATGCCGATGTGGTCGTAGCCGTCGACGCCGCGGAGGGCGCCGGAGCCGCCCTTGAGCCCCATGAAGCAGATGTCGACGTACTTGTCGTCCTTGCGTGGGTCTCGGCCGGTCGTGAGCGAGCAGAGCAGGTGGTTCCAGCCGGCGGTGACGCGGTCGGGAATGGCCGGGGCCAGGGCGCGGGCGATGGCGTCCGCGTTTGGTGGACACAGGTGGTTGCCATAGGTCGTGGCGGCGGGATAGGCCGCGTTGAGAATGGTCCCTTGGGGAATGATGATCTCGATGGGTTCGACCATGCCCTGGTTGTGCGGGATGTCGGGGTTGACCATTTGCAGGAAAGTCAACACCGCAGCCGAGGCGCTGGAAGTGTAGGTGCCGTTGACAAATGCGTCCGACTGTGCGTCGGTGTCGGAGTAGTCAAACGTAATGTGCTTGTCTTCGACAGCGATCTTCACGCGGATCTTGTACTGCTTCCCCCGGTTCTTGCCATCGTAGTAGACAGTGGCCTCGCCACGGTACTCGCCGTTGGGAATGGTGCCGATCTCGGCTTCCATCATTCTGCGGGTCGAGGCGAAAAGTGCCCGCTTGTGCGTCTCGAAGCACTCGCGGCCGTACTTCTCGAGCAGATGCAACATGCGGCGCTCGCCGACGATGCATGAGCCGATCTGCGCGCGCATGTCCTGCTGCACGATGTCGAAGCGGATGTTGGCAAAGATCAGGTCCCAGACGTCCTTGCGCAGCTTGCCGCGGTCGTAAACCTTGACCGGGGGGATGCGCAGGGCCTCCTGCCACACTTCGGTGGCGTTTGGGTTGTAGCCGCCCGCGACGGCGCCGCCGATGTCGGCCTGATGTCCCTTGCACGCGGACCAGGCGACCAGCGTGTCTTCGCGGAAGATTGGTTTGTAGACGGCGACGTCGTTGTTTTGATTGCCCATGCTGAAGACGTCGTTGTGGAAGAGGATGTCGCCGGGATGGATGTCGTCGCCGAAGTAATCGATGATGTACTTGCAAACCGGCCCGAGTGAGAAGGAGAGAATCGGGAGGTTCTCGGTCTGTTCGAGCATATCGCCGCGCGCGTCGTAGATGCCGGTGACGAAGTCCTTGGCCTCGCAGAGGATCGGCGAGCGTGTGGTTTTTTGCAGAGAGATGCTCATCTCGTCGGTGAGCGACTTGAACGCTCGCGCGAATACCGACAGCAGGATCGGGTCGACCTCGTTCATGTGAGCATCTCCTGCAAGGGTGCCGAAAGCCGGTCCTCGTGTCCTTTGCGATAGACAACAAAACTGCCATAACTGTCGCAAAGGCAGTCATACGAAGCCGTCAGCAACAGCGTTGTGTTTACTTGCTCGATTAGTGCCGGTCCGGCTATGTGGTTTCCGTGACGGGTCTTGTGTCCGTCGTAGACGGAGACGAATCTGGAGGCGCGGTCTTCGGGGACGTAGGCGCGCCGCTCGCCCTTGAGGGCATCGCCAGCGTCGCGGCCGGCATAGGGCTCTTCGGCGTAGGCGGGCTTCTCGGTGAGGCCGGTGGCACGCAGGCGGACGTTGATCAGCTCGATGGGCGCGCCTTCCTCTTCGAGCGAGTAGCCGTACATACGCTTGTGCTCGACGTGAAAGGCCGCGGCAATCGTACTTGCGTCGGCGGCGTGGATGGTGTCGAGGGCCACGGGTAGTGACACCTCGTGGTATTGCTTCACGTATCTGCAATCGAGGATGAGTGAGAAACGCCGGCGCTGCTCGGGGATGCTCTCTTGCGTCAACAGGGCGGTACCTTCCTGAATCGTCTCGCTGATGAGCGTTTGCAGCCGGGGCCAATCGAGATCGTCGAAGACCGAGACGAAGGAGGAGACGAAATCGTGTCGCAGGTCGCTCATCAGCATGCCGGCGGCGCAGAAGATGGATGACTCGCGCGGCACAATGAAGAGTGGAATATCGAGTTCTTGGCAGATCATGCAGGCGTGCAGCGGGCCCGCGCCGCCGGCCGCGACCATGGGGACCTCGCGCGGGTCATTGCCGCGCTTGATGGAGATCTCGCGCACGCCCTGGGCCATGTTCGTGCTGATGACGCGGTACATTCCGGCCGCGGCTTCTTCGAGCGGCAACCCGAGCGGCCTAGCGATGTGTTGCGTGATGGCGTCGACGGCGGCCTGCTGGTCGAGTTTGATCTTGCCGCCGGCGAAGAAGTCTGGATCGAGATAACCTAGAACCAGGTCGGCGTCGGTGCAGGTTGGCAGAGTGCCGCCCTTGCCGTAGCAGGCCGGTCCGGGATCGGCCCCCGCGCTTTGCGGTCCCAGACGCAGCAGCCCGCCTTCGTCGATCCAGCCGATGCTGCCGCCGCCAGCGCCGATGGTGACGATGTCGAGCATCGGCAGTGCGATGCGGTGGCGGTTGATCTCGCCTTCGGTGACGACGCTGGGCGTGCCGTCGCGCACGAGTGCCGCGTCGAAGCTGGTCCCGCCCATATCGACAGTGATGCAACTCTCGTGTCCATGCACGCGGACGTAGCCGAGACCGGCCTCGGGTCCGGCGGCGGGGCCGGAGAGTAGGGTGCGGGCCGGGCTGGCGTGGGCCACCTGCGGGCTCATGACGCCGCCGTTGGATTGCATGATGAGCAGGACGCCGCCGAACGCGATCTCCTTCAGTCGCGACTGGAGACGGTCGACGCATGAGCTGAGCTTGGGGCCGACGTACGAGTTGAGCACGGTGGAGCTGACACGGTCGTAGAAACGGATCGAGGGCAGGAAGTCGGCCGAGACGGTCAGGTAGGCGTCGGGCATTTCGCTTCGGACGAGTTCGGCCGCCTGTTGCTCGTGCTCGGCGTTGGCGAAGGAATTCATGAAACAGATCGCCACCGCCTCGACCTGCTCGTCTTTGAACAGTTGCAGCGCCTGGCGGATATCGTCGAGTTTCAGCGGCTGGAGCACGTCGCCGTGGTAGTTCAAGCGACCCCTGATCGGCATGCGCAGATAGCGTGGGACGAGTGGCGCGACGTTGGTGTAGCGGTTATTGTATTGCTCTTCGCGAATGCCGCGGCGCATCTCGAGTGCGTCGCGGACGCCGTGCGTTGTCAGCAGGCCGGTCTTCGCACCGGTGTGGGTGAGGACAGCGTTGGTCGTGACGGTCGTGCCGTGGACGATCGTCTCGATCGAGCGGGCCAGCGCGCTCAGCGAGAGGTTCATGCTCGCGGCGATTTCCTCCAGGCCGTTGACCAGGCCGACGGAAGGGTCGGCGGGTGTCGAGAGGACCTTGTAGATGCGGGGCTCGTCGCCCGGCTGGGTGACCAGGAAGTCGGTGAACGTCCCACCTACGTCGATGCCTACCTTGAGGCTCATGGCGTTGCTCCCCCGACCTGGAGTTCCGCGGCGAGATCGGTGCCACCGCGGAACGCCTTGGTGTTGGCTTCCCCAAGCGCCGCCGGCATTCGCTTGGCGACGATGTTCCAGAAGTCCTCGGCCGAGCAGGGCAAGGAGCCCGAGCCGAGCAGGCAGCCGAGCATGACCATGTTCAGCGCTCTGACGGAGCCGGCGCGGGCGGCTCGCTGCGTGGCGTCGAAGGCGAATGTGCGGGATGCTACGGCTCGGACGCCGTCAGCGAGCTGTTGCACATCGGGATACTGGGCCTGCTCTTTCTTCAACGCGGCGCGCTGTGCCAGAACGTAGGGAACGACCGGGGCGGTGTTCATGTAGACCGTCGTGTGGCGAGACACGAACGGCAGGGCCCGCGCGGTCTCGACCGGTTCGAAACCCACGACGAAATCGGCGCGGCCGCTGGGGATAACGGGGCTGGAGCCGCCGTCGATGATTACTGACGATTGCACGGCGCCGCCACGCTGTGCCATCCCGTGTAGCTGACCGCTGACGACCTGGTGGCCGAGTTGTGCGAAGCACTCGCACAGCAAACGAGCGGCGGTGAGGACACCCTGGCCGCCGGTGCCCGCGATGAGTATTCGCCAGCCGGGTCGATTCTGTTGGCGGTCAGCGGGGTTCATTTACATCTTCTCCGTCGTGGCCGGTTTGATGGCATCGTGCTGGCAGACACGGGCACATAGCTCACAGCCGTCGCAGAGGTCCTGGTCGATTTCGTATTTCCCCTCGGCAATCGTAATCGCGGGGCAGCCTAGCACGCGGACGCACAGCGAGCAGGCGTTGCACAGCTCCTGATCGATCACGAAGGGCGTACGCCCCTCGGACTTGGCCCGCCGTCGCCGGTCGACGACACAGGGAGCATGGCACACGACGACGTTCAGCCCCGTGCCCGCCTTGGCTTGTTTGAGAGCGGCGAGTGTGGTCTGTTCGTCAAACGGATCGACCGAGTACACCTCGCGCACGCCGAGGCCGCGCACCGCCTGTTCGATTCGACCGCAGTCGGCGTCGGTGTTGACCGTGCGTGGCGCGGTTTGCCGGATTCCTTCTGAGGCCTGATCGGGTGTGGTCAAGCTGGGCTGAAAGCCGGTCATGGCGGTGATGTAGTTGTCGAGTATGACGATTGTGACGGGGTCGTCGGCCTGGACAGCGTTGACCAGTGCGGGCAGCCCGCTGTGGAAGAACGTCGAATCGCCGATGTAGGCTACGGTTCGGCGGCCCGTCACGCGGGCGAGCCCGCAGGCCTGCGTGATCGACGAGCCCATACAGAGCAACGTGTCGCAGGCGTGCAGCGGCTCGCCGTATCCGAGCGTGTAGCAGCCGATGTCGTTGCAGTAGACCGTGCGTTTGCCGAATACGCTGCCGACGAGATAGAAGCTCGTCCGGTGCGGGCAGCCGGGGCAAAGCACGGGCGGCCGCGGCGGCAGCTCGGGGACGCTTACGGAGAGCTTCTTGCGCCGGTCGAGGTTCAGGAAGTCGCGAACGGCGTCCTCGACAACATCCGGGGAGTACTCAAACTCCATCGGAAAATGGCCGCTGTGCTTGCCGAGGATGGGGATATGTCGACCGTTACGGAGCGCGGAGACGCTTACCCACTCCTCTATGAGCGGCGTCAACTCTTCGACCACCAACACAGAGTCCACCGACTCGAGGAAATTGCGCAGCAGAGATTCGGGGATCGGGTACGCGCCGATCTGCTGCAAGCTCACTTGCTCGCGGAGATTCAGATCCTCGATAACTTGTGCCGCGTAGGCGTACGCGACGCCGCCCGCGATGATCCCGCGGCGGCCGCTGCCCGAGTGGGGGAAGAAGTCCGAGGTTTGCAGCAACTCCTCGGCGCGTCGGAAACGTTCGGTCAGTTCCTTGCGCATGCGCCGGACATTGCCGGGGATAGGCACGTAGCGGGGCGGGTCCTTCGTGAAGCGGATTTCGTTCTTGCCGCTCGGTAGGGGGCCGAGCTCGACCATGCCGCTGCTGTGACATACGCGCGTCGTGGGGCGCACGATCACGGGCAGGTGGGTTGTCTCGGAGAGCTCGAACGCGTACCGCGTCATTTGCCGGGCGTCTTCGGGCGTGGCGGGGTCAAAGACCGGGTAGTACAGGTAGCGGCTGAAGTGCCGCTGGTCCTGTTCGTTGGGACTGGTGATGGCGGAGGGGTCGCCGGCCGAAACGATGACCATGCCGCCCTCGACGCCGATGTAGGGCATCGTGGAGATCGGATCATTGGCGTAGGCTAGGCCGAGGTGCTTCATGCCGCACATGGACCGCGCCCCGGCGAGGCTGGCGGCGAACGCGATCTCGACGGTGATCTTCTCGTTGACCGAGTACTCGAACAGGACGTCCGCGTCTTTGGCGATTCGGGCGAAGGTGTCGCCGATTTCGGAGGAGGGGGTCCCGGGGTAGCAGGAGAAGAACTGCACTCCGGCTTCCAGGGCCCCGCGCACGATGGCCAGGTTTCCGAGCAGACAGGCACGCGTCCCGGGGTTGTCTTGAAGGATCTCGTGCCTGGGGGTCGTGCTCATCCGTGATCCTTTCCGACGACTCGTTCCGGTCACGCTCGCCAGCGGCATGCTCGCCGGCACGCGGGTGCGATCATCGCCGTCCCGTCGTGCGGCGGACACACTGGGGTAATAATTGCGCGCCAGGAATCGTCGACTGCAAACGCCTCATCGCTTATGTTGGGCAAGATACCGCGCCTCGCGTGGCGACGCCAGCGGTGACGCGGTCGGCGGCTTGGTCGGCGAGTAACTGATCTTCACGGCAACTAGGTGCCATGAGCGGGTGGCACGACTGGGGGTGTGCTAGCAGTCTGTCGGACTTAGGCTCCACGTCTCCGACACGCCGATCCGTCTCCGCTCGCACGGAATCGTCCAACTGGTGAGCGCGGGTGGTTTGATGATCGGAGCTCGGCGGCGACTTGTCGTTTGGGATGGGATTGGGGCC
>JAUWNI010000088.1 GCA_030612705.1 Phycisphaerae bacterium | reverse complement strand
CCCGCCCCCGTTCCTCTCTTCGCCCGCGGTTTTTCGTCCGCCGCAAACGCCATGTCGTGGCCGCCCCCCGTGGCGCCCGATCCGTATGCGGCTGTTTACCCGTCCGGCCGACACGGGGGGCGGCCGCTACAGTCTATCGGTCGGCCGCTACGGTTTATGGGCGCCGCCGACTTTTGCGGCGAACTGCGGTGGACTACGGCGGATTGCGGCGGACTGTTATTGAGCAAACCGCCGCCCAGCCGCGAGTATTGCAGCCGAGCCGAGCTTCAATCCCGCCAGCAGGAAGGCTGCGGCGGCGGTGCCGAAGACCGGCACGAGCAGGATGCCGCACAGCAGTGCTCCGAGGCAGGCGCCGGCGTGATCGGCGGCGTCCACACTGCCGGCGGTGGAGCCCGTCCGCCCGGTGAACGCGAATTGAAGCTGGGCGGCAAATGGGAAAGCCGCCCCACCGAGCAATCCGGTCAGAACGACCATAGTCGAGATACACCACTCCACGAGCAGGAATGTTCGTGGACCGCTCTGCAACACACCCAGCGCCGGCAGAATAAACGGAACGGCCAGTGCCAATAAGGCAATCATCACATCGATAGCGATGAGACACCACCAAACATGCTGAAGGGTGCCCCACCTTTGTAGAGGCGGGGGACCTGCTTTGCTGGACGATTCGTGTCCCCCACGGCTGAAGCCATGGGCCACCCGGCGAGAGGTGGGCCATGCCCTCCTTACGCGCTCCGCCAGGGCGCAGCCGATCACGAGGCCGGCCATGAACAGGGCGATGATCCAGCCGATGCGCTGGTACACGTAGCCGTAGAGGTTTTGAAACGCGAACAGCCAGACGATGCTCAGCGCCATCGTCGCGAAGCCCGTAGTACCAATCGAAAGCGTAATCGCACCGGCCGCCCAGCCGTCGCGAGCCCGGCGTCGCAGCCGGCAGACCCCGAGCGTGATCACGCCCACTGCCGCGAGGGCCGCGATGAGTTGGGCGAGGCTGACCGACCGGAGCCGCTTGATCACTCCCGGTTCGCTTCTGCCGGGTCCTACGCCTCCACTGGTAAGAGCTTCCCACAACGTCAGTCGCTGTAGGTACACCGATGGTTTCAGGTCGGTGCTGATTTGAATGTCATCCAGGGCGTCGAGGTCGGCTGCTCGTTGGGCCAGCTTGTCCGCCTCCATCCAATCGGTGGCCCCGTCGAACCACGCGGGGTGAAACATTTTCGATTCCACGCCGCGTTGTGTGTAACGCGCCGCCAATTCCGCGGGATCGGTCGAGACCAGCCCGCTCTCCGTGGCAACCAACACCTGTGCCGGATGGCCCCAGCCTACGACGACGTGCGGGAAATGGCGGCGCAGCGTGGCGCGGATCGAGCCCAGGTACTCGCGCGAGGTCTCGGACAGCAGCCCGGGTGCCGCGGCGGCCGTCATGCACAGCACTGATCGCGGCGTCATCGCTCGGCGCAGCTCGCTGTAGAACTCATCGGTGTAGAAGCGGGCACGGGATGCCGAGGTGGGCTCCGGCGCACGTGAGATAACCAAGTCGAACCGATCGCGTTGTGTCTTGATGTAGTAGCGGGCGTCGATGTTGTGCACGGTGACGCGTGGGTCGGTCAGCGCCCGCCGATCCGTCTCGGCCAGGAACGGCTTGACCAGCTCGATCTGCCGCGGATCCGGCTCGACATAGTCGATGTGTTCGATCGGGTGGCGCAGGATTTCGGAGAGCAGCCCCTCCGCCCCGCCGCCCAGGACCAGCACTCGCCGGGGTGTGGGATGCTGGCAGAGCCAGAAGTGTGCCAACGGCGCGAAGGTGTACGGATCGGGAAAGTCGGCGGAGACCTGTCCGTCGCAATACAACGTGAATTGTCCCGCCCGACGGCCGACGGCCAGGTTCTGATACTTTGACTCCGTCTCGGCGACCAGCTCGTAACCCGGTGCGACGTTTCGCCAGCGCCGCTCGACCAGCCGGTGGTTCAGCGCGTCGCCGGCGAATATTGCGGCCAGTACAGCCGTCACTGCAACCAGGGTTAGACTTGCGGCGCCAAGTGGCTTGCGTGGGGATGTGGTCAGCAGGCCGGCCGAGGCCGCCGCCGTGATGGCTCCGCAAGTCAAGGCTGTTTGAATAGGGGTCAGGTGCTCGACCGCCCAGAAGCTGAACGCGGCGCCGCCGATCAGACTGCCGAGCGATTCCAGGGCGTAGACGTGACCGAAGGACAGGTGGGGTTCGCTTTGCGTACCGGCATTGTCATTTGTCAAATCAGGATAGTCCGCGCGGGCTGAAGCCCGCGGCTCTTCACGATGACCGACACAACATGCGAGCGGGAATGCCATCCCGACCAGCGCGCTGGTCGGCGAGACGAACAGCAGTGCCGTCAGGGCCGTCTTTGAGAGCGGCAAGAGCTCACCCGGCCCCACGCCCAGCCAGGCTCGGGCGCCCCGAAAGATCCAAAGCTCGACGCAGGCCGCCGAGCTTAGGGCTAAAAGCACTATGACAAGCCCCACCTCGGGACGGCGCAGGCGTTCTACCGTCCATCCGCCGAGTGCCGCACCGGCGGCCACTCCGAAGAGCCAGGCAAAGAAGACGACGCCCCAGGCGAACTCGTTGCCGAACATGAGTACGAGCGCCTCGCGCAGCAGGAGCGATTGGGTCACGATCGCCTGGACTCCCCAGGCCAGCACGAGCACGCTCAGCCACGCGCGGCGTGGGCCGTTGGAGGCACGTGCTGTCGGAGAAAGGTCAGGGTTGCCCATCGAGGCGTTCCTCTATCGAATCCGAATTCCCGGATATAGTATTACGATTACCGGCGGAGGTGACCCATGGCTACGTTTTTTGCGCGAGAATACATGCGGCCGGCGGAGGCGATCGGTAACACCGAGAAAGTGCTAGGCGGCTTCATTCTTTTCATAGTGGCGGCGGTCGTCGCGGCTTTCGTATTCCAGGTTGCCACCGACCGGGATTACCTCTTTGAGGTTGACAGACAAGCCTACACACCCCTGCCGCCGATCGAGGCAACCAGCCCGTTTCCGGCACCCGGTCTGGAGGGCTGGCGTGCCCCGGAGCAGGTGGACCGTTTCACTGCCGAGACACTGTACGTCAAGATCGACGGCCGGGCCGAGGCGTATTTGAAGTTTCACGTTGTGGGGTTGACGTTCGGGCGGTATTGCCACGAGAGCGACACCGGACGAACCGTGGACGTTTATTGGTACGACATGGGCACACCGTCGAACGCCTTGGGCATGTACAAGTCCGAGGAGGCATTGGGCGCGGCGCCCGTCGCGATCGGACGCGCTGGTCGGCAGGTCGGCGGAGCCGTCTTTTTCCGCAAAAGCTCCAGCTATGTCCAGGTATTGCCGAGCAGTCTTGCCGAGGCCGACGCGCGGGCCGCATTAAGTATCGCCGAGCGCCTGGCCGAGCGGATCAAAGAGTAGCGGCCGGTCTCCGTGCCGGTCGCGTGAACGGACAGACAGGTCAACATGGCAGACAAACGCCTGACCAGACGCGAGTGTCTGACCCGCGGCGCCGGAGCGGTTTTGGCCGCCGGCGCGGCGGCGGTGGGCGGCTACCTGCTCTACGATCCGGAAGGTGATGCCGGGCTGCTCAAGCTATCGGATAGCAACGCTCGCCTCAATAACTACTTTGCCGAGGTGGATTTCCCGGCGTCGAATCCGCGAGTCAGCATAGCGACGGGGGACGAGCGTCGCATTGAGCAGATGGTGCGGGCGGCCGTCGGCGGCCTCGATCCGTCGCTGGGTATCAAGCGATTCGTCGTGAAAGACGACGTGGTGCTCATCAAACCCAACGTCGGTTTCGACCGTCCGCCGTACTTGGGGGCGACGACACATCCGGAAGTCCTGCGCGCGGTGATTCGGCTGTGCAAAGAGGCTGGTGCGCGAAAGATCATTATCACTGACAATCCAATCGAATCGCCGCGGGCGTGCTTCGCGAAATCCGGGATCAGGCAAGTCGCCGAGGCGGAGGGTGCGATCATCGTGCTGCCTGAACGCGGGCGCTTCGAGACGTTGACGTTCCGCGATCGTGAACCCGATTGGCGCAAGGGCGAGGCGTTGGGGCGTTGGCCGATTCTATATGAGCCGCTGGCTGAAGCGACCAAGGTCATCGGCGTGGCACCGATTAAGGACCACAACCTGTGCAGCGCGTCGATGAACCTGAAGAACTGGTACGGCCTGCTCGGCGGTCGCCGAAACCTGTTTCATCAGGTGATCCACAATATCGTCAGCGATTTGGCGCTGATGATGAGCCCGACGCTGGTGATCGCCGACGCCACGCGCGTGATGATGCGAAACGGCCCCACGGGCGGCCGAGTGACCGACGTAATACCCGGCGGCAAGCTGGGCCGGGCGGCGGTCATCGCCTCGGTCGACCCGGTCGCGTGCGATGCGTGGTGCTATCAGCATCTGCTCGGTCGCGATCCGGCGAAGCTGGCGTATCTCAAACTGGCCCACGAGAAGATCCAGGACCGGATCGCCGCCGGTCACCGCCGCTTCGGCCAATTCAGTTGGAAGATATATGAGCGCCAAGGTTTGATCGTAACCACGAGCGTGTAGTGAGATGAGTTTCACACACTCTGAAAAAGAGAGGCCGCGAGCCGCACACTTCCGTGATTCCTGGCGGAACTGGACGCGAATAACAACCGTGCGCGTCATCGTTCAGACGGTGATGTTCGGGTTGTTCCTGGCGTTCGTTTTTCTGACCACGTTCGCGAACCTTGATCGGCTACCCGGCCTGCGATGCTGGGTCAGCAAGATGCTGGAGATCGACCCGTTGGTGGCCGTTGCCGCCGCCATCACGACCCACACGATTTACAAGGGTTTGCTGTGGTCATTGATCATCTTAATACCGACGCTTTTTCTGGGGCGGTTTTTCTGCAACTGGATCTGCCCGTACGGGACGTTGCACCAGTTCGTGGGGTGGTTGTTTCGCGGTGCCGGAACGGAAGATGGTGCGAGACAGGATTCTTGCACCAGCGGTACATTTCGTCCACCACGGGGGGCGGACGCTACGGCCGGCGGGGCGCCGGCCGTTACGGAACTTTTGCAACGGCATCCGAACCGTTATCGCCGCTACCAGCACGTCAAGTATTACATTCTGGTTGCCATGCTAGTTGCGGCGGCGTTCGGCACACTGCAAATCGGCCTGCTCGATCCGATCTGTCTGTTCTACCGGTCGATGACGGGGGTGGTTGTGCCGGCGTTGAACATGCCGGCACCGTCCCTGCTGGGCGATTATCGGTTTCATCAAGGCGCGTGGCTGATCGGGTTTCTGCTCTTCGGGCTGGTGGCGATGAACCTGGTCTACCCACGATTCTTTTGCCGGGTGTTGTGCCCGCTTGGGGCGCTGTTGGGTCTATTGAGCCGATTCGCGTGGTGGCGCATCGAGCGCGATCCGAACAAGTGCAATAACTGCGGCCGATGCCTGCTGCACTGCGAAGCCGCCTGCGACCCGCACGCCCGGCTCCGCAAGGCCGAGTGTTTCGTGTGTTTCAACTGCATCGAGGATTGTCCGGAAGGCGCGCTGCGCTTCGCGCTGTTTCCCGCGAAAGAGCACGAGGTGACCGGGCCCGACGCGGCGCGGCGAAAGTTCATCTTCGCGGGCGTCACCGGCCTGCTGTTTTATCCCTTCGCGCGCAGCTCGGGGCGCGTAACGCGCGACTTCTCGAGCAAGCTCATCCGCCCGCCGGGGGCCGTCGAGGAGCTCGAGTTCCTGGAACGCTGTATTAAATGTGACCAGTGCATTCGCGTGTGTCCGACCAATGCGATCCAGCCGGACTGGTTTGAGAGCGGCCTGGAAGGGCTGTGGAGCCCGGTCCTGAACTTTCGGATGGGCCATTGCCAATTGCACTGCACGGCGTGCGGGCAGGTGTGTCCGACCGGGGCCATTCAGCGGATTTCGGTGGAAGAGAAGTTGGGGCTGGGCGAGTATGCCGAGCGGGGACCAATCAAGCTCGGCACCGCCCACATCGATATGGGGCGTTGTTTGCCGCACGGCAAGAACATACCCTGCGTCGTTTGCGAGGAGGTCTGCCCCACCAGCCCCAAGGCCATCTACGGCGAGCGCGTGATCCGGACAGCGCGGGACGGCCGACAGATCGAACTCACGATCCCGAAAGTTGATATCGATCGTTGCATCGGCTGCGGCATCTGCGAGCGCGAGTGCCCGGTCGTCGGCGATCGCCGCGCGATTTACGTCACGGCGGAGGGCGAAACGCGATCGCGGGATTATCCGGAGCGAGATCGCAACCGCTCGGTCCGCCCGTGCAAATGACGTGGTCTGCCGGGGTCGGCTCAGAAGTAAACCATGAGGCGACAGCCTTTCTACGGCCGCCGGCCCGTCCGGTACTGCTCTCCATAGATCTCCCGGTCGCGCACGATGCAGCCGGTGCTGCCGCCGTCGCGCATGATCTGAGTACACCCTGAGCAGCCGACACATGTTTTCTCGGGGATCAACGCGCCTTTTTCGGCCAGGTCCTTCACGCAATCGGGATAGGCAAACGCTTGGCGGCCGAGACCGACGAAAGCCGCTTTGCCGCTGCCGACGACGGCCGCCCCGACGTTCGGGAAGAGGTGGCGCAGCCAGCTATATCCGGTTCCAACGATCGGTAGGTCGGGGACGGCGTGCTGCAATTCGGCGGTGATGCGCAGCAGTCGAGCTACGCCGACGAGCGGGTGTTCGTTTGGAGGCTTCGCGCCGGCGATCGGCAGATCGAACGGCCGGCCATAGTGTGGATTGTAGTACGGATTGCCGATCGAGACGTTCAGCAGCGGACAGCCCGGCGTGTGCAGCCGCCGGGCCAACTCCTTGGGCTCGGCAAGGTCCTCCGCCGGCGGCTCGGCCGCGTCGGCACCGAAGCCGTAAGGGTGTGGGATGCCGTCGTGGGCACTGATTCGGCTGGTGACGAAGATGCCGGGCACTTTCTCACGGATGCGCGCGGCAACCTCGAGCAGCAGTCGCGCGCGGTTCTCGAACGAGCCGCCATAGCGGCTGTTTGTGCGAGTAAATGAGGCGAGCAGTTCCGAGACGAGATAGCCGTGACAGGCCTTGACGTCGACGCCGTCGAAGCCGGCGGCGGCGGCCAACTCGGCGGCGCTCAGATACGCCTCCCGCAACCGGTCCAGCTCCTCGTCGCTAATCAGCGGGTGCGCGGGCGCGATACCCATGGGCGGATCGAGGATCGCGCTGTGATGGGCAATGACGGGGCGGGGCGTTCCATCAGGGCGGCAGTACCGGCCGGCGTGCGTCAATTGCAGGATCAGCAAAACGCCGTGGGCATCACCCATGCTCTCCCGGGCGACGGCACGCGTCTGTTCGACCAGACGTCGAAACGCGTCAACGTTAGCATTCGAGATGCATAATTGCGCCGGATTCGCGCGTCCCTCGGGCGCCACCGCCGTCGCCTCGAACCAGATCAGCCCGCTGCCGCCGGCGGCGAAGCGACGATATCGCCGGAATGTCAATTCGCCGGGCGAGCCGTCGAATTCGGAGTCGCACCCTTCCATTGGTTGCACGGCAAAGCGGTTCGGCACGCGCCGCCCGGCGATGTCGATCGGCGTGAACAGGACGCCGATATCGTTGGAGAACGGAACGTCCACCGCCAATTTGCCTGCTTGGCGCAGCAGTTCGGCCTTGTCCTTGATCTTGAAACGTTTGTGCTGTGATCTCGACATCATCTCAGTAGCAATTGGAATGGGCATGACCCACTACCAGTCCGCCGCAAAAGTCATGTAGCGTCGGGTCTCCGTGCCCGACGTGGGATGAAAACGGCGTTCCACGGCCGACACGGGGGTCGGCCGCTACAGTCTGTGGCCGGTGCAGATTTTTGCGGCGGACTGCTACGTGTGGTGGGTAGCGCGCTATGCGACTGTATTGGCGTGCAACGGCAGTGTCAACGCGGTCGAGCGGCCCGCACGGTTCCGCGCGAGCTTGACGGGCGTTGTGGCGGCTGATAGACAACATGGTTTCGAGCGGGAACCGTCTGGACGAACAGGTCGCCAACCGGGCAAAAGCGAATCCATTACATTGTGGAGCTTGACCTCCTCCAGCGCTCGATGAAGGGGCAGATTCTTGGCTGAACCGATTTCCGTTTTACTAGTCGGCATCGGGGGGTACGGGGAGATGTATCTTTCCGAACTGTTGGACAACCGCGACGACGGACGGTTTCAGTTGGTCGGCGTCGTCGATCCCCTGTCCGGGAACTGTACCCGGCTAGGCGAGTTGCACTCGCGCGGCGTGCCGATCTACTCGTCGCCGGAGGATTTCTACCGGCAGCACCGGGCTGACCTGGCAGTGATTTCCTCGCCGATCCACCTGCACTGTGCCCAGACGTGTCTGGCGCTGGAGCAAGGCAGTTACGTTCTTTGCGAAAAGCCGGCGGCGGCGACGGTGCAGGAGGTCGATCGCATGATCGACACTCGGGACCGCGCCGGCAGATGGGTCGCGATCGGGTACCAATGGTCGTTTGCGGAGCCGATTCAGCAGCTAAAGCAAGATATCCAGACCGGCCTGTTTGGTGATGCCCGGCGCTTGAAAACGCTGTGTTTGTGGCCGCGGGACGAGAGTTATTACCGCCGAAACGATTGGGCGGGGCGTGTGCGGGACGAGCGCGGCAACTGGATTCTCGACAGCCCGGTGAACAACGCGATGGCGCACTACCTGCACAACGCGCTGTACCTTCTGGGGTCGCGCGTCGACGCCAGCGCTCGGCCGGCGGACGTTGTCGCCGAACTCTACCGGGCCAACGAGATAGAGAATTGCGATACGGCCGTCTTGCGGGTTCACACCGAAACGGGAGCCGAGATTCTCTTCTACGGCTCGCACGCCATCGCCGACGAGAGCGGGCCGTTTTTCTCGTTTGAGTTCGCACGGGCCACAGTCGACTACGCCGGAGGCGAGTCGCCGATCGTCGCCCGCTTCGACGATGGCTCGATTAAGCACTACGCATCACCCGACCGCGAACCGCACTTCAAGAAGTTGTGGGCGTGTGTAGCGGCCGCGGCGGAAGACGCCGAGATCCCCTGCGGGCTCGAAGCGGCCCGGGCGCATACGGCGTGCGTGAACGGCGCCCAGGATTCGATGAGCCGGATAACGCATTTTCCCCCGGCACAAATCCATGTGCGGGGCAAGTCGCCGAATCGTTTGACCTGGGTCGATGGATTGGCCGACATCTTGCGGCGATGCTACACGAACGGAGTGTTGCCCAGTGAACTGGACGTGCCCTGGGCTCAGTGCGGAAGGAAGATCAGTATGGAGGGCTACCGAAGTTACCCTGCTGAAGATGGATAACCGATGGATTGAGTGTATAACTTTACTTTAGCAGTCCCCCGCTTGAGTCATGTAGCGGCCGGCGCCTCGCCAGCCGTGATAGGCCGGAAACGCCGCTTTGGGCGTACGGCCTGCGAGGCGCAGGCCGCTACATGACTTTTGCGGCAGACTGCTAGATGCCTCTTCCATTCTCAGGCGGCACGGACAACGGAGGTCACCGAGACATCGTGGGTATCGGCACGCTCGACTGGGCATCGATTATCGTCTATCTGCTCATCATGGCGGCGATCGCCGTCTTCTTTGCGAAGTTTATGAAGGGGGCCAAGGATTTTTTCACGGGCGGTCGACGGATTCCGTGGTGGGTGGCGGGAATATCACTGTACATGGGACTGTTTTCGGCGTGGACGTTCAGCGGTGCCGCCAGTCTGGTCTACCGGACGGGCTGGTATGGCATGGTCTATTTCGCCACCTGGCCGGTGGGCTTTTTCATTGGATTCATGTTGGCGGGTGTACGCTGCCGCAGAAGCAGAGTCGTCTCTCCCATAGAGTACATTGAGACGCGTTTCAACCGCGCCACGCATACGACACTGAGCATTCTGTTCGCCGTCTCTCTACTTTATTGGCCGATCCAGCACATGGCGGCGCTCGGTAAGATGGTCGGGCCGATGCTTTATCCGAATTCGGAAGCGGCGATCATCGTCACGATTCTGGTGATAGCCACGTTGGTGCTTTTTTACACGTTCTCCGGCGGATTGTGGGCGGTCGTTGTCACCGACGCCGTGCAGTCGTTCCTGCTCTTGGGCGTCGTGGTGATCCTGCTTGGAATAATCGTGATTCAGACTCCCGAGCTATTCGCGGGATTGCCCGACTTTACCATCCACGCGCCCGAGAGCGAGTCGCATTATGACTCGTGGTATCTGCTCGCATATATAATGCAACTGATATTCTCGGCGGGGATGGGCGACCGTGCCCAGCGATACTACAGCGTTCGCGATGAACGCGCGGTGCTGAAACTGTGCCTGCTGACCACTGCTCTGTTTGCCGCCGGCCCCATCTTCTTCGGGCTTATCCCGTTTCTAAGTACGGTGGTATGGCCGGACCCCGCGCTGATTCCCTGTTTCGAGGGTCTGAAAAACCCGCAGGAAGGCGTCTACGTGGCGATGGCCGCGAAGTACCTGCCGCCCGGAATTCTCGGGATGTTCATCGCCGCCATGATGGCCGCCACCATGTCGGCAACCGATACGTGCTGGAACACGGCTTCGGCAATCGTTTCGGTGGATTTGTACAAGCGAATGTTTAAGCCGGACGCCGACGATCGTCGGGTGATGAACGTGGGCCGGATCGCGATCGTGTTCTTTTTCATCGTGGCCGTGGCGGGGGCGCTGGCGATCACCATAAAGGGCATCAAGCTCGATATCATCGGGCTAACCGTCGGTTTGTTGACCGGCGTGGCGGTGTCGATTCCGCTGACGCTCGGGCTGGTGGTACGCAGGATATCCAGGTGGGCGGGTGTGGGATCCGTAGTCGTCGGTACGCTGGCCGCCATCATCTGTAGCGATCTCTCGATCTTCGGGCCTTTCCAGGCCATCGGATTTATGAATTACCCCTTTGGTTACCGGGTGTTTTTCATCATCGGGGTGACGCTTGCCATATTCCTTCTGTCCCGGCCGATGGGGCGCCTGGGACGCAATCGGGGGGCCGCGGTTCTCCTGTCGGCCGGCGTTGCCGTGGGATTCTGGTTCTTCTTCCTGTTTTGTAACACCAACGCGGCGCTTTCGTGGGATATCGTGTTCGGTGATGCATCGCCGCCCGCCGGGGCCGGGATTCCCGCGCAATATCTCATCGCGATGTCGATTGCGGCGGCGGCTTTCGGGTTTTTTACTTACGTGTTCGCTCGAATCTACAGCCGCGATATCGACCGGCCCGAGCCGGATGTGGATCGGTTCTTCACGCTGCTCAAGACTCCGATCGACGTGGAAAAAGAGGTGGGCGACGAACAACAGACGGCTTCGACCTATCAGTTCGTGGGCATAATAGTATTGCTGCTGGCGGCGATGTCGTTGGCGCTGTTGCTGTTCCCCTCGGGGCGCGATGCGCCGGGCGTCAATCTGGCGCTGTCCGCGATTCTCGCTCTGATCGGGTTTGGCATCATGCGAGGCGGCAAGGGGCTGCTCGCCAAGATGAAAGAGGCCGCTGTTAATCCGGAGGAACGCACATGACGCACAAACTCGCGGCTTACGGCGGCAAAAAAGTCAGGGAGGAGCCGCTCGATCCGCATCGATATTTGCAAACCAGGTTCGGCGAGGAAGAGAAACAGGCGGTTTCCGAAGTGCTGGATTCCGGATATCTGTGCCGCGTGTTCGGCGATCGGGCGAAAGCATTCGAGCAAGAAATAGCGGAGTATTTCGGCGTCGCGGGGGCCGCGGCGGTCAGCAGCGGAACGGCGGCGATCCATTGCGCGCTGGCCGCGCTTGACGTCGGATACGGGGATGAGGTCATAACGTCTCCGATAACGGACATGGGGTCCGTCATCCCGATCGTCGCACAGAACGCCGTCCCGGTCTTTGCCGATGTTGACCCGAATACCTTTAACATAAACGCAGCGTCGATCGAGAAGGTGCTCACCGAACGCACGAAGGCGATCATTGCCGTTCATCTCGCCGGGCAGTGCTGCGTAATGCGACCCATCATGGACCTGGCCCGCGAGCGGGGCGTTCATGTAGTTGAGGATTGCGCTCAGAGCTACCTGTCAACCTGCGACGGTCGAACTGCCGGGACGATCGGCGACGTCGGCTGCTTCAGCCTCAACGATTTCAAACACATCACCTGCGGCGACGGCGGCTTTCTGACATCTGACGACCGGGACTTGATTTACCGCGCCGCGCTTTTTGCGGACAAAGGTTATCCACGCACCGGCCCCGTTCGCAATTCCCTGGTGATGGGACTGAACTATCGAATCACGGAGCTCCAGGCGGCCGTGGCGAGCGTGCAACTGAGAAAGCTCGCCTCCATCATCGAACGCCGACGCGAGTTCGCCCGGATACTTAACGAGATGCTAAGCCGGATTGAGGGTTTCAATCCGCCCACGGTTGCAAATGGCATCGTACATTCCTATTGGTTCTATCCGTTCACGATTGATTCGGAACTTCTCGGCGTGGATGCGGCGACGTTCGCACGCGAAGTCACCGCGGAGGGCATCCCGGTGACCTATCCATATCTTGGGTCGCCGGTCTATCTCTTCGATTCCGTCAGGAAGATGCACATATACGGCTCGGAGATCACTTACAAGGAGGGGCTCTGCCCTGACGCGGAAAAGGCGCTCGCGTCCATGATGGTGTTGCCGTGTAACGAATCAATGACCGAGAATGACGCGCGCGACATCGCGGCGGCGCTGTCGAAGGTCTGTGACTATCATCTGGAAAAGAGCAACCATGACACATGATAAAGGATTCACGATGAGAATGATTGGAAGACCGACGGTGTTCATACTGACGGTCGGCGTGTTCCTGGCATCCGGTCTGGCGTGCACGGAGTCTCGACAAGCGATCATGGTAGTGGACGAGCCGTCCGTGCGACTCGATGCCGAACTCAACCTGCACTACAAGACTTTTTCGGAGGTCAAGCTGACGGACACATATCTCGAACGCTGGCTGTGGAAGTACAACTACCTGCCGGGCTCGGAAGTGATGTCCGACGAGGAGTTGTTCGCGGCCCTCGACCTCGATCGGGCTGGGCTTGAACCGGTGAAAGCGGCGGTGGAGAAGGGGGATTACGAAGCGGCTCGCAGCGCGCTGTCGGACTATTTCCGCGATCGCCCGAGCCCGTGCTACGTCGACCTGGGCGTGTTGTCGCCATCGAGAAGAGAGAGAATCATTAGCGTCGCCGACGAATGTCTGGCGCACCCGGACTTCCCGGATATCCGCTGGTCGCGGGAAAAGCTCGGCCACGGGTGCAAGGACGCACAGTGGAACTGGGTGTCGCATCTACACTACGCGTACCGTTACACGGGTGAGATGAAGTATCTTAAGGGATTGACGGAGATGTTCTCGCATTGGTACGAGACCGTGCGGCCTCCGGCGGGCACGCCGCGCATCTGGCTGTCGCCTTCGTTTATCGACAATCCCTGGGGTTCACACTTGGCGTCCAGCAGACTCAATACTCTTGCCGTGATAGACGGCATCATCGGCCAGGTAGAATACGATGATCTTTCGCCGGAAATGCGGCTGCCGTTTTACAAGTCGGTGGTTGAGCACGCGCGTTTCCTAATCGCGGTCAACCCCGGCTATCGCTCGGGCAACATACAGATATGCCAGATGCTCTATCTGCTCGAGGCCGGGGTGTATTTTCCGGAGTTCGCCGAGTCACGCGAGTGGGTCGATTTCGCCTGGACATGCCTGCTCAAGCACGCCTGGCTGGACCTGCTGCCCGACGGCGGGCACTACGAAAGAGCAATTGGCTACAATAACACGGTGGTGCGCGATTTCAGGCGCGTGCTCGAGATCGCCCAGGCGGCGGGCCTGCAAACGCCCGACTGGTTGGAACCGAAGCTGAAGAACGCCCAGGAGTGGACCGTAAAGGTATATTCGCCGCTGCTCAACCTGACGCCGGTGGGCGACAGCGGCATGGGGGCCCAGGGCTACGCGTTGCCGCACCTGATCGACGGCGCCCTGCTGTTCCCATGTCCCGAGTTCAAGTTCTTCGTCAAGAATTATCCCAACCAAGTCAGGGAACGAGCGGCACAGCTCTTCGGGGACAACGCGGCTGAGGTTCTGGCGAAGTACGACGCGATCGAGCCGGCGGCGCCGACTTACGCCTCGGTGCTTCTGCCCGACACGGAATGGGCCGTCATGCGGTCCGGGTGGGACCGCGAGGCGCTGTACATGCTCTTCGACTACGGCTCGAACGAGCCGTGGCACTGCCATCGCGACGGCCTGGGCTTCAGCATCTTCGCGTACGGGCAGCCGCTGATAACCGATTGCGGACACGCGGGCGGCTACCAGTCGGACAGGTCGAAGACGTGGTACAAGGAGACCGTCTCGCACAATCTTGTGACGATCAACGGGATGAGCCAGCGGAAAGTCACTACCGGCAAATGCGACCGTTGGGTGAGTTCCAACTCCTATGACTACATCGATGCCGAGCACGACGGCTACAAGTATCTCGGGGCATACTGTCGGCGGAAGATAACGTTCGTCAAGCCGTCCTATTGGATAATCACCGACAACATTACGGAAAAGATGTGCCAAACGAGCGGCTATCATGAATGCGAGTGGCTCGCGCATTTTCAGCCGAATGAATTGACGATCGACGGGAAAACGAAGGCGGTTCACACCAATAATCCGGACGCCAACGTGCTGGTAGTTCCGGCGCGGCCGGAAAGCCTCGATATCAGTCAGTCGAACGGATGGATGCTTACGCCGACGGGCGAGGTGGATGACGCGCCGTACATCGCTTATGCGCGCGAGGGCGACCTGCCGATCGATTACGAAGTCGTCATCTATCCCTACAAGGGCGGCGAGGCGCCCGACGTCAAGATCGAACAACTGGATATGGGAACGGACGCTCGCAAGTGTAAGGGCCTCAAGATAACAACGCCGCAGGGCGTCGATTACTACCTGGAGGCGCTCAAGGGTGACTACTACTTTACCCTGGGCGAGACGACGTCGTTCCGTATGTACGGAGAGTTCTCATTCGATGGCGAGATGTCATTGATTAGGGAGAAAGACGGCCAAGTGTATTCCATGGTTCTGGTCAGCGGTACCTGTCTGAAGCGCGGCGGTCTTGAGATTGCGAGATGCACGGGCGAAATCGACTGGGCCGAGATCACGTTTTCCGGTGAGACCGTCTCAGTGAACGGCGACTTCAACGGCACGATGACCGTCACGCTTCCCGGCGGCGGTAGCTTTGAAACGGAAAGCAGATAACCCATGGAAATCATCGATACTCACGTTCACCTCAACGATGACGAGAGCTTCCGCCACACTATCGATTTGGAGCGGTCGGCCGGCGTCGTGAAGATCGTGGTATCCTGTCTCGAACCGTGCGACGGCGTTTACAAACCGACGCCGGAGCAGTTTCGCGCCGACAATGCCCGCGTGCACGAATGGATGAAGCGCGAGGCGGGGTTTGTGGAAGGCTGGGCGTATGTGAATCCCGAGCACCGGCAAGAGTCGCTTGACGAAATCGACCGCGCCGTCTGCGAATACGGCATGCGCGGCATCAAGCTGGAGTGCGGCTGTGTCTGCACCGATTCGCGGTACGGGCCGCTGATGGAAAAAGCCGAGTCTCTGGGCGTGCCCGTGCTCCAACACACCTGGTTCAAGATCACCGGCGGCATCGTCGGCGAATCCGTGCCGAGCGACGTCGCCGTCCTGGCGCGGGAGTTCCCCGGCGTGACGATCATCATGGCGCACTTGGGCGGAGACTGGCAACGCGGGATCAAGGCGGTGCGCGACTTGACGAACGTCCTCGTTGATACTTCCGGCAGCATCGTTGACTGCGGGATGATTGAAAAAGCCGTCGAAGAGCTCGGCGCCGAGCGGATCCTCTTCGGCACCGATCTGCCCGACATCGACTTCTGGACCAACCTGGGAAAGATAGAGGGTGCCGCGATTACGCCCGAGCAGAAACGCCTGATTCTCCATGGGAACGCAGCCAGACTTCTGGAAGGCAGTGCCACATGATTGTCGATTTCTTCACAGGCATCGGTTGCTGGCCGTTCAGGAAGCTGAGGCACGCGGATGTCCGCGAATTGACGGCACTGCTTAAGAGCGAGCGCATTGACCGCGCGGTTGTATACTCGCTGTCCTCGATACTCGCGAAGGATTGCATGGAAGGTAACCGCGAAGTGGCCGGCGCCGCCCGCGACCACCCGTCGGTCATTATTCCGTTCGCCTGCGTCAACCCCGCCTTCCCCGGTTGGCGGGCCGATTTCGCGGAGTGTTTCGAGGAAATGAGTTTCCGGGGGTTGCGGCTGTTTCCCACGTACCATGGATACGATTTCGGTGACGGTTGCTTCCTGGAGATCATCGAGGTCGCCGAGAAGATTGGCATTCCCGTGGTTCTTACGGTCAGGGTTGAGGATGAACGTCAGCACCACTGGCTGGTCAAGGTGCCGCCTCTTGACATTAAGGCGGCCGCCGATGTGATTAGGGATTATCCACATGTTCACTTTGTCTTGAGCGGGGCCGCTTACTCGGAACTCCTCTCTATAAAGCAGCCGCTCAAGCATGTGGACAACTGGTGTTTCGATATCGCGCGAATGCAGGGACGGCACGATAATCCCGGCCCGGTCGAAGTAGTTGTCCGGGCGCTTGATGACTTCGGGGCTGAGAGAATGCTTTTCGGCGGCAACGCGCCTTTTCAGTATGTCAAATCGTCGCTTCTGAAGGTACAGCGGGCTTCGATCGGCGAGAGCGATAGAGAGTTGATACTGTCCGGCAACGCAATGCGCTTGCTGGGGAACAAACACGAGATCGATAGCGAGTGATGTTTCGGATAAAGGCGTAGAAAATGGAAAAGATAAATGTACTTTACGTCGGCGATTCAGAGATCGTCGTGAGCAAGTACCTGGTCGGCGTCGATTCCTTCGAGCAGGCCAACTACAACGACAATGCCCACTTCTTCCGGGAGGCGATGGCAACGCTGGGTTATGTTGAGATAAAGCATATCAACCCGCACGACGTGCCGCTGCAATTCCCCGGAACCGTCGATGAGCTAATGGCTTTCGACGTGATAGTCTTCAGCGACGTGGGATACAACTCGATGATATTCTACCCGGGGCTCAAGCCTCCTTATGAATATCCGCTCGGACCCGACAGGATTAGCCTCGTGAAAGAGTTCGTCGAACGAGGGGGTGGATTCATCATGAGCGGCGGCTACCTCTCCTTCTCCGGCTTTAACGCCATCGCCGGCTACCACGGCACCGCCATTGAAGAGATGCTGCCGGTGAATATCTCGCCCTACGATGACAGGGTTGAAAAGACCGACGGCTTTATCTTCAACGTCGTCGATCGGGAACATCCGGCCACGGCGAATATCCCGTGGGATGAGGCGGCGTTCACTCTGTGCGGTTATAACAAGCTGACTCTGAAAAGCGGTGCCGCGCTGCTGGCCGAATACGACGGAGACCCGTTCATCGCCTGCCGAGATTACGGCAAGGGTAGAACCGCCGTCTTCGCGTCCGATTTCGCCCCGCACTGGGTTGGGGATTTCAAGGATTGGGAGTATTACCCGCAATTCTGGGGTCAGATGATCAGATGGTTGGCGGGAAAAGCATGAAACTCGCTTTCAGCACGCTCGGATGTCCCGGCTGGTCGCTCGGCCGGGTGGTGAAGGCAGCGAATCAATACGGCTTTGACGGCGTGGAATTGCGCGGGATCGACGGAGAGCTTGACATTCGCAAGTCGCCCGATTTCTCCGATGAGCGGATTGCGCGCACGCGGGCCCTGTTTGAGGAGGCGGGCGTTGAGATTGTCAGCGTCGATTCATCGGCGCGTTTATCGCACGTGGAAGCCGACGAGATACGCGGGAATATGCAAGAGGCGAAAGACTACATCGCACTGGCCGGCAAGCTCGGCGCGCCTTTGGCGCGCGTCTTCGGCGGCTTTATACCCGAGGGCGTGACGCTTGAAGACGCTATTGCTCGGCTGGCCGACAACCTCTCCACGCTCGGGGATTGTGCCCGGGAGCAAGGCGTCTGCGTTGCCGTCGAGACGCATGACAGTTTCCTGACCGGCAAAGTGCTCGCCGAAGTGATGAAGGCGACGAATCACGAATCGGTCGGCGTCGTCTGGGATGTCAGCAACTGCTTCCGGACGGGCGAGCCGATCGAAGAGACGGCGGCGCTGCTCGCTCCATATTTGAAACATGTTCACATCAAGGATTCGGTGCTGGACGGCGACGAGGCGCGACTGACGTTCATCGGCGCGGGCGACGTGCCGATTCGCGAGGCGTTGACGATCCTCGCCAGGATGGGATACAAGGGTTACCTTTCATACGAGTGGGAGAAAGTCTGGCAGCCAAACCTGCCGGACCCGGAAGAGGCGTTTCCACAATACATTGAGAAGATGAGGGAGTATCTGAGGTGAATAAGACACGCGTATACACGGCCTTTCTCGGCGAGAAGAAACCCGTCGGCGTGCCCGGCTGGCCGAATGCGGCGTTTGATCCGCAAACCGCCCGGCAGGAATGGATGAAGAAGCTCGCCGAACAGTTCGGCGACGAGTTCGAATTCACCGGGGGCGACCTGATTCCATGCCGCGGCGACGGCAATTGTGCGTTCGGGGGATACATCAACGAGGTTCTCGTGAGCCGCGGCGCCGACGCCCTGAAGGATATGCCGGCGAACATTCAGGACGGCGTCGCGCAATGCGACGGCATCCTGATAGTCGCGCTGTGCATACCGGGCTGTTCCTGCGAATTTGACATTCTTTCCACCGGCAAGCCCACTATCATTGTAAACAACTTCTTCGCGGGCGACGGACTGTTCCTGCACTGCAACAGTTTTGTCAAGAGGAATCGTTTGCCCGCCGTCCTGGTAAGTTCTTCAGACGCCAACGACACCCATCGCGCGCTGCACTTGCTGACCGTGATGCGGCGGATGCGCGAGACGAAGATTCTGGACTATATGGACGCCGTGTCGGAGTGGGGTCTCAGGCCGGGCGAGGAGCAGGTTATCCGGGACATCTTCGGTACGGAGATTATTCTCAAGCCGGGCGAGGAACTGCTCGGCTACTGTGCCGAAGTTGACAAGTCGGAGGCACGTCGGCAAGCGCTGGAATGGATGAGCGACGCGGAAAGAGTTGTGGAACCATCCGAGGAAACCGTGGTGCAAGCGGCGCATATGTATCTAGCCCTGAAGCGCGCGATGCAGGACGCCGGGGCGACCTGCGTCAGCACGGACTGTCTGAACTATGTCTACCGCGACAAGTTCCCCGGTTATCCATGCCTGGCGTTCTTCCAGTTGATGAACGACGGCTTGATGGGAGTGTGCGAGGCGGACGTCTTCTCCGCGCTTACCAATTTGATGGGGCAATATCTCACGGGCCAACCCGGTTTTGTCTCCGATCCGGTGATTGACACCGCGTCCAGTCAGGTCATCTATGCCCACTGCGTCTGCCCCAGCCGGATGTTGCCCGGCGAGCCGGCCATGCCTTACGCGCTGCGCAGCCACGCGGAATGCGGCAAAGGCGCGTCGGTCCAGGTAAAAGCGCGCCCGGGTTTGCCAATGACGACAATCAAACTGCACCCGATTGATCGGAAGCTCGCGCTGCACCAGGGCGTGGTCGTCGGTAATGTTGACGTCGAGTGGGCCTGCCGAACGAAAATCGCCGTGGAAGTGCCCGATGCCAAGGCGCTCTTGAACGGTTGGAACGCAACGTGCAATTTCGGTTGGCACCGGGTGTCGTTTTATGGTGATCTGGAGGAAGAGTTCCGAGATCTCGCCACTCTATACGGGCTGGAAGTCGTTGAGAATTCATAGCTGGCTGCCGCAAAAGTTGTGTAGCGGCCGACGCCCCTGTCGGCCGTGAAGTGTTCGATGATCCCACGGCCGACACGGGGGTCGGCCGCTACGGCCTGCGGGCGCTGCCGACTTTTGCGGCGGACTGATAGCCCCAGGCATCTGCGACGTGGAATACTGATGGGTGGTTCGGAGAGCGAGGCAG
>JAUWNI010000108.1 GCA_030612705.1 Phycisphaerae bacterium | reverse complement strand
CCACCGGCGCCTCGCCGGTGGGGGCGTGGGCCGCGGGGCGCGCCCCGGCGAGACGCCGGTGCCACCCTGGGTTTGGGGGGCGGCCAACGGCCGCGCGGGGCCACACAGATGTCGCGGCCGGCGCCTCGCCGGCCGTCGTAGTTTGAGGCGCCGTTGCGTGTCAATGGCCGGCGGGGCGCCGGCCGCTACACAAATCGGCAGCTACTCCGCGGCGTTCGCCCATTGCTCGAATTTGCGCACGTCCTTCGGGCTGACCGAGGGCGGCATGGCTTCGATGACGGCCAGGATATCCGCCATATTTATATTACGCGGTTCGCCCCCGTTTACCGATTCTAAAAATGGACGAGAAGCGGAACGGGCCGCTATCGCCCGGATGTCCGCCCCGCTGTAGCCGTCCGTTACCGCGACCAACTTAGCGAAATCCACGTCATCGTCGAGCGGGCGATCGCCGAGATAAATCTCGAAAAGCTTGAAGCGGGCCTCCGCGTCCGGCAGCGGAACGTAGACCTTCGCGTCCAGACGTCCCGGACGCATCATCGCCGAGTCGAGCGCCCACGGCTCGTTCGTCGCGCCGAGAAACAGCAGCGCCCGGCCGGCCTTACGGTCGAAGCCTTCCAATTCCTGCAAAATCTGCGGCACGACGCGCTGCATCACGGTCGATTGCTGCCCCCGGCGTTTCGGCACCAGCGCCTCGACCTCGTCAATGAAAATGATTGCCTTTTCCTCGGCCTTGGCGGCGTCGAACAGCTTGCGGACGTTTTGCTCCGCCTCGCCGACCCATTTGCTCATGAGTTGGGCGGGCGAGATGACGAACATCGTCGCGTCAAGCTCGTTGGCGATCGCCTTGGCGAACATCGTCTTGCCGGTCCCCGGCGGGCCGAACAGCAGCAACCCACCCCCGACGTCGATCCCATACTTCTGTGCAAGCTCGGGGTGCCGAAACGGATAGATCATCTTGAGCTGGATCTGCAGCTTGACGTCGTCAAGGCCGGCGATGTCGTCGAAGCAAACGGTCGGCTTGTCCTTGACGATCCAGTCCTCGGCGCTGGGGCCGCCGTCCTCGTCGTCCCGAGCCCGGTCGCGACGCGCCCCGCCGCCATGCTTGGCCTTGCGATCGCAACCCTTGGCGAGCGCCATCAGTTCCTTGGCGTAGTCCTCCTGCTCGGCCCGTTGCTTGGCATCCTTGTTTTCCTCGGCCAACTCGATCATGCACTCGGCGGCCTGGATCAAATAGGGCTTGGCCTCGACGTAATCCCTCTGCTTCAAGGCGGCGACGCCTTTGTCTTTCAAACGCTTGAATGTGGCGAAGGTTGCCATGGTCAGGGATGAACCTCGTCGGGAAGGCATTCGAGAACGAACTTCATGAGTTTTTCGGCATCAGCGAGCGCTTCTCTGGCGTGATCGAACGAGGGCACTGACTCGAATCCCGGATAGCGAGGGTTCACGGCAAACTCCGTGAGCCACTGGCAGTCGCGGTGTACTGAGAAATCCGCGTTCAACGTCGCGGCCTGGTCGAATAGATTTCCCAGGGCATGTGTCTTCGGCGGCTTGACTCCATGAAACTCCAGGAAAGCCTTGAGCGTCTTCTCCACGGTTTGCTGACAATGGAAACAAGCCACCGCCGACAGCGGTCGGTTACCTTGGAGCAGGCGGCGAGCGGCCTCGAAGTCTTCAGACGCCTTCATGAGCCACTCGCGGACGATTTCCAGTTCAGGCCGCATACAACACTCGTCCTTTGGTGATGATGTCATGCTCCAGACTCGTCTGCACCGAACCGCGGCGCTGAAACTTGTTCTCACTACGAAAGTGAAGCTCGATCGGCAAGAACGTTAGTTGGAGGCACCGGTACGCACGCTTGAGAAAATCAACCGACAGTTCCGTCCCTTCGTCGACGACAATCATTAGATCCACGTCGCTCTCATCCGTCGGCCGGCCATACGCGTGCGAGCCGAACAGGTATATTTGGCGCGGGGAGAGCTCGTGTGCCAACCGCCGAATGATCTCGGCAAGCTGCTCTTCCGTCAGCGTTTGTGGCGTCGTTCCCTTCTCGTTCATAGTCTCAATTCTTGTTTAACCATCAGTACGGCGTCGGGCCGCGGGCGTCCGCCAGACACGCAGGATACTCGCCCCGAACGATCGGATGCAGGTGCTCGCCGAACGTCGCGTCCAACCGGTTGGCCCTGATTAGGGCGGCCACATCCTGCCGGTCGCGCGAGTTCCAACTCGCCAGTTTCGACTCGATCAGCCGTGCCAGTGACGGGACGGGGATTCCTTCAAGGAACTCCGCCTCCGATGGATCGGGCAGCCGGATTGCCTGTTGTTTGAAACGGTCACCCGCCACTTCCTCGGAGATCAACAGTTCAACCTGCACCTGTGTTTGCGGATAGTAGTAGCGGCACTCTTGCCCTGGCAGCGGTTCGAGCACGTATCCCGCAAACTCGTCCCGGAAGCGCTCCAGGTCGGACTCCCGCACACAAAACTCAATCTTGTCCTCCGAATACTCGCAGCCATATGCCTTCATCGCGACGGCGCCGATGAAGATGTGGTCGATCGCGGCGCCGCGGAGCGAGCGAATCAGTTCGCGACATGTATCGGGGAACGGTCCCCGTTTGTTGAAGAACATCGCCGCCGGGCCTATTTGGATTCCTTGTCCGCGCTCTCGTCCTTGAGTTCGGCCAACTCCGCCCGTAGCGCGGACATCTGCTGGGCCTCGCGGGCCTCCTCGACCTCTTCCTCGGCCGCGATCATGCGGTCGATCTCCTCGTCGGTGATCGCCTCGACCGAGGCCGCGGAGGCGTCGGCCGACGCCGTGTCTTCAATCGAGTCGAGGAACATGTCCATCCGCTCCTCCATCGATTGCGACTGCATCATCGCCTTTTCCCAGTCCATCTGCGTCTTGACCAGGTCGGTGTCGCCGTAGAGCTTGCTCACCTCGGTGGCCATCATCCCCATGGCGGTGGCGAAGTCGGCCGAGGCCTCGGCCTGGCGTTTGATCAGCAAGGCGTTCTTCACCGCCAGACACTGCCGCTCGAGAATCTTCCTGATGGTGGCGGTTTTCTTGAGCGAGTTGCGGATGAACTGGTACGAGGCCTGGTCGCCGATCTGCTTGGCGTGCCGGGCGTTCTTGACGAACTCGTCGGAAAACTTGTTCTGCTCGGCGATGGCCTTCTCGATCCGTCGAATACCCTGACGAATCTTGATGTCGCGCTCCAGCCGGCGTTCCTCTTTCGATTTGAACAGACCCATGGTTGGCTCACTCATGCGCTATCGGGGTAGCGGGGTAACAAGGTAACAAGGTAACAAGGTAACAAGGTAACAAGGTGACAAGGTGACATAGTGACAAATGGAGCAGGCTTACGCATTTATTGACTCTGGCTTTTCGTATTTGATGCCCGGATATCTTCCGCTGGTTTGTTTGAGCGTTCGAATATACGCCGCCAGCATTCTTGAACAGGATTCGCACTTTTTGTGGAGCCATTCATATGCATGATCGTCGATCATTCTTACATCATGCGCAACGATTACCTGGCTGCGCAGCTCAACGGCCGAGCCTTTGGCGATATAACAAAATTCGATTTGTTGTTTGCGTGTTCCGCGTTCGTATCCCTCCGCGATATTACTCGTAATACTGACCGCGGAACGCTTTATCTGGTTCAGCAGGGCATAATCTTTTCCAAGCGGCTGAGTGTCGGCGGCACGATACACCCCGCGCGCAAGCTCCCGCGCAACCTGCCACACCTCAAGATCCTCAAACCGACGAATCGCCACCAGTTCACCTTATTGCAAGTGCCAATTTGTTACATTGTCACTTTGTTACCTTGTTACCTTGTTACCTTGTTACTTTGTTACTTTGTTACCTTGTTACCTTGTTACTCTGCCGCCTTTTTCCGTTCCCGCACACGCTTCTCCGCTTCGTCACAGGCCTCCTTTGTGTCCTTTATCAACCCGTGGTCCATGTCGTCCCAGATCTTCATCAACTCGGCGGCGGCGGGGGATACGCCGGCGGTTTCCTTGTCCGCTTCGAGGCCGAGTTGGAGAATTTCGTCCAGGCGCTCCTGGTACATCTCCGCGGTGATCGAGTCGTTTTCGATCAGCTTTTCAATAACCGATAAATCACTATCGCGGATGGTGGCGATGGCGCCGCCGGCCAGGCTGGAGCGCTGGGACGACTCGCGCAGGATGCGCAGCCGCGAGACGGTCAGCAACTCCTTCGAGCGAATATTCAGGTGGCGGCTGAGCATCATCTGCTCGGTGTGCAGCAGGTCGAACTGCTGGGCGAAGGTTCGCCGCAACTCGGGCGTTCTTTCCTTCGCGCCGCGCTCGATGATCTTTTCCTTGTCCTGGGCGAGCTTGCCGACCTTGGCCTGCATGCGGTTGCGCTCGTTCTCCAGCATCATTTCCTGGGCGCGCAACTCCGCCACACTCATCGTTCCCAGCGTCTTGCGTTTCGTTGTCAGCCAAGTGAAGAAGTTCATCACACCGCTCTACAGTATCCGTGCCATCGCCCTCGATCGCCCCGCCCCCTTTACTACATTGCTGCTTTGTTACTTTGTACTGCAAACGACCGATTTCTTCGCGGCTCGCGAAGACTTCTCGCTTCGTGGGTGGCCCGTCGCTTCAGCGGCGGGGGACACGAATGGACGGTCGATTCGTGTCTCCCACAGCTAAAGCCATGGGCCACCCGACCCCTTAGACCCTCGGCCCCTTGGTCCCTTTAGTTGCGGCTAATAGCCGCACCGTGACTTTGTCACCCCAGTTCCGGCCGGGCCGACTTGTCTTTCTCCTTTTGCGGCGGCGTCGGCGTCTTGGCGGCCTGCGTCGGCGCCTCGCTCGCCGCGGCCGGCTTCGGTTCGGCTACCGGTGCCTCGGGCTCCGTGGTCGGGGACGCGGAAGTCTCGCTCGCCGCCACCTGCTTGAATTCCTCGAAGATCGCCGCCTCTTCCTCCGCCATCATCGGCGTCTCGCCGGTGACCTCGATGTTCGCGGCGAGGTCGGCGTTGACCGCGACCTCCGACATCACCTGCTCGGCCTGGGCGGCCTCGCGCGTCAGGTCCTCGGCCTTCGGCAAATCGAGCCGCTTGCCCCGCTCGGCGAGCGTCAGGTGGTGGATATGTGTGCCGATGATGTCGATTTGCTGCGTAAACAACTGCGCCTGGGCACGATGTCGGCGAAGCTCACGCCGCGCACGCATCAGCTTGCCCGCGACCTGCTTCTTCTCGGCGTCGCTGGGGGCGGCGGCTCCCTGCTGGATCAATTGACGTTCGTCCGCTTCCAGCGTGTTGACCTTTTGATCCTGCTCGAAACGTTGCTGCTCGATCTGCACGCGCTGCACGGTCAACTCGCGGACGCGCTCCGCCGACGTCGGCCTGAGCCGTAGCAGTTTTCGGATTCGGCTCCAGATGCTCATTGTGTTGCCTTCTTCTGCCAATGGGGTTCGACAAATGTGCGTCCGTCCTTCGTGAACGACCGTCATCAGACGCGATTCGCTACGGCACGCCCGGCGAACCAGCAACTCGGTCTCGGCCGTGCTGAGTCCGAGTTTTTCCGCCAGCGCCTCCATCGAGATGCCGCGCGAATCCACCAGATTGGCGTTTTCGTCTAGATGGTACAATAAACGCCGCAGACGCTCGTCCTGCGATTCGAGCTCGAACAGCTTCGCCCAGGGCGACTTTCGCACGGCCGGCGGCATGGTCACGTCCCACCCGCCGTCCTCGCGACCGCCCATCAGAATCACCGTCGGCGTGCCGCCGCCCTCGGCGAGCGTCCTGGCTTCGGCGGTGAAGCCGGTCGCACTGGCGAGAATCACGCCGCTCGGTTTGTCCTTGCGAGGTAGCAGCTCGTAACTGGCCAGCGCGTCGAGCACCTGCTCGCGTCCGGCCGGCCCGGGCCGCTCGTTCTTGAGCAGCGGCTCGATCGGGGCCACCACGCGGACGCGCACGCGTGAAATCGTCTTGCGAAACAGACCGCCGAGCAGCCGCTTTTTGAACAGCATTTGCAGGCTGCGCGTGCCGGCGAGCTTCTCGACGGCGTCGCGATCATAGACTTCCAGCCGGCCCAACTCGGCGCGCACGCCGTCGATGCCCTCGGGCGTCGGCTGGATGGCGACCTCATCGGCTGGCAACTTCCCTTGCACCAGAGCCAGCGCGCGAACCCGCAACTGCCCCAGAAAGCGGTCCTCGAATTCGCGATGGCGGCTGCGTTCATCCATAAGCGTCTACATCGTATGTCCGACGCAGCGGGCGTCCACAGCGCGCACAGAACAGCGCCGTCGGATCGTTGCTGTGTCCGCAGCCCCGATGCGGGCAAATCAGACGGCGATGCCGAACGCTGTGCAGCGGGCTGCCAGCCTTGCCCCCGGCGGATACTCTCGTGATCGCCCGGAAAGTCCAACCGATGAAGCGAAACACCAAAGCGACGATCATCACGCAGAAACCGAGTACCCCGATCAGGAGGAATCCGATGATCCAGACCGCGATGCCCGCATCCGCGACAATCATGACCGCCTACACCCCCACTTGTGGCAGCTTAACGCCGCAGAAAATGCAGAACGCATCGCCCGATCCGGGATACCCGCCGCACGACGGGCAGCGCCGCACCTCGGGTACCATTTGTCTACCGCATTGCGTGCAATATTGATCGTACGGTTCAACCACCTGCCCGCAGGCGGGACACGAGCGGCGAGCATTTTGGTCAGCGGGAGCCTGTGGCAGCGGCGGCGGCGGCACCGCCTTGGGCGGATTCAAACGCGCGTCCAAATCCTCCAGCACCGCCTGGGCACTTTCGTAACGCCGCTCGTGCCTGACGTACAAATTGCGGAAGACTTCGTCGAGTGCCGCGGGGACTTCAGCCTGTAGCGTGCTGGGCAACTCGGCGCCGGCCGGGCGCACGCCGGTCAGCAGCTCGAACAGGATCACGCCGATCGAGTAGAGGTCGCTGCGCGGATCGGCCTTGATGCCGCCGTCGCGCACCTCGGGCGCCATGTAGGCGAGCGTGCCGACGATTTTGCTCTCACGGTCGATCGACGCCGACTGCACGATCGATTTGAACGTCTCGGCGTTGGCAACACCGAGGCCGAAGTCGCTGACCTTGACGTCGTTTTGTATCACTTCCTCCACGGCTTTGCCGTCGAGGTTCAGCAGGACGTTGCCCGGTTTCAGGTCGCGGTGCAGAACGTTGTTGGCATGGGCCACTACCATGGCGTTGAGAATGCCGCGCAGAATCGTTACCGCCGTGTTGATCGCAAGCCCTTTGGGATGCTCGTTGAGCACCTCACGCAGCGATGGTCCCTTGACCAGCTCCATGACGAGGTAAGGAATGTCGGCGTATGGATCGAGGCCCATCACACGAACGACGTTCGGGTGTTTGAGGCCGTGGACGACCATGCCTTCGCGCTGCATATAGCGGACGTACTCCGGCTCGGTCGGCAGCTTGATCGCGACGCGTTCGTCTTCCCAAATGTGATGCCGGGCCCGCCAGACTTCGCCGAACGTACCGGAGCCGAGGCGCTCTTCGAGCACGTATTCACTCGCTCGCAGACCGGGTTCATAGCTACTAGTCATCGTAGTCGTCCACTTCTTTCGATTCCTTGACGGCCCGCTTGCTCAACCGCCGGCCATCTCGGAAAGATACTCCGTCACCAGGTAATTATACGTTGCCGCGACGGCGAGCGCGCCGAGCGCGGCAAGCCAGGTCCACACGCCGCCGGGCCAGCCCGTCATCAGCAACGCCGCGGCGATTATGTCCACGGCGATCAGTCCCGCGAGCAACCCGATGCTGGCCCAGTTCGTGCCGGTCTCGATAATACGGCGGATATACAGCTTGGCGGACCAGGGCACCGCCGCCGCAATAGCTACCCAGGCGACAGATCGCCAGATTCCGCTCCAGATGGCGGCCTTGGTCTCCGCGGGCATCCGATAAATCGCGATGCCGAGAAAGAGCAGCAGGCCGAGTATGACCCAGCCGAGCGTCTTCTCGCCCAGTCGTCCCAGGATTCCGCCGCTAGTGGTTTCCATACGTTAAGTGTAATGCTTCCAAGCAATAACGGAATTAGAAAAAACAACCGCTTCCGGAACGCGTTGCCCTCTGGGGCTACGTTTTTCGCATCACGGACGTATTCGTGAGACGGTAGCTATCATTCTGGAAACCGCCTCCCTACGCGCTACGATTAGAACTACTATTGAACAAGTTAGCATGTGTGGTGCCGATCTTGTACCGGGGACAAAATCACACACTATGATTTCGCAATCATCGCGGTGTCATAACAGTCTGTCGCAAAAGTCGGCGGCATCCATAGGCTGTAGCGGCCGACCCCCCATGTCGGTCGTAGGTACGAGAAAACAGCCGCTCGTGGGATCGGCCGACACGGGGGTCGGCCGCTACATGACTTTTGAGGTTTACTGCTAAGATTGGTGCGGAGAATTTCGGTAAGGCGTACAGTTTCAGCGTTTGCTGAAATAGTCATTCTTGGTGATATTATACTTGCAAGAGTATTATTTCGCTGCTATTGTATATTTCAGCATTCGTTGAAATGGTGTTTTATGATGAAGGGGCCGCCGATAGAACAATCTGCCAAGCTTGCCTTGCTGGAATGTCTCGACGACGTTCCATTCTGCAAGGTCACAGCCGTCGATCTCGATATCCCAGGGCCGGGGGGTCGCGCGGATGTGGTGCTACGGCTTCTCTTGTCGAGTGGAGAGAAACAAATCCTTATTGTCGAGGCGAAGCTAAACGGGCAGCCACGCTTGGCACGCGATGCGGTTAACAAGCTTCTGCGCTGGCGGGAGGCTGATCCCAGTGCGTATGGCGTCTTCGTGGCACCATACATCTCGCCGAAGTCTGCTGAAATCTGTGAGCGGGAAGATATAGGCTTCGTCGATCTATCGGGAAACTGCCGACTTTGCTTTAAGCAGGTGTATATTCGTCGGGAGGGACGTCGAAATAAATTCGCCAAGCGCCGCGATCTTCGATCACTTTACTCGCCAAAGGCGACTCGCGTCTTGCGTATATTGTTGTTCAACGTCGGCCGTAGCTGGAAGGTAGCCAACCTTGCAGACGAGGCCCAGGTCAGCCTCGGTCAGGTGTCGAATGTAAAAAAACTCCTTACCGATCGGGAGTGGGTACGCTCGGGCGAAAGGGGGCTTCGACTTATCGAGCCAGCCACGCTCCTCGCGGAGTGGGCGGAGAACTACGACTATCGGCGCAGCGCCGTGCGTGGCTTTTACTCGCCGGATAAACCGGCCGAACTCGAGGAGAAACTTGCACAGACCTGCCGCGATTATGGAATTAGATATGCGCTGACCGCTTTCTCGGCCGCGGCACGATTGGCACCGGCGGTCAGGTACCAGCGCGCGAGTGCATACGTTGTTGGGGATGTCGAACATCTCATCGAACGTATGAAAATCAAAGCCGTTTCGAGCGGGGCGAATTTCAGCATCTTGGCGCCCTACGATGAGGGGGTTCTCCATGGCGCCACCGAGATCAACGGCGTCATGACTGCTTCGCCAGTACAAACCTATCTCGATTTGGTCGGCAACCGCGGCCGCGGTGAAGAGGCGGCCGAGTCGCTGCTGGAGGAGGTGATCCGGCCGTCATGGTAGGCACGCGCAGCGACTATTCCGAAGACATCGTCGAAGCCGCGCGATCCGTAATGCTGGAGCTTGTTCACCTTCTCGGTGAGTACCGCGACAATATCGTCGTGGTTGGCGGATGGGTTCCCGAACTCTTGATGCCGACGGCTGATCCGCGGCACATCGGGAGCATTGATGTCGATCTAGCGCTGAACCACCACGAGGTGGGCGACGAGGGTTACCACACAATCCGCGAGCTTCTGATCGGTCGCGGTTATGAACCGGGCAGGCAGCCGTTCATTTTTCACCGCACGGTTATCGTAAACGACCGGCCAATCAGGGTCGAGGTGGACTTCCTCGCCGGCGAGTACGGCGGAACAGGGAGCAGGCACCGCACGCAGGGCGTTCAAGACGTTCGCGCGCGGAAGGCGCGCGGGTGTGATTTGGCGATCGAGATCAACGCGCCGGTTAGCATCGAGGGTGTACTGCCCGGGGGTGGAAAGGATTCGGCGGTCGTGCGCGTCGCCGGTATCGTGGCGTTCATCATCATGAAAACCATGGCGTTCTGCGACCGTCTCAAGCCAAAGGATGCTTGGGACATCTACTACTGCTTCAAGAACTACCCTGGCGGCTTGGACGCGCTCTTGGATGAGTTCATGCCTCACGCACGGCACGGCCTCGTCAGAGAGGGCTTGATGAAGTTGCGCGAGAAGTTCGGCTCACCCAAGCACGTCGGGCCGAAATATGTCGCGGATTTCGAAGAGCTGACCGATGCCGGAGAAAGGGAGCTTCGCGAGCGGGATGCGTTCGAGCGCGTCAGCTACGTCATCGAGCGTCTTGTGGATTCATGAGTGAGCTGGTTACATTACGTCCGCGATACATTCTCGCCACCCGCAAGCGCTCTCTGAATCCATGCGTTTTTGAAACCGACCCGCGGCCTTGCATGAATCGGGCAGCCTGTTTCATAATCATGCGGCGTAGTTTGAGAACCGCTGCTTTGAAAGAGATTTAGTATGGCGAAACAGAAGTCGTACGGCCTTGAGATGTTTCCTAATCCGAGCCCCAAGCGCGAATACGTGATCAAACACGTCGCGCCGGAGTTTACCAGCCGCTGTCCAATGACGGGCCAGCCGGATTTCGGCACGGTCGTCATTGAATACGTGCCCGATCGGCGTTGTGTGGAATTGAAGAGTCTCAAGCTGTATTTGCAGGCCTTCCGCGAGGAAGGCATCTTCTATGAGGCGGTAACCAACCGCATCCTCGACGAACTGGTCGCGGCGCTGGCGCCGCGGCGATTGCGTGTCGAAACGCGCTGGCGGCCGCGGGGCGGGATGCATTCGATCGTCACGGCCCAATACGAAAAACCGCGCCGCAAACGCGTGACGCGGTAATTCGTGGAAGCTTCGTTTACTTTGATATCCGCGTCCGGTCGCGTTACGCGACGGCGAACATCTCCTCGCGTATCCGGTTCACGGCGGCGTCAATCTTTTCGTCGGTCAGATAGGTGCCGGCCGCGATTTCAGCCCGGACCCGCTCGACGAGTTTCGTGCGAACCGACGCGGAATCGTCACGCTCAAGCTGCTCCCGTGCGGCCGGTGACAGCTCGACCGCGTCGGTCTGTCCAAAACGTTCCTTCGTGGACCCAACCTCTTGGCCGGCGGAAGTCTCACTTCGCGTCGGCGACGGCGTTGTGGCATGAGCTGGATTTGTCACACCGTTAATCATGGTTCCCTAGACCTCACTTCTCCCCTACCGCTCACGGGGTACGGAACGCGCTGTTCCGCGTCCTCCGTGACGCGCAGGTGCCCAACCCCAAAACTACCGTGCCGCTCCAGCGGCAATACACAATGGCCGCTCCATCGGCCTTTTGTCTTATCGACCGGGTTTGGCCACAACTTTTGTTTCAAAGACGAGAATTCTTGAAATTATTCAACGCTAACTTATTCCAGCCGCTTAGGTTATCGAAATTAACATCCCGCGTTGCCCCAGTGTTAAGATGGGTAAACCCGTGTGTGTGTGGCCCGAAAAGAACAGGGCTGACATACGTCCAGAAATTATAGGACTTGATCACGCCGAGAGGGACTTCAGGTCTTCCGGCTCCGCATTGCCGTCGACGAAGCGGCGGACATGGTCTTCTTTTGCTCGCATGACGTCTTCGGGGGTGCCGTCAGCGATGAAGCGGCCGTTCCAGAGCATCAGCAGGCGATCGCCCACCTCGGTCGCGGTCTTCATGTCGTGCGTCACGACGATACCGGTTACGTTGACTTTATGCTGCAAGTGCCGGATGAGCTTATTGATCACGTCGGCACGCTGCG
Organism: Phycisphaerae bacterium; assembly: GCA_030612705.1. Lineage (GTDB taxonomy): Bacteria > Planctomycetota > Phycisphaerae > UBA1845 > Fen-1342 > JALSRY01. The sequence continues at coordinate 4,075 of JAUWNI010000108.1, read as the reverse complement.
GGTCGAGGCCGGCCGTGGGCTCGTCGTACAGGATCACCTTCGGGGCGGGTTCGATCGCGATGGCACGGGCTAGTGCGACGCGTTTTTTCTCACCGCCCGATAACTCGGCGGGCCGCTTGTTCTCGAAACCCGCCATCCCGACCAGTTCGAGACAGTGGCTCGCGAGCCGGCTGATTTTCCTCTTATTCACCCGGTTCGAGCTTTGCTCCACCATCGGGAACGCCACGTTCTCGGCCACCGACATCGAGTCGAACAGCGCGTTGAGCTGAAACACAAAGCTGATTTCCTTCCGCACTGGCGCCAGCGCCCGCTCGGAGAGGTTGTCGATCCGGCGGCTTTCGAAGTACACCTCGCCTTTGTCGGGGCGCAGCAGGCCGACGATGTGTTTGAGCAGCACGCTTTTACCGGTGCCGGAGCGTCCGACGATGACGGTCGACTTGCCGCGCTCGACTTTGAGGTCGATATCGTCGAGGACGCGTTGCCGGCCGAAGGCCTTGCTCACGCGGCGAAGCTCGATGATCGGGTCGCTGACATTCACGCAGGTATCTCGCTAGAACAGCAGGCCGCGGTATCCGTATAGGTTTTCGTAGAGGCCGTTGATGACGAGGTTCAGGAAGAAATCCAGCACGAGGATCAGGATAAAGCTGATCACGAACGCCTGGGTGCAGGCTTGGCCGACGCCTTCGGCGCCGCCCTTGCAGTGGAAGCCCTTATAACAACTGACGAGGCCGATCGCGCCGCCGAAGAAGAACGCTTTGACCAGTCCGGTCCCCAGGTCCCAATACTCCACGGCTTGGCGGGTGTAAAACCAGTACGGCTCGGACTCGCCGCCGTAGACGCCGCTGTAGATAATCCACGCCCCGAAAGCCCCCATCAGGTCGGCATACAGTGCCAGGATCGGCGAGAGCAACAGGCAGGCCAAAAACCGCGGCGTGGCGAGGTGGCGGATCGGATCGCATCCCATCGAACGCAACGCGAGAAGTTGCTCGGTCACGTTCATCGTTCCGAGTTCAGCGGTCAGTGCCCCGCCGACCCGGCCGGCCAGCATCACTCCGGCCAAAACGGGGCCGAGCTCGGCGGCAACGGAAATATTAACAATCACGCCGAGCCGATCGGCCAGCCCGGCATTATCGAACTGCGCCCAGCCCTGGACGACGAGGACCATCCCGACAAACGCCCCGGTCAGCATGATCACCGGCACGGATTGCGTGCCGATCGCGAAGGCTTGCGGAATGAGATGTTTCCACCCGCGGCGAGTCACTAAATCAAGCGGCGTGTAGGAAATCGCGCCAACGGAGAACATGCAGAAGCGCCCGAACTGTTCGAACAGCCCGAGCATCCAGCTCCCGAGGCCGCCGATCGATTGTTCCAACGTGCCGGGTCGTGTCATTTTTTCCGCTCGTTTCGTTTGTCCGGGTCTGGCCGGAAATTCTGTCGACGGTTTTCACGCCGCAGTTACGGCGTATAGGCTATCGAACTTGCGTGATGTTCGCGATATACTACTCGATGAGCGAGGAAGGCTCGACCCGCCGAGCGGGAGTTGTTCTGTTCAAGGATGGGCATCAGATGTCGCGCTCCGAACAGCGCCGACTGGCATTGCACTTCAGTCTGTCAACCATCGCGTGGTTGGCGTGCATCTTCGCGTGGGTCGCGATCCTGACATTCGACGTCGCCGACCGGCCCTCGACCGCCATCTGGCCGCAGAACTCGCCCCCGAACAACTGGTGCGGCGTTATCGGGGCCTGGTTTGCGTATCAATCGTTTTATTACCTGGGCATCGGCGCGTACCCGTTGCTGCTGCTGGTCACAACGGCGATCGCGGTAAGAACGCATAACCTGCGGCTGCCGGATCCGTGGCTGCGGCTGATCGGACTGGGGATGGTTTGCACGGCGGTGAGTACGGCGGCGGCGATGTTTATTCCAGCCTCCGAGAAATTTGTCATCAGCGGCCCCGGGGGGGTGCTCGGGACGGCGTCGGCCCATTTCTGCCAAGGCAAGCTGCAAACGCCGGGCACGCTGATCGTACTTACCTGCGCGCTGCTCGTCGGGTTGATATTGGCCGCGGACGAAATCGTAATCCGTTTTTTCCGCTGGCTGCTGGGAATCGGCAAACGCTCGGCCCCGGTACTGATCCGCGGCGGCGGCCAGGCGCTGGCCAGCGCCGGCGCTTCGATCGCCGGCGGCGTGTCCAACGTGTCCGGACGATTGGCAACCGCCGGCGCCGATGTACTCCCGGGTCGTGATACAAGTGAACAACCACCGACGCCGCGAAAACCCGCGGGTCAATTAACCCTCGATCTCGACGAGGAAGAAGAGCAGGCGAGCAAACCTCAAGAGACTTACACGACGACCGCGGTGGAGGAAAAGTCGGAGGCAGGGGCGGCGAGCCCGCGCGTCACGGAGTTGGGACGCATACCCCGCCAATCCGGCACCGGCACGGTAACCCCGGATCGCTCCACCGACGACGGCGAGTATGAATTGCCGAACCTGACGCTGCTGGAGGAAGCGGAAGCGATCGACAAGGAATCGATCGAGATTCTCTGCCGCGAGAAGGCCTTCATTCTCGAACAGACGCTGAACGAATTCCGGCTCGAAGTCCGGGTGGTCGCGATCGAGACCGGCCCGGTGATCACCGTTTTCGAGCTGAAGCTCGCCCCAGGCATCAAGGTCAGCCAGATCGTCTCGCTGTCGAACGACATGGCCCGGGCCTTGAAAGCGCCGGCGGTGCGCGTCGTCGCGCCTTTGCCGGGCAAGAACACGATCGGGATCGAGGTCCCGAACGTGGACAAGGAGAAGGTGCGGCTCAAGGACCTGATGCGTCTGGCGCCCGCCCGCGTCAACGCCTTCGGCATCCCGCTTTATCTCGGCAAGGACGCGGCCGGGCAGGCGCTGGTCAGCGATCTGACGAAAATGCCGCACTTGTTGATCGCCGGCACAACCGGGTCGGGCAAGAGCGTTTGCATCGCCAGCCTGATCTCGTCGATTCTGATGATGCGCGCGCCGGACCAGATCAACATGATCCTGGTGGACCCCAAGGTGGTCGAGTTGGCGATGTTCAAGGACATCCCCCACCTGATGTGTCCGATCGTGACCGAGATTTCCAAGGCCGAGGCGATCCTGGATTGGGCCGCCACCAAGATGGACGAACGCTACGCCCTGCTAGCCGAGGCCGGCGTCAAGGACATCCGTGGCTACAACAAGCTCGGCGAACAAAAGCTGCGCGAGCGAATGCAGATCGACGACGGCGAGGACATGCGCGGCGTCCCCGTCCATCTGCCATACATCGTGATCGTCATCGACGAGTTGGCCGACCTGATGATGACCTCGGCCAAGGAGGTCGAGTTCTACCTTTGCCGGCTGGCCCAGAAGAGCCGCGCCGTCGGGATCCACCTGATCGTATCGACGCAACGCCCCCAGGCGAACGTCGTCACCGGGCTGATCAAGTCCAACCTGCCGTGCCGTATCGCGTTTCGAGTCTCATCCCGGCTCGACTCGCGGATCGTGCTCGACCAGAACGGTGGCGAAACGCTGATGGGCCAGGGCGATATGCTATTTTTACCGCCGGGTAGCTCCAAGCTCATCCGCGCTCAGGGCACCTTCGTCGCCGACGACGAACTCCGCGCCATGGTCAGCCACGTTCGCGCCCAGGGTAAACCAAACTACCACCCCGAACTCATGAAAATGCCCAAGGCGGACGACGAGGGCGGCGGCGAACGCGACGAGCTGTTCGACCAGGCCGTCGACATCATTATCGAGACCGGCCGCGGCTCCGTCAGCCTGCTGCAACGCCGCCTGACGGTCGGATACAGCCGCGCCTCGCGCCTGATCGATCAGATGTACAGTTCCGGCATCGTCGGCGAATACAAGGGCAGCCAGGCTCGCGAAGTGACCTTGTCGAAGGAGGATTGGCAAGCACTCAAAGCCGCCCGCGACCGTGAGGAGGCCGCCGCCGAGGAATTCGACTTCTAGTTTTCCGTCACACCTGAATTGAGGAGTACGAGTGGATTGGGTGCCATGGCCAAGCGAAGCGCGGCCATGCTGGTCCCGTATCTATATGACCGTGCGCGATCATGCA
>JAUWNI010000118.1 GCA_030612705.1 Phycisphaerae bacterium | reverse complement strand
CCCGCCCGCCCCAACCCCCCCCCCGGGGGGCCCAGGCCGCCCCGCCCGGCGCCGCCCCGCCCGTAAGCGGCCGCACCCCCCGGGTGGGGCGCCGGGCCGGCGGGGCGCGGGCCGCTACATGACTTTTGTGGCGGATTGCTACGCCCTCGGCTATTGACTATCGCCCTTCCAGGGCTGTTAAAAGCGCCCCGCCAAAAGTGTCGCGCACACCCATATTTTGTCAAAAAGACGGTTTCGCTAGTCGGTCGTCTCGGGTATTCTCCCGCGAGCGAGTTTAACATTGCAGTTTGCGCAGGTCACTTGGGAAACGTTGATTCAGACGTTAAGCGGCTTGTTTCCCAACACATCATGATGGTGAAAAGGCGGTAAAACATGATCGCACAGCCTACGAACATCAAAGAAGACAAATGGGTTCCGACCTCCTGCGGAGGGTGCTATGCGCAGTGCGGCATCAGGGCCCACGTTGTCGACGGCATAGTGGTCGACCTCGAGGGAAACCCGGACACCCCCGCCGGGAGCGGCCGGATCTGCGCCAAGGGCACGGCCCAGTTGATGACGCTCTATGACCGGCACCGCCTTAACTACCCGGTCAAGCGGACAAACCCGCAGAAGGGCGTGGGGGTCGATCCCAAGTGGCAGCGGATCACGTGGGAGGAAGCCCTCGACACGATCGTTGAAAAGTTCAAGAACATGAAGGACCCGCGCGGCACCTACTTCCAGGCCACCACGGTGCAGACCAGCGAGATCCGCTTCGCGGTCATCGCCTTCATGCGCGCCTGGGGTTTCAGGAACTACTGGGTGTCGGGCGGCGGGCTGTGGTGCGGCAACGGTGCCCATTTCATGAACGGCATCATGCACGCCGCCTGGTCGATCATCCCGGACTGGACTTACAACAATTATACGATCTACTTCGGCTGCTCGAAGGGCCACGGCGCCGGGCACGCCGCCTTGCAGAGTGCCCAGTGGGTGGCGGACGCCCGGGCCCGCGGGATGAAGGCGGTGGTCTTCGATCCGTTCCTGTCGACGCAGGCTTCCAAGGCTCACGAGTGGGTCCCTATCCGCGTGGGGACCGACGGCGCGGTGGCCCTGGGGATGCTCAACGTCATCCTGAACGAGATCGGCAAGTGGGATGACCGCTACCTTAAGCTGAAGACCAACGCCCCCTACCTGATCCAGCCGGACGGGCACTACAAGCGCGACGGCGCGACCAACAAGCCGCTGATCTGGGACCCAGAGGACGGCAGGGCCAAGACTTTCGACGACAAGTCGATCAAGGACTACGCCCTGCTGGGGAGCTACCAGGTTGACGGCACCGAGGTCCATCCGGGGTTCCAGCTTCTCAAGGACCACGTCAAGAAGAACTACCCGCTGGACAAGGTCGAGAAAATATCCAGCGTGCCCGAGTCGACGCTCCGGCGTATCGCGACTGAATTCGTCGAGCACGCCCAGATCGGCAGCACGATCATGATCGACGGCCACGAGCTACCGTTGCGGCCCTCGGCGGCGATCTTCTTCCGCGGCAGCCAGGGGCACGTCAACTCCGGGTGGAACTGCCTGGAGATCGACCTGCTCAATCATGTTGTAGGTGCCGCGGATGTGCCGGGCGGATCCATGGGGCACGGGCCGCCGGTCTCGCATGGTCATCCCGACACCGGCAAGCCGAACACCGTCCCGTACACCTGCCCGGACGGCTTGATGGTCGTGAAGGGTTGGGTGTATGACCACAAGCCGTATCCGCTGCGAGAGCCGGGTCCGCCGCAGCGGCTGGATCTCCAGGACATGTTCCCCTGCTCGGTCTACAACGCTTTTACGATCTGCACGCCCGAGTGGGAACAGTACATGAAGGACTTCAAGATCGACTACAGGCCGGAGATCATGATCAACTTCGGCTCGAACTCGGTGATGACCATGGCGAACGCCGAGGAGGTCACGGAGAATTTCCTCAAGAAGTTCAACTTCATCTTCTCGTTCAACATCTACCAGAACGAGTTCACCGAGGCGGTGGCCGACATCGTCCTGCCGGACACCTGCTTCCTCCAACGGTACACCCCCTGCGTCCCCTTCCCCTCGACCTGCTGTCATCCGCCCGGGATGGACCATTGGGTCTGGCAGATTCGCCAGCCGGTGACCGAGCCGCTATACGAGCGCCGCGACTTCAACGAGATGATGCTGGAGATCGCCAAGCGGCTCGGCATCCAGGAAAAGTACTACGACGCGATCAACAACATCATCCCGGTGCGCTACGGCGGTGAGATGGCTCCGGAGTACCAGCTTGATCCCAAGGGAGATCACGATTGGCAGGATATCGTCGACCGGGTGCTCAAGGATCGTCTCGGACCGGAGAAGGGGTTGGAAGCCCTGAAGAAGACCGGCCTGGAGAAGTGGCCGACCAAGGTTCAGGAGATGTACTGGCGGTGGTTCACGCCGGTCAGGGTGCCGATCTACTTCGAGTTCTTCCTCGAGGCAGGCGAGAAGCTCCAGAAGCTCCTGGCGTCGTACGGGCGGGAGGACATGGCCGATTTCCGCTTTTACACGCCGCTGGCCGAGTGGTTCCCGTGCCCCTCGCACGAGGAGAAGAACCCCGAGTTCGATCTGTGGGCGTTCAGTTGGCGGCCCTCTTTCCACACGCAGTCCTCGACCCAGAACAATCCGTGGCTCGACGAGGTCTCCGTCAACGATCCGTTTGTGTATCTGATCCAGATCAACGCCAGCACGGGCAAGAAGAAGGGCCTCAAGGACCACGACATCATCTGGGTTGAGAACCCGGACGGCCGGAAAATCAAGGGGCCGGTGAAGCTGGTCGAGGGCATGCACCACGAGCAGTTGGGTATCGCCGGCTGTCACGGTCACTGGGCTCGAGGGACGCCGATTTCCAAGGGTAAAGGTCAATTCTTTGACGACCTGATTAACCCCGATCTTAAGCACACCGACTCGCTCACGCAGGGTTCGGATGCTTGTGTCAAGGTGAAGATTTACAAAGCCTAGCGATTGACGATTGGAGAAGCATGTTTGGAGAGGCGCGATTGGAGCCGAACGCGAACCGTCAATCTGCAATCGTCAATCTGCAATCGTCAATCATCCTGAGGTGCTGAGAATGCCACGCTACGGATTTGTCATCGATCTGAAACGGTGTTACGGGTGCTATACCTGCCAGGTGGCGTGCAAGGCCGCCAACCACACGCCGCAGGGCATCGACTGGGCCCGCTGCGTGCCGGCGGAAACCGGCTCGTTCCCGGTGGCTTTGAGGCAGATGGTGCCGCTGATCTGCCAGCAGTGCGCCGATCCCGAGTGTCTGAAAGTCTGTCCCACCGGGGCGACCACGCAGGACGAGAACGGCGTCGTCCAGGTGGATCCGGACCTGTGCATGGGCTGCAAGTACTGCATCATGGCCTGCCCCTACGGTGCACGGCAGACGGTGGACGAGTGGAAGACCTACTTCCCGGACGCCGACGGCGATCTCGACCCGTACGAAGCCTACGCCAAGGCGCAGTGGGAGGAGAAGAACGGCTACGGCATAGCCACGAAATGCGATTTTTGCGCGGACCGCGTGAAGGAGGGGCGTCAGCCAGCCTGCGTGGAGGCGTGCCCGGCCAAGGCGCGCTACTTCGGCGATCTTGACGATCCCGAGAGCGAGGTCTCGATTCTGATCAGGCGCGAGCGCGGCTTCCAGCTCAACCCCGAGTTTGGAACTGATCCGTCTTGCTATTACTTGCCGCCGAGGTAAATGAAAATGCTACCGAATCTGAAAGCACAATCGAAATGGAGTTGGCTGGTCGCGGCGTACCTCTTCCTGGCCGGGCTTGGCGCCGGCGCCTACGTTACGGGCGTCGTGGCTAGTTATCTTGGCGACGGCTGGATCGGCATCTCCAAGATCGGCGTTTGCCTGGGGTTCCCCTGCGTCCTGGTAGGCTGCATGTTTCTGCTGGCCGACTTGGGTGCGCCGTTAAACTTCTGGCGAGCCGCGATGCGACCCAATACCTCGTGGATCGCCCGGGGGACGATCATCATCACGATCTTCATGGTCCTGGCGTTCATCCACGTCGCCTTCTGGCTCTGGCCCTTCCAGGGGCTCGCCGAGGCCGTGGGCGCCCGCCAATTCATCGGCATCCTGGGTGTTATCTTCGCCTTCGGGACGATGATTTACACCGGGATCCTGTTGGCGGCTTCGCGACCAATCGCCTTCTGGAGCACGTCCATGCTGCCGTTGCTCTTCCTGGTATCCGCGCTTTCGACCGGCATCATGGCGGTCATCCTGCTGGCATCGTTCGCGGGAACGACACATGCTGGGCCGATCCATAGCCTGGCGCGGTTCGACAGCCTGGTGATCATCCTGGAGATGTTCGTGCTCGGTTTCTTCCTCCAGGGTACGCACCGGGTACCCGAAGCCCGGGCGTCGGCCAACCTCGTGCTCAGCGGCGCGGTGGCGCCGCTGTTCTGGTGGGGGGTGGCGGTGCTGGGTCTGATCGTGCCCCTGCTGCTCGATCTGCTGGGTGCCCGGCTGGAGGGCGGCGGCGCCATAACCGTCGCGTTCGTGGCGTCCCTTTGCGGAATACTTGGCGGCCTGTTTCTGCGGCAGGTGGTTCTCTCCGGCGGCATCCACGCGCCGCTACGGGCGGGCCGGTTCGAGATCGCGCTGCCGAATATCTAATCAAAGGAAGCTATCAGCTATCAGCTTTTAGCCATCAGCAATGAGGGGGCAGGTCAAAGTCTCTGCGCGGACCTAGTGCTCCGGCACACGTAAATGTGCGGGTAGCGTCGGGTCTCCGTGCCCGACGCAGGCTGTCGTGAGGTGTTCGCGCGCCGACGTCGGCCGCGGGGGGCCGACGCTACAACCCACAATGTTAGGCGTGGCAATGCACTAGCCCTTACAGAGCCTCGTCGGGTGGTGGCTGCAATTCCGGCTGCTTGACCTCCGGCAGGCCTTCGCGTTGCCGGGCTCCCGGGACGATCGTCAGGAAATCCGGCCGTAGGATGCCGGCGGACATGATGGTCCGGACGGCGTCCTCGACGCTCCAGTCGAGTTCGACCAGTTCCTTTCGTTTGAGGATTTGCAGATAGCCCGTGGTGGGGTTCGGGGTAGTGGGTATGAAGACGGTGGCGAGCTCTTCGCCGGTGACCGAATCGTTGAAGAGGGCGGTGATGAATCCGACGCAGCGCATCTTCTCCTGCGGGAAGGGGATCAGGACGGCCCGCTGGAATTCCTGTGACTGTTCGCCGGAGAAGGTTGACAGGATTTGTTTCGAGGAACGGTAGACGGTTTTTACCAGCGGCACTTTATCGAGGATGCTTTCGAACAGGTCGATGATGCGGCGGCCGACGATGTTGGCGGTGAACACGCCGATCGCGTAGAGAATCGAAATCGTCAGCAGCACCGAGAAGATCGCGATGCCCCAGTCCAGGACGGGGTGTTCCGTGAGCAGCTTATTGACGTCGAACGTCTCGGCGCCTTCCAGTTCCACCTTCCAGACGTATTGCTGGAACCACTTATTGTCGAGCAGCGCCAGCACAACCCACTGCGACGAATCGCGCATGATCCGGAACACGACCTGAATCAAGACGATCACGATATAAATCGGCAGAACCACCAGCAGGCCGGCCATGATGCGCGTGCGCAACAGCGCCTTCATCGTGCGCGCGACACGGCTCTTGCGTTGCCGCGGGTGGGGTGTCGATAAAGGCTCCGGCATGTGCGTGCTCTCCATTCAGTGCGGACCGGCGCGTCGCGCGGGGGACCATTCCGGCTGCCAAGATACAGCGCGGACGCAACCAGGCAAGTACGCGACGTTCCGATCTAGTGCTCTGTCCCACCGAATTTGTGGGGTGGCTTGGGCGTCTCGCCCGAGAATCACACAGGCGGGACGCCTGTGCCACCCGACATTTTACGTGGGACGGAGCACCAGCTATCGTTGACTATTATTGGGGCTGGTCGCGGCGCGGCATTTTGCCTCCGTCGAGGCGGCGGAAGTAGTCTTTGGCCGCCCGTAGCACCGCGGGCGAGAGGACCAGCACGGCCGGCAGGTTCCAGAACACCATCATGCCCGTTACCGCGTCGGAGAAGTCGTACACGGTCTGAAATTTCTTGATCGACATTCCCACGACCACGAAGATGACGAAGATCACTTTGTAGGGCAGAATAGCCCGTATGCCGAACAGGTACTCGGCCCCCTTTTCGCCGTAGTAACTCCAACTGACCATCGTGCTGAAGGCGAAGAGGCAGACGCCGAGACTGACTATGTACAGTCCGAAGCCTTTGAGGGCGGTGTCGAACGCGAAGCGGGTCATTTCGGCGCCGTCCAGGCTGAGGTGGACGGGCTGATCGGCTCGGATCGTATTGAGTATGTCCGGATCGTCTTCCCGATAGCTGGAAACGTCGAGTGTCAGCGATTGCAGGGCCGCCCAGCCCTCGAGACCGTCAGCCATCTCGACCTCGAGGATCGGGGCGACGAGGGCGTCGGACGAGCCATCTTCCGAACCGCCCTTGGTGTAGATAACCAGTTCGCCGCCGACGTGAATGCGGTCGAGGTAGAGCGGCTGCATGTTGTCCGGCAACTGCCCGCCGCACTTCACCAGCACCTGGTCGCCGTCGTTGGCGACGATGGTGCCGATGGGGGGACGATTCCAGGTGCCGCTCATCAGCAGCACGAGGGCGCTCATCGTGCAGATCAGGATCGTGTCAACAAACGGTCCGATGCCGGCGACGATGCCCTCGCGGATCGGCTCGTCGGTCTTGGCGGCGGCGTGGGCCATGGCGGCCGAACCCTCGCCCGCTTCGTTCGAGAAGCACGCGCGCTTGAGCCCCTGCGAGAACGCGATCCAGATCGTTACGCCCATAAACGCGCCGGTTTCGGCGGCGGGCGTGAAGGCGGATTTCACGATCAAGGCCAGATACATGGGCACTTCCGCTATGTGCGTGGAAATGACGTACAGCGCCCCCAGCACGTAGATGACGCACATCAGCGGCACCAGCTTCGCCGCGACCTGCCCGATACGCTTGATCCCGCCGATGATTACCAGCGCGACCAGCGTGGCGACGACGATGGCGGAAATCCACTGGTCGACGTGGAAGTTCTTGTGCAAGACGTCCGCGACGTTCCAGCCCTGGAACATGTTGCCCTGGCCCAGCGAGCTGAGCATGACCGACACGGAGAAAACGACGGCAAGGCCCTTGAAGATGACCCAAGCGGGATTGCCGCGGGCTCGCATCGGCTCGGCCAGTCCTTTTTGCATGTACCACATCGGCCCGCCGCGCACTTCGCGCCTGGTATGAGACGAGGATTCGTCGGCCTTGTCGTCGGGCGTCGGAACGTCGCGGAACATGACGGCCAGCGAGCACTCCATGAACTTCAGAGCCATCCCGAACAGACCGACCAGCCACATCCAGAAGACGGCCCCCGGCCCGCCGACGGAGATCGCGACGGCCACCCCGGCGATATTGCCCAGGCCGATGGTCGCGGAGAGCGCCGCACACAGCGCCTGGAAGTGGTTGATGTGTCCGGTGTCTTCCGGCCGATCGTATTTGCCGCGAATGCAAGCGTAACCGTGCGTGAGAATACGCCACTGGGCAAACTTGGTAACGATGGAAAACGCGAGGCCGCAACCGAGCAGGAGAATCGCCAGCGGGACCGACCAGACCCAACCCGACAGGTCGGCGGCAAACTCTCCGAGATTGATGTCGAACATGTGCGCTCCGTGCTCAAGCGTCAAGCAAGTGGTGTACCGCGGCTGAAGGTTAACGACGCGCCACCACGCGGGCAACCGTTGCCCAGTTCGCAGGCGACGGCTAGAATCGGTCTTCGAGCGATTGCGGCGCGGTCGCCGCTCTGGTCGGACCAGATCACAACATCCGCGAATGCCTTTACGCCAACGGGAGCCGGTTCCTCATGAGTGCCGAGCCGTCGGGCCTGCCGGAAAAAGAGAGATGGGGATCGAAGCTGGGCGTCGTGCTCGCCGTCGCGGGTTCGGCGGTCGGGCTGGGGAATTTCCTGCGCTTCCCAGGCGTCGCCGTCAATAACGGGGGCGGCGCGTTCATGATTCCCTACATCATCAGCTTCCTGGTGCTGGGAATCCCGATCGCCTGGTGTGAATGGACGATGGGGCGGCTCGGTGGGCGCTACGGGCAAAACAACGCGCCCGGAATCATGTACGCCATCTGGCGCCGCTGGCCGGCCAAAGGTCTCGGTGCGGTGGCCATCCTGATCCCGGTGACCATCTACATGTACTACGTCCTGCTGGAGGCGTGGTGCCTGGACTACTGCGTCTTCTTCATCAAGGGCGGCTTCGCCGAGCTGTTCCAGACCGCGACGGCCGACGTGGCGAGCCGGGCCGACGAGATCACCGCGGTGGTCGGGGCGACCGGGACCCATTTCGACAAAACGTTCGGGACCGCCAGCCACGGGGCGCTGCTCGAATCCGGCCGCACGATCTGGCTGGTGCTGATCTGTTTTGTGGTCAATTTCTTCATCATTTACCAGGGTGTGACGCGCGGCATCGAGCTGTTCTGCAAGTGGGCCATGCCGGCCCTGATCCTGTGTGCGACCATCATCCTGGTGCGCGTGCTTACGCTGCCGAACATCTCGTCGGGGCTGGGCTTCATGTGGAACCCCGACTGGGAACGTCTGAAGGATCCACAGGTCTGGCTGGAGGCTTCGGGTCAGATTTTCTTCAGCTTGAGTGTCGGGTTCGGCATCATCCTGTGTTACTCGAGCTATCTCCGCAGCAACGACGACGTGGTGCTCACGTCGTTGAGCGCATCCAGCACAAACGAGTTCTGCGAGGTGATCCTGGGCGGGATGATCGTGGTGCCGACGGCCTTTCTGTTCCTGGGGGCCGAGAACGCGGCGGGGAGCACGTTTGGACTGGGCTTCATCACGATTCCCGCCATCATGTACTACATGCCGCTCGGGAACTTCTTCGGTGCGATGTGGTTCGGCCTGCTGTTCCTGGCCGCCGTGACCAGCTCGCTGAGCATGTTGCAGCCGGCGATCGCGTTTCTGGAGGATGGTTTCGGGCTCGGGCGACGTGCCAGCGTGAGTATTCTGGGGATTGCAACGGCGCTGGGCTGTGCCTTGACCGGGTACTTCAGCAAGGGCTTGCTAGCCCTGGACTATGCGGACCACCTCATCAATCTGTGCATGATCTTCGCCGCAACCGGGACAGTGCTGATTTTCGGCTGGGCGATCGGCGCCGAGCGGGGCGTGCGCGAGATGAACCGTGGCGGGGATTTCCAGGTGCCCGCGGTAATCGCGATCATGATTCGTTACGTCACGCCCACGTTTCTGATCGTGATCCTGGTCGGATGGGCCTGGACCAAGTCGGCGGACTACGTGGATGGGATGAATCCGGAGACGCGCGGTGCGCAGTATGCCCGCGCGGTTTATGAAGGCACCATCGCCAAGCACTTCGCGGACGACGGCTTGACGGATGAGCAGCTCGAGGCGAAGCAGTTGGAGATCCTCGGCCCGGAGGAGCAGCCGGCCGCCGCCGCCGCTCTGCCCCAGTGGCTGAGCGCGCTGGAGCAAGACGCCCTCCAGGCTCAGGCGGACGGCCGCAAGGATGCCAATGTGGCCCGGTTCGTGTTCATCGGAATAGGGGCATTCTGGCTGCTGCTGGTCGCGCTGACCGACATCGCCTGCCGAAACCGGATCGGGCGGACCGTCGAGCAGGCCGAGCGTGACGGCGTCGGGCTTGAGGAGGCTTCGGTATGAGCACGCTCTGGCTCCTGCCGGCCCAGGTGAATGACACGTCGCAGGGGCTGAGTGCCGTGGGTGCGACGATCATGACGCTCAGCGTGCTGTTGGTGCTGGGGCTAGGCACGTTTTGTTTCTGGCGCCTTCTGCGCGAGTCAGCTCCGTCGGTGCATCATCACGCACCGCTCGACATCGACACGCGGGACCTCGACGAGTGAGTTCCGCGCACTACACGGGCTCCATGGTTTCGCCGCCGCCGCTGCGCCGAAATCGGTGGCGGGCGAACGTAAGCTTGTTATTCTGATCGCTGATGGCCGCAAGCAGCGCCTCCGGCGCCGACAAAGAGACACATCCGCCCATCCCGCACGTCCTGCACGTGGCCGACGCGGGGGCCTTCGCGCGTTTCGGGCGGATGTTCCGCCAACTCGGATTGGCGCTGGCCGATGAAGGCGTGCGGGTCTCGTTGCTCACCGACGACGCCGAAGCCGCCGCCGATCTCGACGGCACCCCGGTCGCGGATCATCTTTTCCAGCCGCTCGGGGGTTGGGGTGTTTGGCGGCTGCACGGATATTTGCGACGGGAGTTTGATCCGCCGCCGGATGCCGTCCATGTCTGGGGCACGACTTGTCTGGGGTACCTGAGCGACTGGACGTTAAAGTCCAACGCCGCCCTGCTGATCCACGTTACGTCGCTATATGACCTGGAACGGCTGAAGCGTCGCGGCGTTCGCGGCAACGAGTACCTGATCGCGGCGTGCGAGGAATATGGGGAGTTGCTGCGCGACCGCTGGCCGACGTTGGCCGAGACCGTCCGCGTGCTCAAGCCGGCCCTGCTGGCACCGAAGCAGGTCTCGGACCTTTCCGTCCGCGGCAAGACGCTCGGGTTGCTCTGGACCGGCACGATCGACAAGGACCGCGGGCTCGAAGTGCTGATCGAGGCCGTCACCCGGCTGCGGGAGAAGGAGTATGACCTGCAGGTGGGTTTGATCGGGGGCGGCCCCGCCACACGGCAAATCTGGCAGGAGATTCGGCGTCGAAAGGTGCAGGATTGTTTTTCGATTATTACCGAGCCGAACCTCTGGGACCAGGCGATGGCGGGGGCCGACATCTTCGTCGTACCGAACTGCCAGCACGAGTTGTCCCTGGCGCCGTTGCTGGCGATGTCGCTGGGCAAAGTCGTCATCGCCTCGCGTGACCAGGTGGCCGAGTGGTTCATCGAAGACGAAACCGCGCTGCTGTTCACGCCGGGGTCGGCGGTCGAGCTGGCCTATCACATAACTCGGACCGCCGGTGGCCATCCCAACGTGCGCGCGGTGGCGCGGGGCGCGGCCCGGTACGTCCATCAGAACCACGCGATTACGACCCTCGCCACCGAACTGGCCGGGTTGTATCACTCTCTACGACGGGAGAGCGGCAAAGTGATCTCGAACAAACCCGGGGGTGTGGTGTGAGTGAGTGGTCATGAACGCGGATGGAGCCGCGACGAGCGGCCGACTGATCAACCTGCTGATTCCCGGGGGCGGATTGATCCTGATCGGCAGCGAGTTGCTGGGTGTTCTGATCGCGATCTTGTTCACCATGACGGCGTGTTTTGCGCTGATAGCAACCCTGCTGTTGCCGGATGACGTATCGCCGACCTGGCGCGGGTTGGGCATCGGGGTAGCGATCGGCACTTATCTTGGGGCGCAAATTCGTTACGCGCAAACCGTGCGCTATCGAAGCGCCCTGGCCGACGATGAGCAACGCCGCTCGGCACTGCGCGACGCACGCCGCGCGCTTCTGGAGAGTCGGGTGGAAGATGCGTGGATGGCGCTCCAGCCGCTGCTTTCGCGGGCGGAGGATGATTTGGTATTGGCGTACCGGGTGGCGCAAGTGTTGACCGCGCGGGGGGATGGATTTGCGGCCTTGGTCGCCTGGCGGTGTGTTCGTCGGCTGGATCGCCACCATATTTATCGTCAAGAGGTGCGCGAGAACGAGCGGGCGTTGGCGGATCAATCGGGGGTGATCGGCGACGTGAATTTGCCCGGACCATTCGATAGTTGATTCGTCCGCGCGGACGGTCGATAGCACTCACGGGAAAACACGCGTGCTTGATGGTAAGGTATGTGTGCGCTAGAATCTGTACCGGGAGCGGTCCGGTAACGTCTTGCCCAAGTGGGTGAGCACGAGCCGGTTTGGGCGTTCCGACCCAGGGAGTGGAATACGTATGTTCGAAAGATTCACGGACCGCGCGCGCAAGGTCATGGCCCTGGCCAACCAGGAAGCGCAGCGATTCAATCACGACTACATCGGCACCGAGCACATCCTGCTCGGACTGGTGAAAGAAGGCTCCGGCGTCGGCGCGAACGTGCTCAAAAACCTCGGCGTGGACCTGCGTAAGGTTCGCCTGGAGGTGGAGAAGCTCGTCAAAAGCGGCCCTGAAATGGTTACCATGGGCAAGCTGCCGCAGACGCCCCGCGCCAAACGCGTGATCGAATACGCCATCGAGGAAGCCCGTAACCTTAACCATAACTACGTCGGCACCGAGCACCTGCTGCTCGGATTGCTGCGCGAGCAGGACGGCGTCGCCGCACAGGTGCTCATGAACCTCGGCCTCAAGCTCGAAGACGTCCGCGAGGAGGTGCTCAACCTGCTCGGGGCCGGCGTCGAGCCCGAGGAAAGCGCCATGCCCGGGGGCCTCCCCGAGGTCAGCGGAAAGAAGAGCGGAAAGAGCAAGACCCCCGCGCTCGATTCCTTCGGCCGCGACCTGACCGACATGGCTCGGGACGGCAAGCTCGATCCGGTCATCGGCCGCGCGAAAGAAATCGAACGCGTCATTACCGTCCTCTGCCGACGATTGAAGAACAACCCGGTCCTGCTGGGCGAGGCCGGTGTCGGCAAGACCGCGATCGTCGAGGGGCTGGCCCAACAGATCATCCACCATCAGGTGCCGGAGATTCTGCATGGTCGCCGGATCGTTATCCTTGACTTGGCGATGATGGTTGCGGGGACCAAGTACCGTGGGCAGTTCGAAGAGCGCATCAAGGCGGTCATGAACGAAGTCCGCCGGGCCCGCAATGTCATCCTCTTCATCGACGAGTTGCACACGCTGGTCGGGGCCGGCGGGGCCGAGGGCGCGATCGACGCCTCGAACGTGCTCAAGCCGGCGTTGTCGCGCGGCGAAATCCAATGCATCGGGGCCACCACCTTCGACGAGTTCCGCAAGTACATCGAGAAGGACACCGCCCTGGCCCGTCGCTTCCAGCCGATCCACGTCAACGAACCGACGACGGAAGAGACGTTGGAGATTCTCAAGGGCCTGCGCGACCGTTACGAAGCGCATCACCGCGTGCAGATCACCAACGAAGCACTCGACGGCGCGGTCGAGCTCTCGCACCGCTACATCAGCGGCCGCGTGCTGCCGGACAAGGCCATCGACGTGATCGACGAGGCCGGCGCCCGCATCCGCATCAAGAGCATGACCATGCCGCCCGACCTGGCGGACATCGAGCGCGAGAGCGAACGGCTGGCGGGTGAGAAGGACGAGGCCGTCAAGAACGCCGACTATGAGCGCGCCGCCGAGCTGCGCGACAAGAGCGAAACGCTACGGATGAAAAAAGAGGAGTTGCAGAAGGAGTGGCGCAGCCGCGCGAAGGAAGTCGACGGGGTCGTCGACGAGCACATCGTCGCCGAAGTCGTCAGCATGATGACCGGCGTCCCGCTGACGCGTTTGGCCAAGGAAGAGGCCCAGCGCCTGCTCGAACTCGAAAACGAGCTGCACAAGACCGTCATCAGCCAGAGTGAGGCGATCAGCGCCATCGCCCGCAGCGTCCGCCGCAGCCGTAGCGGCCTCAAGGACCCCAACCGCCCGATGGGTTCGTTCATCTTCCTCGGCCCGTCCGGCGTCGGGAAAACGCTGCTGGCCAAGAGCCTGGCTGACTTCCTCTTCGGCGATGAAGATGCCCTGATCACGATCGACATGTCCGAGTACATGGAAAAGCACAACGTCAGCCGGCTGATCGGCGCCCCGCCCGGCTACGTCGGCTACGAAGAGGGCGGGCAGCTCACCGAGCGCATCCGGCGGCGCCCGTACGCGGTGGTGCTGCTCGACGAGATCGAGAAAGCCCACTCCGACGTCTTCAACATGCTGCTCCAGATCATGGAGGAAGGCCGGCTGACCGACTCGTTCGGCCGCAACATCGACTTCAAGAACGTCATCATGATCATGACCAGCAACATCGGGGCCGACCGCATCATGAGCTCCGACCCGTTCGGCTTCATCAAGCGCGACGAGGAAGTCAACTACGAGAAGATGAAGGAGATGCTAGTCAACGAGCTCGAACACTTCTTCCGCCCGGAGTTCATCAACCGGATCGACGAGGTGGTCGTGTTCCACAAGCTGACGCACGATGACCTGCTCAACATTCTCGAGCTGGAGGTGACCAAGGTTGCCAAGCGGCTCCAAGAGCACGGTCTCAAGCTGCAACTGACCAACGAGGCCAAGGAATTGCTGCTGGAGAAGGGTACCGACGAGAAGTTCGGGGCCCGCCCGCTGCGGCGGTGCATCTCGAGCATGGTCGAGGACCCGCTCAGCGAAAACATCCTGCGGAACATGTACGTCGGCAAGAGCATCATCGAGGTGACGGTCGAGCCCGACCCGGACGAGGAGGACGGCAAGAAGCTGAAGTTCGAGGGTCTCGAAGCCCCACCAGAGTCCGACGAGAAAAAGGCCGAAGCCGTCGCCGGTTCGGAAACGACCTAGCGCTCCGTCAGTGTTGCTTTGATAGGTTCAACCCGAGGAGCCGCGGGGGGGGGGGGCGGGCGGCGCGCGGGGGGGG
>JAUWNI010000185.1 GCA_030612705.1 Phycisphaerae bacterium | reverse complement strand
GCGGCCGCCACGGTGGGCGGCCGCTACTTCACCAGGCAGACGCCGGCGCTACCCACCAATTGAACCATGACAGTGCACTCGGTCTATTACAGACTGCGATCAAGTTGCCGGTACTGGATCGCCTCGGACAAGTGCGTGGCGCTGACGTTTTCCTCGCCGGCCAGGTCGGCGATCGTGCGGGCGACGCGCAGGACCTTGTCATGAGCGCGGGCACTGAGACCGAGTTCGCTGACCGCCTGGCGCAGCACGCGCTCGCCTTCGGAGTCGATCACGGCGTGCTTGCGCAGCTTGCGGCTGGACATTCGGCCGTTCGTAGTGGTCGAGTTGTGGCCGAAACGCTCGCGCTGGATGTCGAGGGCCCGCCGGACCTGGACGCGCAGCGTTTCGCTGTCGGTGCCGGGCCGCATGTCGCGTAGGGCGGTGATCGGGACGGCGGGGACCTCGACGTGGATGTCGATGCGTTCAACCAGCGGGCCGGAGATGCGAGCGAGATAACGGTCGATCTGCGGGGCGGAGCATTTGCAAGGCCGGCGCGGGTCAGTGAAGTACCCGCACGGGCACGGGTTCATCGCCGCCACCAGCATGAAGTTCGCGGGGAACTCGACCGAGCTGTGTGTGCGCGCGATGGTGACGGTGCCGTCTTCCATGACCTGACGGAGCGATTCGAGCACGCTGCGGTTGAACTCGGGGAACTCGTCGAGGAACAGTACGCCGTGGTGTGCAAACGAGACTTCGCCGGCATTCGGGATCGTTCCGCCGCCGACCAGCGCGGGGATGCTGATTGAGTGGTGAGGGTGCCGTACCGGTCGCGCGGCCATCAGGCTGGCGTCGCGCGGAAGGTTGCCCGAGGCCGAGTAGATCCGCGTGGTTTCGAGCGACTCCTCGATATTCATCGGCGGCAGAATCGTCGGGAGGCGTTTGGCGAGCATGGTCTTGCCGGTCCCGGGCGGACCAATAAGTAGCACGTTGTGCCTGCCGGCCGCCGCCACCAGCAATGCCCGCTTGACGTGTTCCTGACCGCGCACATCGCTGAAGTCCACGTCGTACTGCGATGCCGTTTTGAAGAGTGCATCCAGATCAACGACCGTGGGTTCGAGCGGCAACTCTCCGGCGAGCAGGCCGATCACTTCGGTAAGCGTACTGACGCCGTAAACTTCGATGTCATCGACGACCGCCGCCTCCACGGCGTTCTCACGCGGGACGATCAGCCCGCGGAACCCGTTGGTTCGGCCGTGGATTGCCATCGAGAGGGAACCTTTGATGGGACGCACGCGGCCGTCGAGAGCGAGTTCGCCGGCCATCAGATAGCTATCGGCGACCTCGCTACGAGCCTGATCGTCGGCCAGAAGCATGCCGACGGCGATCGGCAGATCAAACGCCGGTCCCTCCTTGCGTACGTCGGCCGGGGCGAGGTTGATGGTCGTTCTGGTCCGCGGCGGGGCGAAACCTGAATTTCTCAGAGCGCTGCGTATGCGGTCGACGCTCTCTTTGACGGCCGAGTCGGGTAGCCCAACGAGCGTGGGGACGCCGAAACCGCGACCGGTGACGTCGACCTCGACCTCACAGGTTCGGGCATCGATGCCGGCCAGAGCCATGCTGTGGATACGAGCAAGCATTAAGGCGATTTTAGACGCCTTGGGCGATAAACGCCACGGGCGATAACCTGGGAGTGGACTGGGGTGAGCATCAGGAAAGCGTGTAATGCTTGAAGAGAGCAACAACACTCGAAGAGCCGCGGACTTCAGTCCGCACGGTCCTTCGGGAAGGGTAAATTCCACACCGCGCGGCGCCGAAGCGGACTGAAGTCCGTGGCTCCTCAGGTTGATCCCATCAAAGCAATACTGGTCGCTCGCTGCGTGGATGTTCATGGTGAGTTTGACATAAAAAACGAGGGAAGCAGTCTGATCATGACCGCTTCCCTCGTACAGGAGGAGGAGGAGTTCCTATGTTGCTTGTCATTACTTTCTAGGCACCCAGTTGGCGTGATTTCCACTGGAAAATAATATTTTTTCGGTCCGGCGCCGGATTTTGGCTCCCCGGCTACTCAGCCCCTTGGTCCCTTGGTCCCTTGGACGCTTGCAATACACTTCCCCGCTCGACGGAATTTGGCGAAGAAACCGAAGTGCGCCGAACACAACCCAAAGAGCCGCGGACTTCAGTCCGCGCGGCGCTGCACGGTCTTCTGACCGGCGACTCTCCAAAGCGGGTTTTCTTGGGCGCATGAAAAAAAAGGGAACCCGCCGCAATGACGGACTCCCTTTTACAGGAGGAGTAGGTTGGCTTTGTTGGAAGCCAATTATTTATAGGCCTCGTCACGACGTAGTTTCCACTCATAGAGGCGATTTTTTTTCGGAATCGTCGGAAACGGTGCACACATCCGATAATCAGCGTTAATACGCATTCTCTTTCGAACGCGCATGTCAGGAATTGTCGCGGCCGGACCCCGTTCCGGCCGTAGAACACGGAAGAACCTTCGTCGTCGACGGCCGCTATACAGGCAGCACGAGTTTCAATTGGGATTCGTATCGTCACCGCCTGCCGAACGACTCCCGTTTTATGGGACGAAAAGAACCCAGAGCCCGACGCCGATGATCAGCACGCCGGCCAAGCGGCGCATGATGTCCATGCCGTGGTTCCAACCCTTGGAGTCGGCCATCTTCTGGACGAAGCCCATGGACGTTCCGCCCACGAGCACCAGACCACAGTGCCCCAGGCTGTACGGCACCAGTAACGTCACGCCGAAGGCGGCGCCCTTGAGCGGGACGGCCGCAAGCAGCGCGAGCAAGACCGGCCCGGCGCAAGGCAAAGAGACCAGGCCGAACAGCAAGCCTAACAGAAATGCACCGATAAAGCCTTTTTTCCTGGGCTGGATACCCGACGGTGCCGGGATACGAAAGTGCACGACGCCGAGCAGGTGCAGACCCATCAGCAGGCACACGCCGCCGGCGACATACGTCCACCACGCGGCCTGGAGCAGCGAGCTGGCCGCCCAGGTGACCAGGAACAGGATGCCGAACATGATCGTCAGGCCGATCGCGAACATCAGCGAGAGCAGGAACGAGTACGCCACATGCCGCTTTGCTTCCGTTCCGTGGCCCGCGACGTAACCGACCATGAGCGGGACCATCGCAAGGACGCACGGGTTGGCCGCGGTTAGCAGGCCGCCCGCGAATGCCGCCAGCGGTGCGACCCACGGGTTGCCTTGCACGGCCTCGGCCAGGCTCTCGGAGAGAGTGTCAAACATCTACTTGACCCCGACTTTCTCGGCGAAGATCGCCTTCAGGTCTTCCTTCGAAATAAATCCCTCGTGTCGCCAGACCTCATTGCCGTCCTTGTCGAACAGGATCTGCGTCGGGATCAGACGGATAGAGTATGGCCTCTGGGCCGACGGGTTCTTCCAGACGTCGATGAAGTCGACGCGCAAGCGGTTCTGGTACTCCTCGCGCAGCGCGTCGAGGATCGGCGCGAGTGTCTTGCACGCCTTACACTTGTCCGCGCCAAGGTCGACCAGACGCGGCAATGTCTCCGCGGCCGCCGCTTGGACGGGTTTTTCCGCCGTTGTCGTGACAACCTCGGCGGTGACAACTTGTACAGGTTGAGTAGATTGGGCCATTTTCTCTGTCGGCGTCTCGGTCCGTTGCGACTTGAACCAAGCCGCGCCCGCGACCAACGCGACGACGGCCAGGATGGCGAAGATGTTCGTAGTGCTTCCTTTGTTCATATTGATGCTTCTCTTTTTCGCTCGCCCCGGTGCTCACATTTCCAGGAATTCGGCCACTTCGGTCCAGACGTACTGCTCGAAGTCAAGTGAGTCGTCGACCAACTCCCACACGCGCGTCAGGTTTTTCCACCGCACGATTTCCTCGCCCGCCATCTCGACCAGCACGAGGGACGCGAACTCAAGCTCGAAGTCATTCTCGAAATGCTCGTTACCCGGCGTTTCGATGTCGATCGCGAGCCATTCCAACTGCCCTGATTTCAGCTCGTCGGCGTAGCCGATTTCGATGGCCTCGCGCGATTGTCCTTCGATCGAAAGACAGGCTGGGCAGCGCATTGTGCGGTGAAAGTAATAAGCGACTACCCTCGTCTTCGAAATCGTTTCGTCCTGGGCCGTTTCACTGTTGTCTGCGTTGGCGCGGGCGCCAGCCGGCGGGGACATCGCCTCGGCCGGCGTTTTCGCGGCCGTCTGTGACGTAAGTTCGCCACCCGCGATCAGGAGCGCTGCCACTCCGGCCAACACGGTTGTGGTCCAAAGCACGGCAGTGCGTTTGGTCATCGTTCTCCTCCGTAACTCATGCCCGCGACGAGGTGAGGATCGTCGTCAACTCGGCTTCGCTCGGCACCTTGCCCGAGACCTTGACCTGACCATTAACCACCAATGCCGGCGTCATCATCACGCCGTAGGACGCGAACTTGCTCAGGTCCTTTACATGCTCGAGCTCATAGTCGAGTCCAAGTGAGTCGGCGGCCCGCCTGACAGCCGTCTCCAGCGCGTTGCACTTCGCACAGCCAGTTCCAAGCACTTCCAGCTTCATGTTGCGGTCTCCTTGTACTATAAAAAAGGCCGATTTCTTTGCGGTTCGCGAAAATTTCCGTTGCGTGGGTGGCCCCTCGCTTCAGCGGCGGGGAACACGAATGGACGATCAATTCGTGTCCCCCACGGCTAAAGCCATGGGCCACCCGAGCCCTTGGACCCTCGACCCCTCGGCCCCTTTGGTTGCGGCCAAAGGCCGCGCTATGCGTCAATCCTTCCATACGTCATGCCGGCGACCGTGGATAGAACGACCACGAGCACGATGTAGACCAGCGTCTTCCGTGTTCCCATCACCGAACGGATCACCAGCATATTCGGTAGCGAAAGGGCCGGACCCGCCAACAGTAATGCGAGTGCCGGGCCCTTGCCCATGCCGGCTCCGAGCAGGCCTTCGAGGATCGGGACTTCGGTCAGCGTGGCGAAATACATCAACGCGCCCGCGACCGAGGCGAACAGCGTCGCGCCCAGCCCGTTGCCGCCGACGGCACGCTCTATCCACGCGGGGGGGATCAGGGCGGTGTGGCCGGGACGTCCCAACAATACGCCCGCCACCAGCACGCCGACGAAGAGCAACGGCAATATCTGTTTGGCGAAAAGCCAGGTGCTGCTCAGCCATTCCTTGAGTTCGGGGACTTTGAACCAGACGGCGAGCATCAGCGCCAGTGCGACACAAAACAGGCCGGTCAGGAACCATTTGATCGACCAGATCGTATAGGCCAACCCTTGCTCGCCGAGCTTGCTCCAGTTCGCGAACACTAGGATGCCGATCATGGCGGCAAAGTAGAGCGCGTTTTGCCAAAGCGGCCGCTCGTGACGTTCGTCGGGGAGGATCATGTCGCTGCCGGCGGCTTTGGCACGTTCATCCTTGCGATAGATCAGGTGCATCGACAGGCCGATCACCAAGCTGAAAACGACGGCTCCGACCGCCCGTGCGACGCCCAGCTCCCACCCCAGCACGCGGGCGGTCAGGATGATTGCCAGGACGTTGATCGCCGGGCCGGAGTAGAGAAAGGCAGTGGCCGGTCCGATACCTGCTCCGCGTGTGTAGATGCCGGCAAACAGCGGCAATATCGTACAGGAGCAGGCGGCCAGGATCGTCCCGGAGCAGGCGGCGACACTATAGGCGAGCCACTTTTTGGCACTGGCCCCGAAGTACTTCATAACGGTCGCCTGCGAGACGAAGACCGAGATCGCTCCCGCGATGAACAACGCCGGCACGAGACACAGCAGAACGTGGTGGTGGGCGTAATCCTGGAGCATGAGCAATGCTTCGCGGCCGGCGGTAGTAAGCTTGGACGCTGCCGGGATGGCTGCGAACGGCAGGAAATAGGCCAGCAGGAAGATCGTCAGCATGATGCCGAGGATCGCGATGTTGCGCAGCGTGGCCTTTGATGGCGATATGGCTAAAAGCCCATGAAGCGAGGCAAAAAAATAAGTCTCGCCTGCCGCTTGCCGACCGCCGGCTGTTTGCTGATCGCCGGCTGCTCGTCGGTCATCGGCTATTCGCCGAGAGCCTTCTGCTGTTCCTTCAGGTTTTCCTTCAGCACCGTTTCGATGCATTTCCACATTCCTGACAGGCAGTGTGTCTTCAGGCTATAGATTGTCATCACGCCGTCTTTGCGATCCTCGACGATCCCGGCCTGCTTGAGCACCGCGAGATGTTTGGAGACAGTCGACTGATCTGCCCCAACGAGCTCGGTTAGCTCGCAAACGCACATTTCCCCTTCGGCCAGGGCGTCGAGCATCAACAACCGACTCGGGTGGGCGAGCGCCTTAGCGATCCGCGCCCGGAATTCGTATCGTTGCCTGGGGTACCTTTTACTATTGCATTTGATGAGGGCTTTCATGGCCATATGGCAATTATACCATAATGGTGACGTTTGTCAAGCATGAGCAGTGAGAGAATTATGCCCGGGTTCGTGACACTTTAGTCGACGCCACGATAAATGGC
>JAUWNI010000063.1 GCA_030612705.1 Phycisphaerae bacterium | reverse complement strand
GTAGTGATATGCGGGTCGGAGATATCCCACTGGATCGCCCACCAACCGTCGTAGTACAAATCGTCGCACAGCCAGACGTTGTCGCCGAGGTCGTCGCGGTACTGATCCCAATCGTAGATGACGGTCCCGCTGGTGACCGGGTTGTCGATCAGACGTTGGATGGCCACCAAACCCTCGGTACCATCGGTGGCGTCCATCTGGACGACTTTGCCCATGCCGCCGCCGGTCGGGTCGTTCATGATGGTGCCGGTGCTGTCGTTACCGACGTTCTGCCAGCCGTCCTGACCGTCGATGTCACCGTCATTGAACCCCTCAAAGCCGCCGGTGTCGTAGAGCGTGCTCTCGACGGGCTCGCAACCGTACTCGCTCAGCAGCAGCGCGAGGTCGGCCAGGTCAACGTCGTCATCACCGTCGAGGTCGTTCGGGCCCTCGGGCGCGGTGATTTCGAGGTGGCTGATGCCGAAGCGGAAGGGCGGCGGCTCCCAGCTCGTGCACTCGATGTGGAACTTGTAGACCTGGTCGGAATGGAACGGGCCCCCGCCATCGGTCTGATCCCAATCGTCGACGTCTCGAACGAAGGTCTGCCAGCCGGGGCCGAAGCCGTGGGTCTCCGAGGTGTTCTCGACCTCGTAGAAGTAACTTTGTAAGCCACTTCTTTCCCATTGGCTGGTGTCGTCGTTCCACGCGCGGGAGTAGAAGCGAACCCAGAAACTGCTGCTCTCGCCGGGGCTGAGCCCGTCGCCTTCGATCTGGAGTTCGATGGTGATGTCACCGTAGGTCAGGTCGTAGGCCTGCTCGGCCTGGAGGTCGCACATCTGGACGTCCATGATGCCACAGCCGGAGCAACCCGCCGGGACGTCGCCCCAGGCACCGCCGTCGTAGAGGTACGGACCGATGACCGGAGGGCGTACGGAGACGCCGTCCAGCGTCGAGAAGTCGTTGACCCAGATCGTGATGGGAGTTGCGGCGGCGGTCCCGACCACAGCCAGAACGATAAGCAAACATGTCAAGCGATTCATTGCAATTCCTCAAATCGAAAGAAATGCTGGTTAGGGGCAAATAGCGACAGCCACGTGTTTCTGCTTCCGTGACACCGCTGATTCGCGCGCATCAGGAAGAAGTGGCGGCACCCTTTCTCATCTAACGCAGCATATCACATTTCGCCAAAAAACCCAAAACGTCTTCAACCACCGCGTACATCCGCCGCGGACCGCCGTGCGCGCGCGCTGCGACGTGCGGTGTCAGGATGCAGTTCTCCAACGCGAACAGCGGGTGCTTCGTCGGGAACGGACTGAACCGACGCCGCTTCGCGTACCTCGGGCCGGCCACGCCGCAACCCGACGACGGCCCGCAGTCCGGTGGTGCATATCCGGGCGTACGAGTTCGTTTTCCACTGCCCACTTGAACATGCGTTTGATGCGGGTGTCGAACCGTACAGCCTCCGGGGCGGGCGCATGGCGAGCTTGATCCATGCCTGCTCGCTTGTCGGGCGCCCGTCCTCGACGTAGTAGTTCTGGGCGTGGCGCCAATACGCCGCGATCAACTCGGTGATGATGAGGTCCGGCTTGAGATCGTCCCGCGGTTCCAGTAGCCGTCGGCCGTTGGCGATCTACTCCGAGATGACCCGATCGTACTCGGCCTTGCTGGCCGAAGTCCCGTACGATCCCAGGTAGATGTTCTTGCCATTCAGCGTGACGACGGCCAGAGCACGGGCCTTGTGATGGCGAAAAGCAGGAAGTTTGTCTACGGCGAGTTTGGGCATTGTGCGACCTCCGAATCCGGAAAAACGGTACGTACCGTTTCCCTCAGATCCCTGAGCCGCACTGCCCTACGCAGGCAGGTATGCTAAACCAAGCGTTCGGCGTGACTTACGTTAATGGAGCCGATGAGACTCGAACTTGCGACCTCCCGCACGCCATGCACTCAGGCGATCCGGAAGCCACGCCAGCGGCGCGTCAAGAAAGCATTCCGCGCATTCCAGCGGCCCAGAATCGTCGGGTAGACAGACCGCGGTCAGACCCAGCCTCGATCCTTGCACGCCTGGGCGACGCGGGCGATCGAAATCACGTAAGCGGCGTCGCGCGTGTACAGCTTGCGTTTCTTGGCCATGTCGCTGACATCGATGAATGCCGCCGTCATCATCACGTCGAGTTTGCCAAGCACCTCGTCCTTCTCCCAGAAGTAGTCCATATTGCTCTGAACCTGTTCCAGGTAGCTGCACGTAACGCCGCCGGCGTTGGCCAGGAAGTCCGGGATCACGAAGATACCGCGTTCTTGCAGGACATGGTCGGCGTCGGGAGTGCCGGAATTGTGGGAAGCGGGTGACGACGTACGAACGCACGCTCGCATGAGCAACTGAACCGCGCACGCACGACCACAAGTCGCTAGAATGCGTCTATGGGATCCAAACCCGCTGGGTGTGGGCGAGGCGCCATGTCGGAACGATCTTCGCAACCGATCACGCAATTACTGACCGCGGCCGGGCGGGGCGACGCCGATGCGCACCGGGAGCTGTGGTCCCTGATCTACGACGCACTCCACCGCATTGCGCGCGGCCAGCTCAAGTACGAATGCCCCGATCGAACGCTTCAGCCGACCGCCCTGGTCAACGAAGCCTATCTCCGTCTTGTCGGCGACAACCACATCAACTGGAACGATCGCCGACATTTCTTCGCCGTCGCCGCGAAAATCATGCGAAGTATCCGCGTCGATGACGCTCGTAGAAGAAGAAGGCTCAAGCGCGGCGGTGGCAAACGACCGGTATCGCTGGATGCGACATCGGACGAGCATCCCGCACTCGCGAAGGTGACGGGTTGCCGCGACGACGACCCGTCAGAGACGCTGGCGTTGAATGATGCGCTCTCCCGGCTGGAACAGATCGACCCGCGCAAGGCCGAGGTGGTCATGCTGCGCTTCCACGTCGGGCTCACGCGCGAGGGAATCGCCGAAATGCTCGGGATCGCGCCGCGCACCGTGGACAAGGAGTGGTACTTCGCGCGTGCCTGGCTGCACCGGGCGTTGAGTGGCGAATAGCGAAACGCCGTAGCGGCCCCGTAGCGACCGAATCCGAACCCGAAGCGCAAGCGAGGGCCCGTACTGAACGCCAGGCCCTGAAAACTGAAAACTGAAAACCGTAAACTGAACCCCGAACCCTGAACCCTGAACCCTCAAATGGACCGTTGGCAACACATTCAGGACATCTTTACTCAAGCGCTCGAATGCGCGCCCGAGGACCGTGACGCCCTGCTGAACCGGGTCTGTGCCGACGATGCCGGCACGCGTGCCGAGGTCGAGTCGCTCTTGAAGCACCACGAGCAGGGGGGCGAGAACTTCATGCGGCCGCCGGCGCCGCCGCCCGAGATTTCGGTTCCCCCGGCCTCCTCACAGCCGGGGGCGGCCGGGTTACACGAGGACGATCCGCTCGTTGGGCAAGAGATCGACGGCTACCGCGTCGACAGCGTCCTGGCCGGCGGCGGCATGGGGACGGTCTATCTCGCGGAGCAGCGGCAGCCGCGCCGGCTGGTCGCACTCAAGCTGCTGCGGGCCGGCATCGCGTCGAACTCGGCCCTGCGGCGGTTCGAGTATGAGTCCGAAATCCTCGCCCACCTGCGGCATCCCAATATCGCGGAGATATACGAAGCCGGCACGCACCTGGGGTTGCCGTATTTCGTGATGGAATACATCCCGGACGCCCGGCTGATCACCGAATACGCCGACGAGCACGAGCTTTCCGCCCGCGACCGGCTCGAACTCTTCACACAGGTCTGCGACGCCGTCTATCACGGCCACCAGCGCGGCATAATCCACCGCGACCTCAAGCCGGCGAACATCCTGGTCGACGCCGCCGGGCGGGTGAAGGTGATCGACTTCGGCGTGGCACGGGCGACGGACGCCGACATCGCGCTGACCACGCTGCGGACCGAGACCGGTCAGCTCATCGGCACACTCCAGTACATGAGCCCCGAGCAATGCGACGCCGACCCGCACGAGATCGACGTGCGCAGCGACGTCTACTCGCTCGGCGTGTTGCTCTACGAGCTGCTCTGCGGCCGCCTGCCGTACGACGTGACCCGCACGGCGATCCCGACCGCGGCCCGCGTCATCTGCGAGCAAATCCCACCAAGGCCGAGCAGCGTGACGGGGAAAAAGAGAGGAGCCGCGGGCTTCAGCCCGCACGGTCTTGAGAAGCATGAAGGCAATCGCACAAGCGAGCGAATCGCTTCGGTCGACGGAAGCGAATCGGGAAGACGCAGCGCCGCGCGGGCTAAAGCCCGCGGCTCGTCAGACGGATCGGATACGGTACGCGCAAAAGTCCGAGGCGACCTGGAACGCATCATCCTGACAGCGTTGGAAAAGGACCGCACCCGCCGCTACCAATCCGCCGCCGACCTCCTCCGCGACATCCGCCACTACCTGAACCGCGAGCCGATCGAGGCGAAGCCGCCGACGGTGTGGACGCGGGCGATGCGCTGGGCCGGACGGCATCCGGTCGCGACAACAACAACGCTATGTTGTTTGGTCGCGGCACTCATTGTCGGCGGCACGATACTGTCGATCCGGGCCTTCAGCCGGTGTCCACACCGCATTGAGATGAGCCAGGACGGGCGTGAGGCCAGATTAATCTCATTTATCGAAGGCGTTATGCACACGTGGTATAGCGGCAAGGCAAACGGAATCGCTTTCACGGAACTCGTGGACCGACCGGACGAGTATGGAGGCGGGCAACTGGCGCTGGTTGCTTTCCACGAACTTGAAATCGGTCGCGGTCAGCCGACATTGCGGGCCTTCGACGTCGCGCATAGTTACGAGGAACCCGTCTGGGTCGGTCGCATCACGCACGACGACGCGCTGCCTCACGCCCACAAGCGAACACACACGCCGCAAATATTTCACGTCGGCCTGGCCGGCGTCGCGGACGTATTCAAAGAGAGCCCCGGGCGCGAGGTGATCGCCGTCCACACCGCGGGGCCGTACTCACAGTGTTTCATTCGCATATACGATTTAGCAGGGAAGGTCGTTTACCAGATTTGGTATGACGGCGCGTTGTCGGGCTGTTACTGGATGCGGAAAGAGAAGCTGCTGGTCTTTTGCGGCGACAATGCCGAAGCGTACTGGTCGCAGCGCGGATTCACGGGCACGCCCCCAACCCGCCCTTACCCGCTGGTCGTATTTGCCATCCGGCCGGAGTACGGGTTGATCCAGTCCGCCTTTCTGAAGTCGACGCCCGGAACGGATTCGTTAAGCCCCGCGTGGCTCAAGTGCGTGCTTCCCCCGACCGCGGGGAACCACTTTGGGATGGCGCTCGGACCGCCCCTTTGCCGAGCAGAGTCCAGCGTCTGCTTCAGCCTCAAGGGGCCTCACGGCGTTGGTGCTGCATGGGATCTCGATCCACGGGGCGAAGCGCTACCCGGTACATTTGTGGTCGGTGACGCCTACAAGCAAAACCAGAAGTTGGCCGAGGACCATCCGGACCGGTTGCGTCTCCATTGGGATGATCTCAAGCTCGATGCGCTGCCGCCGATTCAATCAACCGACCAACCCGCGCTGGAAAGGCCGTAGCAATCCGGTGCAAAAAAGCGAGTAGGGCAGGCCGTCGATTCGTGTGGCCGGTCATTTGCCGTGCGGCAGGCCGTGCAGGGTGACCGTCGCACACGCGAAAACGCAAGGCCTGCCTTTTGCATTTAAGCACGCGACAGGTTGCGCTTCCCGAAATGGCAGGCCTCACAAACCTCGCCGCCGCGTCTTACCCACCGGCCTGAGCCATCTTCACCACGTGGAACCTCCGCTCTACACGGCCTGCCCTACCTGGGCTGGGAACCACATCCCGACCCAGCGTCCTCAAATCCGAAAGATTGAAGCGACATCTACGGAGGACACGTCTCGCCGTAGTGCGCCAGCAGAATCGCGAGATCGACTAGACTAACATAGTCGTCACCGCTAAGGTCGCCGCACGGATTAACCTCAAGCTCACCGATAATCAGCGTGTCGGCCTGGCCATCGGCAACAGTCTGGTAGAACTCGGCCAAGCTGTTGACGTGGGCAACCGCCACTTCGACATCGTAGGCAGGATCGGCGATCCATGGCCTGGGTGCGTTGACCGGGACCGCCGCGCTTGCCTGGTACCCCGTCTGGCCCGGCTGGCCGATGTAGATCGGAACGTACGCCCCATCGACAACCAGTCCGACGCAGATGGTGTCGCCAGGCGTACCGCTGATCTCGTAGTCAAGCGAAACAGTGACCGTTTCGCCTGGCTGGATCCAGTCGAGGTCAACAGCTTCAATGACCACGTTGCCGACGTTCAGGCAGGTGTACTCGCAGTTATCGCCGATGCAGAGGTCGCATTCCGGCTCGCACTCGTCCGGGATACCATTGCCGTTGAGGTCTTGGCTGGTACCGTTCACGATGTCGCAGATGTCCAGCACATCGTTGGGTTGGCAGTCGGACAAGCCGTGGAACGCATACGCAGAGCCCTTGCGAGCGTCGTCACGCTGCGCCCCGATCACGGCCTTGTTTCCATCGATGGCCACACAGTGGCCGAACAGATCACCGGGCTCGTTGTCGGAGGCGGTCAGCTTGGCGTCTTCGGTCTTGTCCACCCAGCCACCGTCCGGCTTTACGTACACGTACGCCGTGTCGGCATAGCGCGTCCCGATGACGACGATGTCACCCGAGATCGCGGCACCGTAACCGAACTCCCAGGGGTTATCCGAGGCAGCTAGAATGGCGACCTGATCTACCCATCCGTCATCCCAGACCCCGTTAGCCCCCCGTTCGAACACGTACGCTGAGCCGGCGCCCGTGTATGCCCCGATCACCAGCGTATTGCCGGAAATCCCAACCGGAAACCCGAACTCGTCGCCAGCCGCTCCGTCGGAGGCCAGTAATTTGGCTACTTGGTTCGTGCAACCATAGGCCCAGCCCGCACCCTCCTCAAAGACGTACGCAGAACCGGCATGGCTGCCGTTCTCGTTATCGTTCACGTAAGCTCCTATGATGAGAGTGACACCCTCGATGGCCACCGATACCCCGAAATGGGAATCCGAGTCAGCATCACAGGCGGTGAGCTTGGCGTTTTCGGTCATGTCCATCCAGCCGCCCGGCGGCTCCTCGAACACGTACGCCGAGCCCGAGTTCGAGCCGTTGTCGTCGTCACCCACCGCCCCGACTACCGCGGTATCGCCTGAGATGGCCACGGAGACTCCGAACTCGTCACCCACCTCACCGTCAGACGCCGTGAGCCTGGCGACTTGATCCTCGCATCCGTCATCCCAGACCCCGTTATCCCCCGGTTGAAAAACGTACGCGCAGCTGATAGTACCCTTTGCACCGATGACGATGGTTTCCCCGGAGATGGCCACGGAATGCCCGAAGCGACCCCCCGCGAGGCAATCGGAAGGCAGCAGAGTCGCGGTTAGGATCCAGCTCGAACCGTTGTACTGGAAGACGTACGCTGCCCCGCCATCTGCGGCGCAGTTGTCGGCCAAGGGCGCTCCGATGACGGCGGTGTCGCCATCGATGGCCACGCGATAGCCGAACTCGTCGCCTGGCGCACCGTTCGGGTCGAGCAGCTTGGCCAGCTCATTGGCCTCGCACTGTTGCCCCCACGCGGTGGCTGATATCGCGATCACGCTCGCAATCGCAAGGAAGTGAATTAGTGTTACGCGTCGAAACATGAGATTTCCTCCTAAGGCAGACAGGTAGACGGTCCACGGCCGAAACATCTTCGGCAATGTCGTTCGCTCTGCCGGTTTTCGAACGACAGGACTTCGCGGATCACATTTACAATGCGCCAGGTGCGCCCGCGGTTCGCACAAAAAAACCGCGGAATATTGTTGGAACCGGGATTTCGCATTTCCCGGACGTTTAGCAGTCCGCCACACGAGTCATGTAGCGGCCCGCGCCTCGCGGGTCGAACGCCCAAAGCGGCGTTTCCGGCCTCTTACGGCCGGCGAGGCGCCGGCCGCTACGTTATTCAAGACCCGTAGTGGCTTTTGCCGGTTTCCGGGGAAACCGTCACACACTGCTCAAAATTCGTCTTCCGCGCGCCCTGCCAGAGGCGTCGGGAGCATTCCCGGAAGCTCCGCCAAGCCCGCTGGAAGCGCCGCTGGCCCCAGCGGAGCCGTCGCTGGCGCCAGCGGAAGCGCCGCCGGCGCCCCGGGAAGCGCCGACGGCGCCCCGGGAAGCGCCGCTGGCGCCCCGGGAAGCGTCGGCGGCGCCAGCGGAAGCGCCGGCGGCGCCAGCGGAACCGCCGCCGGTGCCCCGGGAAGCGCCGCCGGTGCCCCGGGAAGCGTCGCCGGCGCCCCGGGAAGCGAGTAGGGCAGGCCGTCGATTCGTGCGGCCGGTCATTTGCCGCGCGGCATGCCGTGCAGGGTGACCGTCGCACACGCGGAAGGCCTGCCTTTTGCATTTTTAAGCACGCGACAGGTTGCGCTTCCCGAAATGGCAGGCCTCACAAACCTCGCCGCCGCGTCTTACCCACCGGTCTGAGCCATCTTCACCGCGTGGCACCTCCGCCCTACACGGCCTGCCCTACCAGCTTTTCCGGCCCAGGCGGCCCGCACTGGGCCACGATAACTGTAAAGATTACTAAAGAATCTCGCCGACAACAGCCGACCCCCGAGTCGGCCGATCCCGTGAGCGGCTGTTTTCCCGTACTCGACGGCCGACACGGGGGTCGGCCGCTACAGTCCATGGGCGCCGGTGAGGGATCGGCCGCTACAGTCCATGGGCGCCGCCGAGGGCGCCACCGAGGGCGCCGGCGACTTTTGCGGCGGACTGTTAACGACGCCGTTTTCATCTCGCGTGGAATGCCGATTCTGCTATAGTGCCGCGATACGCGTGCCCGAGGGAAGTTGCCATGGCCGAGCAGGACCCCGTTTCGATCACGCCGCGAGTCGGCAACGGCGACGTTTATGACAGCCGCACGCAGGCGCATAACGACTCGACGGCGGCGCGGATCGATAAGCAATACCGCCACGACTTTCCGGTCTCGACCAATCCTGATAAACGCTCGGCCCGCAAGGATGACGGATACGTCACATCGCACACGCACGCGGTCGGCTCGCGCTTCCTGCGGAAGCCCGCCGCGAAAAACGGTCGGCCGCGCACGATCGACGCCGACTATCACCACCCGCTCGAGGATCTCCTGGCCAAACGCTGGATGCAGCGGTTGCTCGGCTGGATCTCGCGCCGCCGCCGGGGCGGCAAGACCATGATCGAGGAGATCATCGAGTCGTATGCAAACCCGAAGGCGCCGTTCCGGCACAGGCTGAAGTACTGGCCGTTTCACTTGTTCATCGACAGGATGCGTGGCTCGGTGCCGGCGGCGACGTTTCGCAAGCGGATCGGTAACCACACGAGCACGATCCGCGGGTTGGTTGTTACGGCCCGTAGCGTGGCCGAGTTCGGCCTGACCGTGCCGCAGCGTTTCAGTGTGCCGCTGTTTACCGTCTGGAACTTCACCAACTTCTGCAACCTCAGGTGCAAGCACTGCTATCAGGATTCACGGCACAAACGGCTGCCGGACGAGCTGACGCTCGACGAGAAGCTCGAACTGGTCGACCAGATGGCCGAGCAATATGTCCCGATGATCGCCTTCGCCGGCGGCGAACCAACTCTCAGCCCCGACCTGTTGCCGGTGCTGCGACGCTGCAAGCAGTACGGCATGCACACGTCGATCGCGACGCACGGCGGCACGATGACGCCCAAGCTGGCGGCGAATTTGGCCGAGGCGGGTGCCAGATACATTGAAGTTTCGCTCGATTCGGTGCACCCCGAGCGGCACGACGCATTTCGCGGCCAATCCGGGATGTGGGATCGCACCGTGCGAGGGATGCGCTACGTGGTCGAGCAGGAAGGCCTGCGGCTCGGCATCGCGATGTGCGTACACCGGGACAACTACGACGAAGTCGAGGACATGCTCCAGTTCGCCGTCGACGTCGGTGCCGAGGTATTGGCACACTTCAACTTCATCCCGGTCGGCCGCGGTCTGGAGATGGCCGAGAGCGACCTGACCCCGCGACAGCGCGAGCGGATGTTACAGACGTTCAATCGCTGGATGCAGTCGGGCCGGATCGGCATCATCTCAACCGCCCCGCAATTGGGACGTGTCTGCATGGCGTCGGCGCCAATCGAGGGATTACAAGCCTGTTCACATGCCGGCTCCGGCGGCGGCGAAAAGGCCCGCGTCGTCGCGAAATACCTCGGCGCCTGCGGAGCCGGGCGGACGTACGTCTGCATCGAACCCAACGGCGACATCACGCCCTGCGTCTACCTCCCGCACCGCCTGCTCGGCAATATCCGCAAGCGCGGCTTTGTCGACATCTGTCGAAATAACGAATTCTGGGAAATCCTCTGCGACCGCGATCGGCGAACCGGGCATTGCGAGGTCTGCGCCTTCAAGAACTACTGCGGCGGCTGCCGGGCCCGCGCCGACGCTTACTTCGGTGAGCTGAACGCGAGCGATCCGGGATGCATCTTTAATGAGAAACACTGGGATGCGCTGGTAGGACGCGGAAGGGACTCAGAAACTGCCGCGAGCGACGGCGTTATGCAAACGTGTGAGCGCGAGACGGCGGAAGCATGTCAAACCGGCCGTTCGCTCGGCTAGGAGTCTGTCCCGAGCGAAGCCGAAGGGCTTCTCGGAATGATAGGTTATCGACAATCTACGTCGGCCGCGGGGGGCCGACGCTACCCGCGAATCGAGGCGTGACGGAAAACTACTCCGAGAACGCGATGACATAAACGTGGGAAAGATCGCGAGGGTTTGCCCACGGCTCGACCTCGAGGTTGTAGTGCACCCCGGTTTCGAGCGGCTCGGACGAAACGATTCGTCCGACGGCCAATGCGATCGGACGCGGGTGCGATAGGGGAACCAGGACGATCGTATACTCGGCGGCGAGATAATCCAGGGCCGCCCGGTCGATCCGCATGCGTCCCTCGCCGCGACCTACCAGGCCGCACTCGCGCTCGGCAATCTCCCAAGTCTTGTCCGAAAGGGGTTTCGCCGCCCAGACCCGTTGCGTGCCGAAGTGCGGGTCCGTGGCTAGTTGCACCCGGCTGATATGCGGCTGGACCTCGCTGACTACGCCCACCAACCACTGTTGCAATAACAACTCGCGACCGTCGGCCGCAAGATCTCGCTCGTCACGGGGGAGTCCGGCGGCAACCCAGTCACCGACCTGGATCCCGTGGCGGCTGCCCTTCGAGATCGTCAGCGTTTCCCGCTGGGGGGACGCGTCGCCCCCGATAACCGCCGCGAAGACGAGCTTGGCACGCGCGTCGGCAAGTTGATCACGCAAGCCCGAGAGGTCGGCGACCACCCGCTCCATTTCGGTGATCAAGACCTGTTGCTGCCCGACCTGGCGGGTCAGATACTCGTTTTCACGCCGTAGACGATCATAGTCTTCACGAGTCGGCTCGGGCGTGGTCAGGTTTTCGGCGGCGTTGCCGACCCGCTGTGTGCCGCGCGAGAACGCCCAGGTAATCGGGCTGACGGGTTGCATCAGCCCGTCGGTGCAGCCGGTCCAGCGCGCCGGCAGCAGCGCCAGCAGAGCGGCGGCGACCATCAGGATCGCAAAAACAGACGGTTTCGTAAGTTGCCATTGTCTGGATCGCATCGCAATCGCAAAGCACACCACGAGATGCCGCCGTCGTCAAGGGGCATTGTCTTGAGCGTACTAATTGGTTCACAGACTCTACTGATTGGGGTGCATGACGCCGTGGGCGGCTACCAATCAGAGCCCGAAGCGCCAGCGAGGGTCTTGCGCCTAGTGCTCTGTTTCACAAATACGTCGACTATGGGAAACCGCGAAGAGCCGCGGACTTCAGTCCGCGCGGTCCTTCGAGAAGGGTAAATTCTACTCACCGCGGCGCCGCGCGGGCTTCGGGCCCGCGGCTCCTTAGTCGAGAAACTTCTCGGTCCGATTGATCGCAGGCAGGAACGAGTTCCCGCAACCATGGATCGCCCCGAAAATCATCCTATTTCACTTGACAAGGGGCCTATAATGATAATGTCGGCAAGGTTGGATATTTGGAACCCCTGCTTCGGCCCTTGCTGGGCAACAAGCAATAATCCTATTTCCGCAGCTCGGGGCCGACACCATGCCACAAGGCCGTCGCACGGGGGCCGGAGAGTAGCCGCGTAGTCCCGCTCGGGCAGCACGTCAGCTAGCGCTCCGGTATGCGCGGAACACCGCGGAAAGAGGATGTACCATGTCAACTCTTGGCTTGAAGCTTCGTCAGGGCGCGCTGCTAACACTTGCGCTGGTTTGCGCCATCGCGGTGCTGGCAATCGGCCCGCTGTTTCCTGGGGCGCAATATTACGCCGGCAACGGGCCTTCGTCCGTTGCCGCCGGTGACCTGAACGGTGACGAGTGGCTCGACCTCGCGGTGGCGAACGAGTGGAGCGACAACGTTTCGGTGCTGCTGGGTCGCGGCGACGGGACGTTTGCCGAGGCGGTGCACTATCCGGCCGGCGACGGCCCTCGGTGCGTTGCGGTTGGTGATCTGGACGGGGACGAGTGGCCCGACCTGGCGGTGGCGAACTCCGATAGCGACAACGTCTCAGTGCTGCTGAACAACGGCGATGGAACATTCGCCGCGGTGGTGCAGTATGACGCCGGCAACCACCCTTTGTCCGTTGCGGTCGGTGACGTGAACGGGGATGAGTGGCTCGATCTGGCGGTGGCGAACTACTATGCGGACAACGTCTCGGTGCTGCTGAACAACGGCGACGGGACGTTTGCCGCGCCGGCACATTATGGGGCCGGCGACGCGCCTCGGTCCGTTGCGGTCGGTGACCTGGACGGGGATGACTGGCTCGATCTGGCGGTGGCTGGCAACGGCGTCTCGGTGCTGTTGAACAACGGCGACGGGACGTTCGCCGCCGCGATGCACTACGACGCTGTCGGTTACCTTTTGTCCATCGCGATGGGCGACCTGGACGGAGACGAGTGGCCTGACCTGGCGCTGGCGAACAAGTGGGGCTTCGGCGTCTCGGTGTTGCTGAACAACGGCGACGGGACGTTTGCCGAGGCGTTGCAGTACGGCGCCGGCGTCTGCCCTGTCTCCGTCGCGATCGGAGACCTGGACGGAGACGGGTGGCCCGACCTGGCGGTGGCGAACAGCCAGGATCCCTGCGAACCCGGCGGGGCGAGCGCCTCGGTGCTGCTCAACCGTGGCGACGGCACGTTCGCCGAACTGGTGCAATATGGAGCCGGTCGCTATCCTTCCTGCGTGGTGATCGGGGACGTGAACGGAGACGACTGGCTCGACCTCGCGGTGGCGAACGAGTACGGCAACGACGTCTCCGTGCTGCTGGGTAGCGGCGAGGGCACGTTTGCCGGGCCGGTGCAATGGGACGCCGGCATCCAGCCTTCGTCCGTGGCCGCCGGTGACCTGAACGGAGACGAATGGCTTGATCTGGTGGTGGCGAACCACTACTACGAGGACTACATCTCGGTGCTGCTGAACAACAGCGACGGGACGTTTGCCGCGCCCGTGCAATGGGACGCCGGCGGCCGCCCTGCGTCCATTGCCGTTGCTGACCTCGACGGTGACGAGTGGCTCGACTTGGCAGTGGCGTACGACTACTCCGACAACGTCTAGGTGCTGCTGAACAACGGCGACGGGACGTTTGGCGCGCCGGTGCATTATGCGGCTGGTAACGGCCCTCGGTGCGTTGCGATCGGTGACCTGGACGGGGACGAGTGGCCCGACCTGGCGGTGGCGAATGTAGGCAGCGATAACGTCTCCGTGCTGCTGAACAATGGCGATGGGACATTTGGGACGGCAGTGCACCATGGCGCCGGCGAAAACCCTCGATCCGTTGCGGTCGCTGATCTGAACGGGGACGACTGGCTCGACCTGGCGGTGGGGAATGAAGACAGCGACAACGTCTCGGTGCTGCTGAACAACGGCGACGGGACGTTTGCCCAGGCCGTGCACTACGATGCCGGCAACTGGCCTTCGTCCGTTGCCGCTGGCGACCTGAACGGTGACGAGTGGGCCGACCTCGCGGTCGCGAACGGCGTGAGCGACAACGTTTCCGTGCTGCTGAACAATGGCGATGGGACATTTGCCCAGGCGGTGCACTACGATGCCGGCGACTTGCCTTCGTCCGTGGCGGTCGCTGATCTGAACGGGGACGAGTGGCCCGACCTCGCGGTCGCGAACAACTTGAGCGGCAACGTCTCGGTGCTGCTGAACAACGGTGACGGGACGTTTGCCGCGGCGGTGCGCTATGGTGCCCGCTCCGGACCCGTGTCCGT
Organism: Phycisphaerae bacterium; assembly: GCA_030612705.1. Classification (GTDB taxonomy): domain Bacteria; phylum Planctomycetota; class Phycisphaerae; order UBA1845; family Fen-1342; genus JALSRY01. Next base: position 10,506 of record JAUWNI010000063.1, on the reverse strand, counting down.
TGCAGTCGGTGACCTGAACGGCGACGAGCGGCTCGACCTAGCGGTGGCGAACTACGGTAGCGACAACGTCTCGGTGTTGCTGAACCAGGGAACGCGGCTACTCGGCGACGTCGATGGTGACGGCGACGTCGACCTGGCTGATTTGGCCGGGCTGCTGGGCGCATATGGCGCCTGCGAGGGCGACCCGGGCTACGACCCGAACGCCGACTTCGACGCCGACGGCTGCGTCGATCTCTGGGACCTGCTTACGTTGCTGGACAACTACGGGGCCGGTGCGTAGCGTCGAGAAGTAGGTCGGGTCATAGACCCGACGCTTCAGCTTTGGTTTCCGATTTGTCGGGTCGATGATCCGAGCCGCGGAACTTGCGGGGGCAAGGCAAGATCGTGAGCCGGCCACGTGCCAGCGGACGGGGTACTCTGGCCCCGCTGTTCGATCCTCACCGGAACCTGCCGGTTGCTGGAGAGGGACCCAGGCCAGAAGAAGGACTTCTAGCGCGCACAGCGCTCGGCCGTTCTGAGATTAGAACTCGTCTTCGTCGGATTCGAGCGTTTCCCGCCACTCGTCGAGGTGGTCGAGGTATTCGCTCGTGCCGCGGGCGACGCAGGTGAGCGGGTCGTCGGCGATCTTGACGTCCAGCCCGGTGGCTTTGCCGAGAACGTTGTCGAGGCCGCGCAGCAGGGCGCCGCCGCCGACGGTATAGAGCCCGTTGTCGACCAGGTCGGCGGCCAGCTCGGGCTCGATGTGTTCGAGCGTTTGCAGGACCGCGTCGACGATGTGGCCGACCGGCTCCTTCAGGGCCTCGCGGACTTCCTCGGCCTTAATCAGCGCCCGGCGAGGCAGGCCGCTGATCATGTCCCGGCCCTTGACCTCCATGGCACCCTCTTCCTCCTGCGGGGCGGCCGAGCCGATCTGGATCTTGACGTTTTCCGCCGTCTGCGGGCCGATCATCAGGTTGTAGGTACGTTTCATGTAATTGATGATGGCTTCGTCCATGTCGTCGCCGGCAACCCGCAGAGTGGTGCAGATCGCGATATCGGCCAGACTCATGACGGCGACCTCGGTCGTCCCGCCCCCGATGTCCACGATCATCGACGCGGTCGGCTCGAAAATCGGGAGCTTGGCGCCGATGGCGGCGGCCTTGGGTTCCGGGACGAGGTAGACCCGCCGGGCGCCGGCGCGCTCGGCCGAGTTGAAGACGGCACGTTTCTCAACGGCGGTGATGCCGGAGGGAATCGAGATCACGACCCGCGGGTGGGCCAGGCCGCGATTGCCGTGGACCTTGCGGATGAAGTAGCCCAGCATGGCCTCGGTGATGTCGAAGTCGGCGATGACGCCGTCCTTGAGCGGACGGATCGCCGTGATGCTGCCGGGCGTGCGGCCGAGCATTTCCTTTGCGACGATGCCGACGGCCTTTCCATTGGCGGTGTCGAGGACCTGGTTCGTACCTTTGCGAACCGCGACGACCGAAGGCTCGTTCAGGACGATGCCTTGACCCTTGACGCAAACCAGGGTGTTGCAGGTACCCAGGTCGATACCCATGTCAACGCTGAAGAGGCCCATCAGGCGGCGTAGAAACACGTCAGGCTCCCGTCCGTGGGTGCAAACCGTTGCAGCCCGCCCGGATTTTGAGTTGCGCAGCTATGCCTGTGAATCCGCGTACCCTCAAGTTTTGTACGCCTGCCCGGATGGCGCGGCACGTCGCTGCGTCTAGCTGCCCCCGGGGGGCAGCAGCGTGCCGAACAACATCAGGGCTCGATATCCCACGTAGATAGTGGCGGTCAGCACGAATAGAAAGGCCACCAATATCAACACCGTGTATACGTCGTTTTCCACAGTTGGCCGTGTTAACCCGGAACCCGGAGTGGTCATTTGTGACATATTTATACCTATTGTAACCTTTGCGGTTCCTGGTTTATTCCATTCCGTAGACGACGGCGTCACCGTTGCGGATTTCCCCTTCCACCAGCGTGGTAAGCCTTCCGCCGGCCTGGTTGGGCCTGACCCGTTCGATGATCAGGTCACCGAGATAGGCCCCGCCTTCGCGGTAAACCATGAAGGTCATACCGGGCACCACGCCGGAGCCCTCGCCGATGTTGACGGTGGCGTAGACCCCGTCGACCTCGATGATTTCTCCGCGGATTTCACCGGCGACGGTGGGGGCGACGGCGACGGCGCCGGGCGGGCTTTCCGGAGCAGCCCGTGCCACGCGTGTCCCGGCCCGCTGCTCGAGTTCCGCGTTCTGCTGTTCGCAGGCGTAAAGCTTTTCCTGCATATTGCGAATCTGATCCTGGAGGATGGTGACGTTCGTGGTGAGCTCGAGCACGCGACTATTGAGGCGTGCTCCGCGGGACTGCAAATCGATGTTCTGCGACAGCAGTGTCTGGTTCTGCTTCTGCAACGCCTTGAGTTCGCCGGTGGTGACGGCGAGGATTTCCTGGAGCTTGGCCCGTCCCGCCTCGAAGGCCAGCCGTTCATTTTCGACCTTCGACAGATTGCTGAGCAGTTTCGCGTTCTGTTCCTTCAAGTTCCGGATTTCGTCGAGCGCGCCCGTCAGTCTGTGTGACTGGGCTGCCAGGGCCTCATCCTTCATCGCCAAAGCGGCCTGCGCGCTGGCGGCCGTGCTTTGGGCCTGGGTGATGGCGGCGTCTCGCCCGGTTTGGTAATCCAACGCCAACGTCTTCCAGTTGTCCCATTGCGCCGCGGCGGAAATAAACATGCACGACAACGCGATACATAGCACGGATGTCAGAACAACGAATACTTTGGTCAATGTGCTCACACGCCACTCCTTCGTAACTCAGCGGAGCCGGTTTCCGGCCTCCGAACCGCTCGCTTTCCCACGCGACGCGTCGGGACCAAAATTTCACCCGCGCCAACCCAACCGGTAAGGATTGTAAGGCCGGCACGGCAGTGTGCAACCAATTTTGCGCCAGGTTGCCCCGAAACGCAATCACACTTTGCCCGGTCCGGACGGTTGCCAATCGGTCGCCGCCGCGGATACGCTATACATTATGGAGCTATCTGTCACTTTGCTCGATCCCCGGAAACGGGCCGAATTGTTCGGCCCCGGCGATTGCCACCTGCGACGCATCCGCGATTCGCTCGGCGTGCGGCTTCAGGCCCGCAACTTGCTGGTCAGGATTCTGGGCGAGCCCGCCGCCGTCGCGCAGGCCGCCGCAGTGATCGAGCGCCTCCAGGATCTGCTCCAGAAGCGGAATGAGCTGGATGAGGAGACCGTCGACGAGGTCATCGCGGGCGTCGAGCAGTCGGAGGGAACGACCGACATCGATGCCATCCGGGTTTTCGGCCGGGAGACGATCTCCCCGAAAACCGACGGCCAGCGCCAATACCTGCGGGCGATGCTGGAGGACGATCTGGTATTCTGCGTCGGGCCGGCGGGGACCGGTAAGACCTATCTCGCCGTCGCCATCGCCGTCCACATGCTGAAAATGGGCAAAACCAAGCGGATCGCGCTGGTTCGCCCGGCGGTGGAGGCGGGGGAGCGGCTGGGCTTTTTGCCGGGCGATTTGCAGCAAAAGGTCAATCCATATCTGCGGCCGCTATTCGACGCGATGCACGACATGATGACGTATGACCAGCTCAAACGCTTCATGGTCAACGACATAATAGAGGTTATCCCGCTGGCTTACATGCGCGGCCGAACGCTGAACCACGCAGTTATCATCCTGGATGAGGCCCAGAATGCGACCGTGTTGCAGATGCTGATGTTCCTGACCCGTATGGGGAACCACAGCAAGATGATCGTGACCGGCGACGACAGCCAGGTCGATCTCGATCCGGGACAGACGTCCGGTTTGCGGGATGCGATCAGCCGGCTGCGAGATTGCCCGGGGATTAACATTCTGCGACTGGCGGAGACGGATATCGTGCGGCATCGCCTGGTTCACGAAATTGTGAGACGATACGACGAGCAGGGAGCAAAGCGTGCGCTCGGGCGGAAGGCGTCCGATAATCAAAACGCTGCGAGCGACTCGACTGTCGATCGTTCCGACGCCGAGACGCCGTAGCATTAAGTTCTGCCAGGGATGGGCCGAGCGCTAACTATAGCCTATGTGGCCATTTGCAAAGCGGACAGCTCGACAGAAGGAAATTCGGCGGACCAAGGCCGAACGTCACGGAACTTGGTATCGCCGCTTGCCGGAACAGCCGGCGACGCTGGCGGCGTTGAGCACGGTGGCAACGGCGGTGTTGGCGGTGCTGGTGTTGAACGCCGGCGGGGAGGTGCTCGACTTTCGTGTGAATGAGGTGGTTCCGCGTGCGATCACCTCACGTATCGTACTTGAGATCGAGGACGAACGCCGGACCGAGCAGATGCGCCTGCGGGCGCGCGATCGCTCCCCAAATTTCTACAAGCTGGACGTTTCGCTGCTCGAGGATATCCGCGGTCGGTTGGCCGGGGCGTTGACGCTGGCCAAGGCACACGCTCACGATCCGCAAGAGTTGGTTCGAGCCGCCGCTGAAAACAACGTCTTACTGGACGAAGCGGGTTGGGCGGAGTTGCAGCGGCTGGCGGCGTTGGAGGATGCCAACGAGTACAAGCACGTTGTCGACGCGGTCATCGCCCGGTTGAAAACCAGCCTGTTGGTCGAGCCCGAGCCCGCCGGCACCCGCCGCACGCCCACCGAGGCCGTTCTGCTGGATCCGACCCTCCCGCGCGAGATACGCAGGCCGATGGCGGAGCTGCGCTTCAGCAACGACCCGGCAGCGGTGGCGAAGGTGGTCGAAGAGTCGGTGCGGATGACGACGAAACCGCTTCGGGAAAGCTTTCAAACTTCGATTCTGGCGATGCTCGGACCCGCCGCCGAGGGGGAAATGCTGCGACCGCTGTTCCGCTTCGATACGAATCGGTCGGTACAGGTGGCGGAGGCCGCGAAGGAAAACGTGCCCCCGGTCGTCCACAGCTATGCCGTCGGTGATCCGCTTACCGACGCGGGGCCGATCGGCGCCGACGAACTCGAATTACTCCGGGCCGAGCACCAAGCCTATGCACAGGCAGTGCCGGCACAGCGGCAAGCCTGGTTCCGCGTCTTCGGCCGGACCCTGCTCGCGTTCCTGGTTGTTCTCGGCGTGGCGTCCTACATGCGGCGCTATCAGCAGGGGGTTTTCTCCAATCACTTTCGACGCGTCGTATCGATGCTCGTCCTGCTGCTGATTCTGGGCGTTACACGTTTCGTCTTCATCGGCATGGACGTCCCGCCGCACTTCGCCATCGGTATGCAGGTCCTGGCGGCGGGATTGCTCGCCGTGGTCTATGCGGACGAGGCCGTTTTCGCGATCTGCGGAGCGCTGGCGATTCTGATCACTATGGCGGCGCAGGAAAGCATCGCATTCTTCGTTATTCTGCTGGCCGTTTCCGGGACGATGGTGTTTGGCTTGCGCGTGGTGCGCTACCGGGGCAAGATCGTGCTGGTGGGCACGGTGGCGGCGACAATGGCCTTTGTGGCCTCGATTGCCGTCGGCCTGCTCGCGGGTCAGCATTTCAACTTCGTCCTGATCGACAGCTTGTGGGCCGCGGGCGGGACGCTAATGGCGGCCTTCGTGGTCGAGGGGGTACTGCCGGGGATCGAGCGGCTGTTCCGGCTCAGCACCGGGATGACGCTGCTCGAATGGTGTGACGCGAGCAAGACGCTGATGCGGATGTTGGCGGCCGAGGCGCCGGGCACCTATAACCACAGCCTGCTGGTCGGGGCGCTGGCTGAGTCGGCCGCCGAGTCGATCGGGGCAAATGGGTTGCGTTGCCGGGCCGGGTCGTACTATCACGACATAGGGAAGATCAACAAGCCCGAGTATTTCGTCGAAAACCAGACCGCCGGTCTGAGCCGGCACGACAAGCTCTCACCGGCGATGAGCCTGCTGGTCATCATCGGACACGTCAAGGACGGGATCGAAATGGCCAAGGAGTACGGGCTTCCCGCCAGCCTGCACGCCTTCATCCCCGAGCATCACGGCACGACGGTGGTGCAGTATTTCTACCACGCCGCCAGCCAGGCCCGCGGGCCGAACGATCCGGAAGTCTCCGATACCGAGTTCCGCTATCCCGGACCCAGGCCGCAGTCGCGCGAGACGGCGATCGTCATGCTCTGCGACGGGGTCGAAGGCGCCGTCCGCGCCATGGCCGAGCCCACGCCCAACCGCATCGAGGCCGTCGTCAGCGACGTCATTCAACAGCGGCTCGCGGACGGGCAGTTCGACGACTGCGACCTGACGTTCCGCGAACTGGCCGTGATCGAGAAGAGCCTCGTCAAGAGCCTCTGCGGAATCTACCATTCGCGCATCGTCTACCCCGGCAAGGAAGAAGAGAAAAAGTCGGCAGCTTCGTAGAGAGAAAACGTCGATAGCTTTGTAGCACGACCGTTGGCCGCAACTAAAGGGGCCGAGGAACTAAGGGGCTAAGGGGCTGAGGGGCTAAGGGGCCAAGGGGCCAAGGGGCCAAGGGATCGGGTGGCCCATGGCTTTAGCCGTGGGGGACACGAATCGACCGTCTATTCGTGTCCCCCGCCGCTGAAGCGACGGGCCACCCATATAGCGAGAAAGCTTCGCGAACCGCGAAGAAATCGGCCAGTTTGCAGTGTAGAGAAAAAGTCGATAGCTTCGTAAAAAGAGAAAAGGAACCTGCAAAAAGCCCGAGCCTAAAAATCTGAGATTTGAGATCTGAAATCTGAAATCTGAGATCTGAAATCTGAAATCTGAAATTTGAGATCTGAAATCTGAAATCTGAAATTTGATATCTGAGATTTGAAATCTGAAATCTGAAATCTGAAAGCCAAAACAAGCTCGTTACCTTGAAACAAGACCCCAACAATTCTCTCGTGACCGAAATCAACTGGCAGCCACGCAATTCGTGGCGGGCGGTTCGACTGCTGCATCGCGTGGCGGCGCATACGCTCCACGCCGAGGGATTTACCGCCGGCCGGCTGTCGGTCGCGGTCGTCGGGGCCACCGCGATGGCGTCTTTGCATCGGCGTTTCCTCGGACAGCCCGGGCCGACCGACGTGTTGACTTTCGACCTGGATACCGATCACGGCGACGGGTATGTCGACGGTGAGATTGTCATCTGTTCGGATGTCGCCCGCCGGCGCGCTGCCCGTCGTGGCCGTTCGTTACAAGCCGCCCGGGCGGAGTTGGCGCTCTATCTGGTCCACGGCATTCTGCACCTGGCCGGCTACGATGATCGCACTTCGACCGGATCTACCCGCATGCACGCCCGCGAGGATGAATTGCTGACCGAACTGGGCCTCGGAGCCGTCTTCCACAGCGGCCTGTAGCGGCCGGCGCCTCGCCGGCCGTAATAAGCCGGAAACGCCGCTTTGGGCGTTCGGCCCGCGAAGCGCGAGCCGCTACATGACTTTTACGTTCGCGCGGGGGGTCTGCATTTCCCAATCGGTGTAGTTCGAACCATTGTTCCGTCGATAGTTAATGATGTGCGCACAATGACGATGAGGCCCGGTTTGTGTCGAGGGAGAACCATGTTGAAGCGCAATTCTTGCGGTATTCGGATTACGTTGACCACTATCGTGGTGCTGGTTTGTGTGGGGTCGGTTCCCGCCCGCGCGGGTGACCCCAATCAGCCGCCCGAGATTACGCAGCATCCGACCAGCCAGGCTGTCTGCGAGGGCGAGAACGTGACGTTCACCGTCGTCGCCACCGGCGAGGAACTGAGCTACCAGTGGCGCAAGAACGGCCAGGAAATCACCGACGCCACCAGCGACACGCTGAATTTGGAAGCCGTCACGACGGCCGACACCGGCGACTACGACGTCGTGGTGAGCAACCCACACGGCTCGGTCACCAGCGACGCGGCCACGCTGAGCGTCGATACGGGACCGGTCATCACGCAAGACCCGGCCGATCAGACGGTTTGCCAGGGAGAGGACGTGAGCTTGACCGTCGTCGCCACAACGCTGGTCGGCGAACTTACCTACCAGTGGTACAAAGAGGACGAGCCGATCGACGGTGCCGCCAGCGCTGCGCTGGAACTGTGCGCCGTCACCACGGCCGACAGCGGCGATTACAACGTTAATGTAACGAGCCCATGCGGATCGGCGACCAGCGCCGTCGCCACGCTGATCGTCGATGAAGGCCCCGTGATCGTCGAGCACCCGGCAAACGCGACGGTTTGCGAGGGCGCGGCGCACACACTCAGTGCCACAGTGGCAAACCAGGCGACGACCTACGAGGACACGATCGGCACGACCGGAAGCTCGGGCAGCGGGGCGCGAATGCGCGGTAACTACTACCGCGTGGACACGGCGATTACGCTCACGCGGATCGAGCAATACCTGAACATCACGACCTCGGGACAGATCGTCTTCTTCGCCTACGAAGCCGACAGCTACACCGGATCCTATGTTCTCATCGCCGAGGATACGGTGGCCGACTCGGGAACCGGCGTAGGTTACTACTCGTCAAACCCGCTCGCGGTCGTATTGCGGGAGGACAAGTACTACCTGATCGGGGCGGCTTGGCCTGATGTGCATACATACTATTGGAACTATATACACGGAGCGAAATCGTTCGGCGCCTCGCTGGCCGGTTTCGCCGCCAACTGGGCCGACCCGCTGCCGTCGCCGGCACCGTTCAACCCCGGCGACGCCGCGTACATGCAACGGCTGACGACCTCCGATTTGACGCTGACATATCAGTGGCGCAAAGACGACGAGGATATTCCAGGGGCGGCGGGTCCCGAATACACGATCGACGCGATGTCTTTGGTGGACGAAGGCGAGTACTACGTTGTAATCAACAGCGACTGCGGTAATGCCACCAGCGATATCGCCACGATCACGCTTCACATCAATGTAACGATCACGCAGCAACCTTCCAGCCAGGCCGTGTGCCTGGGCGACGAGGCCGTCTTCTCCGTCGTTGCGGAGGGCGGCGCGCTGACGTACCAGTGGCGAAAGGACAGTGAGGACATCGAGGACGCAACCAACGATACGTACACGGTCATCGCCGACGATCCAAACGCCGCCGGCACATACGACGTGATCGTCAGCAACGGCTGTCCGCTGACCAGCGCGGCGGCGACGCTGACGATCGTCGAGACCGCGCCGTCGATATCCGGCCACCCGGCGGATGTCGCCGGCTGCCAGGGTCAGCCGGCCACGTTTGCCGTAGTCGCCACGGGTGGGTCTTTGCAGTATCAGTGGCAAAAGGACGGCCAGGACATCGCCGATGCGACCAACGCGTATTACACGATCAGCGCGGTCGATCCGAACGATGCCGGTCAGTACGGCGTGGTCGTCGGCAATCCCTGCGGCCAGGAGACCAGCACGTCGGCGACGCTGACCGTGGACGAGACGCTCTCAATTATCGCGCAGCCGCAGGACGAGAAGTTGTGCATAGGCGATGAATACATGCTCATCGTCGTCACCGCCGGCACGAACGTTTCGTATCAGTGGCGCAAGGACGGCGAAGACATCGTCGACGCCACCGGCAACACCTACACGATCAGCGACGCGGATCCCAACGACGCCGGCGATTACGACGTGGCCGTGTCGAACAACTGCGGCGAGATCATCAGCGACGCGGCGGCGGTCTCCGTTGTCTCGGACATGGCGATTCTGGAGCAGCCCGAGGACCAGTGGGTCTGCCCCGGCGATCCGCTGACGATCTCGGTCAAACTCGATTTCGCCGGCTTCTCGAATGACATCGATACCATCGGCGAGGCGGATGAATCGTACAGCGGCGAGGACAAGCTGCGCGGCAATTCGTACGAAGTAACACAGACCGCCACGCTGACCCTGATCGAGCACTACCTGAACATCACCCAGTCGGGCCCGCTCGTGTTTTTCGTCTACGAATCCGAGGTCAACGAGCAGGGGCCATACACGCTGATACTCGAAGACACCGTCGAGGACCCCGGCACCGGGCTCGGGTTCTTCGCGTCGAACCCGATCGAGGTCAGGCTGGAGGCCGGCCGGTACTACATCATCGGCGCGGGCTGGCGCGAGCCGCACACGTATTACCGGGATGAGGGAACCCATCCGTGGCCCACGGCTTTCGGACAGACCGTGCACGGGTTCAGCACTTTCTATCAAGGCTGGCTGCCTTACGAACCGACGCCGACATCGTCGCTCGTCTGGCACCAGCGCCTGACGACCGTGAGCACGGTGGATTTCTGCCAGTGGCGAAAGGATGGCGTGGATATTCCCGATGCCGTGGAGGATACCTACTCCGTCGCGGCGGCGGATGCAACGGACGCCGGCGAATACGAAGTCGAAATAACCAACGCCTGCGGGACGGTGCTCAGCAACCCGGCGGGCGTCAGCGTTATCAGAATCTCACAGACACCGCTTGAACAGCCTCGCGTTCCTATTCAGGAGAACGCCGACGTTCCTCCGGACCCGACGCAGACGGAGTAATGGGTCCATGATACTTCCGGCGGGCTTCAGCGCGGGCCCTGTAGCGTCCGCCCCCCCGGGGGGGGGGGGCGGGGGGCGAGGGGTGCGCCTGCGGACTGCGCCCCCGGCGGGGGGGCGGAG
>JAUWNI010000090.1 GCA_030612705.1 Phycisphaerae bacterium | reverse complement strand
TCCGACACCATCATCGGCCTGTACGAGCCGCTATAGAAGAATGAACCGCTTCGACGTTGGACGCTCTCTGGGAGAAACACATATCGACTTGACAGGCGACCGTTACTCATAGAAGGGGCGGCAGTTAATAGCCGGGGGCGTAAGCCCCCGGAATGCGAGCACACGACAAGCGCAGCCCCGGAGGGGCGACAGAAAGGCTCGATCGCCACGGATTCCTGTCGCCCCTCCGGGGCTTATCCTATCGCGCCAACGCTACCGGGGGCTAACGCCCCCGGCTACTGACTTTCGCCCTTTCAGGGCTGTTATGCGTGTGTTCAGACTCATGGCGCTCGGCGTGAGCGTGGGGAAGCCAATCCGAGCCCCAAGCGTCAACGAGGGATCCATCAGGGAGGCGCACTGCCCGCCTAAAACCCCTCGCTGGTGTTCAGGGCTCTGATTTGTGCCGCCTAAATCGGCACACACTCCTTGGGGTGTTTCTCGCCGGATCCGCTTGCCCACGGCCACCCGAGTATTGCAGAATCGCGAGTGTTGAATTAAATAGACGGTGTGAGTTGAACGCGAAGTCAACCTCGACGTGGTCCGTGCCGCGGAGGTCGCTATCCCATGAAGATTCTCGTCGGATGTAACCTGGCCGAGGCCGCCCTACCCGAACTGCGTTCGCTCGGCGTCGAGGTAGTCTACGATCCCGAATTGACCACCGAGGGGCTCGAGAAGCTGATCCCCGACGTCGCAATCCTGGTGGTCTGCCGAACGTGGGTCTCGCCGGAGGTAATTGCAGCGGGCAAGGTGTTGCAGATGATCGTGCGAGCCGGGACCGATACGAGCAACATCGCGATCGAGGAAGCCTCGGCGGCGGGCATTTTCGTCACACATTGCCCGTACAAGGACGCGACCGCGATTGCGGAGTTGACGATCGGGCTGCTGGTGGCGCTCGATCGGCGTGTGATCGAAAACGCCGAGGCACTCCGGCGCAGCGTCCACGGCGAGCCGGAAACCATCGAGGCGCTGGGGTTGGCGGGGCGCACGCTCGGCATTCTGGGATTCGGTCCGGTCGAGCGGAAAATTGCAAAACGGGCCCGGGCGTTCGAGATGGACGTGCTGGTGTTCTCGCCAACGCTGACGCCCGAGATTGCCGCCGCGAATCAGGTCGAATTCTGTACGTGGCCGCGCGGGTTGGCCCGTCGCAGCCAAATGGTGACGGTCTACGCCCCGCCCCAGGAGACGGAAGAGTTGCTGGTCGACGCCGAATTTCTGCGGAACATGCGGGCCGGGGCGTATCTCGTTTACGTCGGGCACCCGGCCGCGCTGGATCAGACCGCCCTGGCGGAGATCGCCAAGGAACGGAACTTGCGGGTTGCTTACGACATCTTCGCGCCGCAACTACCGAGCAGCGACACTGGTCGGTTCAAGTCCCAGTTGCAAGCGCTGCCGAACGTGATCGGGACGCATCACTTGGCGGATCGCACATTGCAAGTGAACGAGGCCACCTCCAAAGAAGTGGTTCGCGTGATCCGCGAGTTCCTGGTCACGGGCGAGGTCCTGAACTGCGTCAACCTCTCAGAGCACAATCCCGCCACCTGGCAGTTGGTTCTGCGGCTCAGGGACACGGTCGGCGTGCTGGCATCGATCATGGATGTCGTCCGCGCCGACGGAATCAACGTCAAGGATATCACCCAGCGGCTGTTCACGGGTACGCAGGCGGCCTGGTGCAGCATCGCGGTCGATGAGCGGCCGAGTACGGAAGCCCTCAGCGCTATCCGCGAGATCGACGGTGTGCTACACTTGGAGGTCAGGGCGTTGGTCTGACGCTGGAACGTCCGCTGAAATCCACAGTCTCTCGCCGACGAGAAGCAACCGTGGGCGGAGACATCTGTATAAATCAGCGTCATGACACGAATCAGTTGGAAAGACCACGAACGATGCACTTGCGGATAACCGCCCTATTGCTTTCGACCTCATGGGTTGCCACGGCTATCGCCCAGGGACCGATCGGCGAACCCTTGGACCGGGCTCAAACGTTGCGGGCCGAGGTAACGGCCGATCGGGTGCTCTTCTATCCCTCGCAGCCGATCCTGGTGCGGTTCACGCTGTTCAATCCGACCGGCGAAACGGTCGAGTTGCCGATTATCCGGTCGACAAACGCTTCCGACGGTATCACCTTGCCACAATGTCTGATTATCGGCAGCGATGCGACGCCCGCTTTGTTTATCGCATACAAAAATGAGCGACCGGTGGCCGTCCGCCCCGAATCCGCCAACGTCAGCGATGGCCGAACCGACGTGCTGCGGTTGGCGCCGCGGGCCTCGATCGGGGCTGAGATTGATCTGTATACGCTGCATCGGCAGCTGCGTTACTCGGGCGACTATCGGCTGGAATGGCAGCCGCTAGGCGGCTCGGTTACGCCGGTCAGCCTGTCGTTTCGCGTGGAGACGCGCAAAGACGCCGTACTGGTAACCGATTACGGGAAGATCACGTTCTCGTTGCTATACGACAAGGCACCGTACAACATCGAGAATTTTCTGAACTTGGTGCGCGACCGCTTCTACGACGGCAAGATGATCCATCGCGTGATCCCCGGCTTCATCATTCAGGGCGGATCGCCGGACGGGACCGGAAAGGGCATCCGCCCGGACGGAAAGTTCGTGGCGGCCGAGTTCCACGATACGCTGTTCGAGTTGGGCACGCTCGCGATGGCTCGTAAGCCGAACAACCCGGACTCGGCCAGTTGCCAGTTTTTCATCAGCCTGGCCCGTCTGCCCGAGCTGGACGGCAAGTACACTGTAATCGGGCAGGCTCGTGGCGAAGAAAGCCTGCGCACGCTGCAAACCATCGCGGAACTGCCGACCAACGCCCAGGACCAGCCCATACGCACACTGGCAATCCGCTTCTTCACGCTGGTCGACATCCCCACCAGCGAAGTGCGGCAACTGGAAATGCGCCAACCTTAGTGCTCAGTTACACTTCAATTGGTGGATAGCACCGGGTGCCACGGACAAGCGGCAGTTTGCTTGTCCGTGCTTCCAGCGATGCTTGGCACTGCTCAAGAGCAGTGGCACACCAGCCCATCAATCGAGGGCAGACAGAACACTAGTGCTCTGCCACACCTCGATTTTACGGGTAGCGTCGGCGCCCCCCACACGGCACACGCTTTATTCCGATTTGGTATTACTGAGGTACTCCACCGGCAATGGGCGAGCGGCTTCGCTTTCCTTGATCAGCGGTGCCAGGTATTCGCCGGCGAACTTGCGCGACGCCCAGCCCACGTGCGACCCGCTGGCGCCGACCTCCTTCATCCGCGGGCTCCAGCGCACCTGCCGCAAGCGATTCACATAGAGGGCACGCTCGAATTCACTCAAACCGTCCGGCAGATTAAAGCCCACCGCTCCGGCCGAGACACCGAAATTACGATCGATGGGCCCGAACAATGACGTGCCCACTCGAAGAAAGCTAACATCGCGGGTCGAGTAAAAGTTGACAATCCCGTAGCGCGTACGCCGCAGGGCGGTCGAGAGGTTGTAATCGGGCGAGAGGGCCGGGGCGAGCAGGATCGCCTGATCGATCTGCCGACCGGCCGGCAGGGCTTCGAGCGTCAGGACGGCAATCCCGCCGCCGGCGGAATGCCCGATCAGGTAGACCGGACTGCCCGGATAGCGCTGGCGGTAGTTGACGATCCGCTGGGCAACCTTGCCGGCCTGACGGCGGTTCCTTTCGAGATTGGCGAGGTTGAAGACGAAGTTGCCGGGCAGACCGGTGGTCCAATCGTAAACCTCGATCGCCGAGGCGACGCCCCCCTCGTCGAGGCCGAGCGCGATGTTTCGGTTCCAGACGCTACAGCCCTCGATTCCGGGCAGAACCAACACCATCCCGTGGGGGTAGCGTTTGGATGCATGGACGCGTTGCGGAACATGGCACCCGGCACACACAAAAACCAGGCCGAGCATACACCCGATCACCCCGACCAACCGTCGCGGAGAAACATCCGTCGGCTTGAAACCAAACAACACCATCGCAAAGCCACTGATCATGCCGTGAAGTATCCGGCGTGATCGCGATTCGTCAAGCCTTCCGCTCAACCATGGCAAAACACGGGCGAGCGTTACGAAAGTGGGTGGCGTCTGAATGTCATTCCGACCGTGTCCGCCGAGGGCGATGGAATAGACTCGAGCAGAGCCGGGGTGTCCGTCCGCACGCCGAATATCCGGGCCGGGGACGGCCCGGCTCTATTGCAGAAAAACCCCGTAGGCCGAGTCGTCGACGCTACGGCAGCTTGGGCCGCTTGGGCAGCTTGAATCCCTTCTTCTTCTCCGGCTTCTTCTGCTCTTCCTGCTTGGGTTGCTCTTTCTCGGGCTCCTCGGTCTTGCTCTCGGCCTGGGCCGGCGGCTGTTGCGAGGCGGTCATGTCCATGACCTGCGCGCCTTCCGGAATCTCGAACTTGAAGCGGTCCGGGCTGATGTCAGCGTTGATCTTGACATCGGTCGTGATCGACGAAACGATCAGCTTCCCGTTCGCGTCGAATCCCTCCGTCTTGATCTGCACGCCGTTATCCTTCTGGTAATACATCAGCTGGCGACCGCTCGGCGGCATGCCCTCCATCGGCTTCATCTTCATCTCAAACACGTGGCAGGCGGCGCCGTTGACCCGCTCGTCCGGCAGCAGTGTGATGTCATAATAGCTACGCAGTTGCGCGAACATCGCCCCTGGATGATGTTCCTCGGCGGATTGCGCCTTGCTCTTGATGACCGTCTTCTGATCGCCTTCTTCGGTCAGCATGTAGAGGAAATCGCCGTCGCTGATGATCGTGATCGTTGACGGCGTTTTCGTCGTATTACCGTCTTCGGTCTTGATCGTGTTGCACTTGGTCTCGGTGCGCATCAGGGCCTTCTTGCCCTTGCGCAGCCACTCGGCCTTCCCGACCATTTCCATTTTCTGCGTATGACCTGGACCGAATTCGGTATCCGTCATCGACTCGATCCGGGCGGTGTACGAATTGATCTTCGCGAATGCCTGATCGAGTTCCTTGATGGCCTTGTCCGCTTTCTCGTCGGCCGCCGCCATCACGGTCAAACCCAGTAGCGTGGCGGAAACCGCTGCCACAAGCCGGCTACATTTCATGACTCTTTCTCCTCTAATTCAAGACTCCCCGCGCCGCGCCCGCCCATCGAGCACGGCGATTCGCATCGCCCGAAACTCCCAGCGCCCGGCACGATACTCCGTCCCCCCAACCAACGCAAATGTTGTATCAATGGCCTGACCTACGGGGTGCATGACATTTTTGGCGGGCGCTGTGTAAGCCGGGAAACGTAGCGTCCGCCACGGGGGGCGGACGCTACAGGGCCCGCGCCGAAGCTCGCCGGAAGTGTCATGGCCCCCGACCTACGCGGCTCAACCAACTCCCGACGCCGACGATACATCCGCCGGCCACTCGCGCTCTCCATCCACCCCACACACGCTCGCGGTATTCCTCATACTGATCACGCTCGATCGTGCGGTAACGTTGGCCGGCAGCCTTCCGATCCTTCTCGTCCAGGTGCGACAGCCACGAACTGATCTTTTCCTTCGAACGCACCGAGTTCCGTCCAGCGCCCGCCTTGACCTTCGTGCCGTCCGCCGTGACGTGATTAACTCGGCCCGCGCGCCAACACGGATCACGTCCTTCAGAAACAAGGGGGAATACTCACGCCCCGTATCTTAGCGCGCTATCCTGTCCAGCCCCTAATGAGCAAATCCCGCGCCCGGTATTCCGACGGGCTGGCGCGGCTCGCCCAACCGGGCCGAAAGACGCTATACTCCGGGTTTAACACGATTCACTGCGGACGAGGTGAGACATGCAGCCTATCGCGATGACGGTTCTTTTTGTCGTGGCCTTCGGTGCCTTCGGTTTCACGCTGCTTGGTCGCTGGCGACTGATGCGCGCCGGCCCGTGGGACCTGCCGTTTGACCAGCCGGGTGAACGCCTGCGCCGGATGGCGAAATTCGCGCTGGGGCAGTGGCGTTTGCCGCGGCACAAGCTGGCGGGCATCGCGCATATCTTCATTTACGCCGGTGCCGTGATCATGCTGCTGCGGGCGATGATCCTGTTCGCGCGCGGCTTCATCGACAATCCGCACTTCGGATACTGGCTATTTGATACCGGTACGCCGCTCGGCGGGTTGTACTCGTTCGTCAAGGACGTCCTCGTTGTGCTGGTGATGGTCGGCATACTGATCTTTTTGTACTACCGCGTAATCCGCTATCTGCCGCGGCTGAACCTGAACTTCGAGGGCGTGCTGATTTTGATGATCCTGTCCGGGCTGATGCTCAGCGACGTGCTATATGACGGGGCTACGATCGCTCGGTATGGCGATCATGCCAGCGTCTGGGAACCGTTGGGCTCGCTGGCCGCGATTCCGCTACGCGATCTGCCTCAACAGTCGATCGTTTTCTGGCAGCACCTGGGCTTTTGGACGCACGTCGGCCTGATCCTGGGCTTTATGAACATCCTGCCGTACACCAAGCAGTTCCACGAGATGACGGCGTTTTTCAACGTTTATTTCCAGCCGCTCGGCCCGGCCGGGTGTCTGCCGAATATCGAGGACATTGAGGGCATGGTCGAACGCGAAGAGACGCTGGGCGTCCGGCGGATCGACCAGTTCGGTGCCAAGGCGGTTCTCGATTTCTTCAGTTGCACCGAATGCGGACGCTGTGAGGATCAATGTCCGGCCAGTAATACCGGCAAAAAGCTCTCGCCCAAGGATCTCACCGGTGCTCTGCGCGACTTCGGCTACAAACACCAATGGGTATTGGGGACAGGCGGGAATGGACAAGACGGCAACGGCGAGCCGGCGCCCCACCTGGCCGACCTGGTCGGCAACGTGATCGATCCGGAAGTGCTCTGGGCCTGCACGACCTGCCGAGCGTGCGAGCAGGAATGCCCGGTCTTCAATTCGTACGTCGACAAGATCGTGAACCTCCGCCGGCACATGGTGATGGAGCAGGGCGAGTTCCCGGCGGAATTGCAGAACGCGTTCAAGGGTCTCGAAACGGTCGGCAACGTCTACAGCTTCGCCAACGAAGAGCGAGCGGATTGGGCCAAGGGCCTCGAGGTCCCGCTGATGGCGGACAAGCAGGAAGTGGAATACCTCTACTGGGTCGGCTGCGCCCCGTCGTTCGACGACCGTTCGCGAAAAGTTGCCCGGGCGTTTGCCGAGTTAATGAAAGAGGCCGGCATCGATTTCGCCATCCTCGGGCCGGAGGAAACCTGCACCGGCGACTCGGCCCGGCGGGCCGGCAACGAATATCTGTTCCAGATGTGCGCCCAGCAGAATTGCGAAACGCTGAACCAGTACAAGTTCAAGAAGATCGTCACCACCTGCCCGCACTGCTATAACACGCTCAAACACGAGTACCGCGACTTCGGCGGCAACTACGACGTCATGCACCACACCGATTTCCTGCTGGAACTCATGCGGCAAGGTAGACTCAAGCCCACACAACCCGTCGTGGGCACGGTCGTATATCACGATTCGTGTTATCTTGGCCGCTACAACGACATCTACGATTCGCCGCGCGAGATCCTGAAGTCGATCCCCGGAGTGAAGCTGGTCGAAGCCAAGGAGAATCGCGACCGCGGCATGTGCTGCGGTGCCGGCGGGGCGCAGATGTGGAAGGAAGAAGAGCCGGGCGATATGAAGATCTACCAGAAGCGTACAAAACAGATGCTCGCGCCGCTGCCCGACACGAGCTCATCCTGCACGATCGCGTCGGCCTGCCCATTCTGCATGACCATGCTGACCGACGGACTAAAGGACCTGGAGCTCGAGGAAGTTCGGCAGCTCGACGTGGCGGAGATACTCTTGCGGTCGGTCCGCGGCGATGCTCAAAAGCCGGCCACGGAACCCTCGACGGCTGAGGCACAAGCATCATAATCGGGCGTTGTGGAAGAACAGGTTGGTCAAACTGTCGCGACATCGCCGCCCGCGGAGGACGCGCGGGCGCCGGGCGATCGCGGGTCTCGGTGGGGTTGGGACGTTCTCTGGCTCGGTGCCATCGTACTGACGGCGTTCGTACTGCGTCTGATTTACGTGCTACAACTCCAGGCCAGTCCGTATTTCAACCTGCACGTGATGGATCCGGGGTATCACCACGAGTGGGCGACGGCGTTCGCCGCCGGTAAACCTTTCTGGGACGAAGTCTATTTTCGCGCTCCGCTGTATCCCTGGTTTCTGGGGACCATCTACTGGCTGTTCGGGTCTGAAAGCGGGATGACGCCGCGCATCGTGCAGGCCGTGCTGGGGTCGCTCAGTTGCGGGCTGCTGTACCTGATCGGCCGGCGGGTTTTCAGCCGACCGGTGGGCGTCATCGCCGGTTTTTCGGCCGCCACGTATTGGGTCCTTTTGTATTTCGACGCGGAATTGTTGCTTCCCGTACTGCTTGTTTTTCTGGACTTGATTTTGCTGTGGCTGTTGCTGTGGACAGGCGACCGGCGCAGTCCGTTGTCGTGGGGGTTGTGCGGGATAGCGCTTGGGGTCTCGGCTATCGCCAGGCCGAACATTCTGTTGCTGGCGCCGGCGCTGGTTGTGTGGATACTGGTGCTGCATCGTCCGCATTGGCGGCGTTTCTGGGGTTACTCCGCCTGCCTGTTCTTCGGGACGATCCTGCCGATCCTGCCGATCACGATCCGCAATTACATCGTCGGTGGCGAGTTGGTGCTGATTGCGTCCCAAGGCGGCGTGAACTTCTATATCGGCAACAACCCGCATTCGAACGGGCGGTCGGCGATTATTCAAGGCGACCCGGGAGCGTGGCGGGCGTGCTACGCCGCTCAACTCGCCCGGGCCGAGAAAGCCGAGGGTCGGCCCCTCACGGCTTCGGAAGTGTCCCGATGGTATTTTCACCAGGCCCTGCGGTTTATGGGCCGGGAGCCGGTTCGAGCGGGGAGGTTGCTGCTGGCCAAGCTGGGGTATTTCTGGTCGCATTGGGAGGTCTCGAACAACCAGGACATGCGTTTCATCGCCGCGCATTTCACGCCGGTGGCGCGCTACCTGCCGCTCGGGTTCTGGATTGTCGGACCGCTCGGCGTGTTGGGGTTGCTGTTAAGTTTGCGGCGCGCGAAGGAATTGTTCCCTCTGTGGGGCTTTGTGTTGATCTATATGCTCAGCGTGGTGCTGTTCTTTGTTACGGCCCGGTTCCGCGTGCCGGTCGTCGTCGTGCTGATTTTGTTGGGCAGCTACGCGGTGTGCTGGTGTGCGTCGGCATTGCGCGCCCGGCGTTGGGGTTCGTTGAGTTTCGCGACGCTGGTGCTGATCATCATGGGGTTGGTCGCGGCGCGTACGCCGCCCAACGTGGATTTGCTGATGATCCAGGAGCACCGCGAGACGGGGATCGCGCTTGCGTGCCAGGACCGGTTTGAAGAAGCCGAGCAGGTTTTGAGCGAGTATGTCAAGCGGGCCGAAGCGACGAATTGGACGCTCGCCGCCGAGCCGTTGTATCACCTGGGACGTGTTAGGATTGAGCAGGGCAAGGTCGCCGAGGCGGTGCGCCCCCTTGAGCAGGCGCTCGAGATTCAGTCGTACTTCCCCGACGCGCGCCGGCTTCTGGGGTTCACGTTGGCCGCCTTGGGCCGCTTCGAGGAGTCCGTTGCCCAATACGAGCGGATTGTGCGCCACGAGCCCGAGGATGCCGCGGCGCGAGCCAATCTTGCCGGTGGTCTCGCGCGTCTGGGACGCATGGAGGAGGCGACCGCGGAGATGCTGCGCGCGATCGAGATCGAGCCCCGCCACACGCGTTCGCTGATCGAGACCACGAAGGTCTTACGCTTCCAGGGCCGCTCCGACGACGCCCTGCGATTGCTGCGGGCGGCGGTCGAGCGTTTTCCGGAAGATCTATTACTGACGGCGGCGCTGGTGAAGATGTTGGCGCGCAGCTCGAACGCCGCCGCCCGGGCGGAAGCTGTTAGGCTGGGCGAGGAGGCTTGCGAACGCACGAGTGGTGCAAACGCGCGGGTACTGGATGCCGCCGCGTTGGCACAGTTCCGCGTCGGACGGCCCGCGCAGGCGGTTGCGACAGCCCGCCAGGCACTGGATGTTGCAAACCGGCAGGGTCAGACCACGCTTGCCGACGAGATTGAACATTCACTACGGAGATACGAGGCCGCCAGGCGTCCATAAGCTCTAGTGCTTTGTCCAGGTTAATTTGATGAGTAGTGTTTCTTTCGAGGCCGTGATAATACTTGAAGAGGGCAACAATACTCGAAGAGCCGCGGACTTCAGTCCGCGCGGTCCTTCGGGAAGGGTGAATTCTACTCCGCGCGGCGCCGGGCGGACTGAAGTCCGCGGCTCCTCGGGTTGAACCCTTCAAAACAACACTGACAGAACACTGGCTGCAAGACAAGCTGTGACAAAGCTCTAGCGATCACGTAAAGAAGGACAAAACCATGCCGCAGGATTGCCCGCACGACAAACCCATCCCACGCGACAAAGAGCATTTCGGCGACGGTTGGCGGCACGATCTCAAGCCGCTCGAACCGATCGACGTTCGCAAGGCCGGCACTTTCTCCGAGATGCTCGACCAGATGACGCGGGCGTCGTTCGGGGCGCGCGGGCTCGGCGAGGCCGCCAATGTGTTGTACGAGATGGTCACCGACCCGAAGTGCATGGTGGTCGGCACATTCTCCGGAGCGATGACGATTGCCAAGATGGGGCTGGTGATTACCGAGATGATTGACCAGGGCATGCTCAACGCCGTCATCAGCACCGGGGCGCTGATCGGCCACGGGATGGTCGAGCAATCAGGTCATACGCACTTTCGGCACGAGCCGTCGTGGAGCGATTTGGAGCTTTATAAGGCCGGTTACGACCGCGTTTACGACACGCTCGAACTCGAAAACAACCTCTACGCCGCCGAGGACATCCTGGACGAAGTGCTCAAGGAGGCGTCGCCGGAACAGCCGTTTGGTACGTATGAGTTGACCGCCTGGCTCGGCGCGCACCTGGCTAAGAAGTACCCCGGCCGGGGGATCTTACAGTCGGCGTATCAGAAAGGCGTGCCTGTTTACATTCCCGCGTTCACCGACAGCGAAATCGGACTCGACGTGTACACGTACAACGTGCTCGGCGCGCGAAAGGGGCGTGCCGGCGTCCGCTTCGACCCGATGCGCGACCTGGACGACTTCCTGACCCGCCTCAGCGCCGCCCAGCGACTCGGCTTGTTCACTATTGGTGGCGGCGTGCCGCGCAACTGGGCGCAGCAAGCCGGACCGCTCGCCGAACTGTTACATTTTCAAACCGGCGGCGCGACCGGCGGTCTAGTGCGGTTCCGCTATGCCGTGCGAATCTGCCCCGAGCCGGTGCACTGGGGCGGGCTGAGCGGCTGCACGTTTTCCGAAGGTGTTTCGTGGGGCAAGTTCGTCCCGCCGAGCGAGGGCGGCCGCTTCGCCGAAGTCCTCTGCGACGCAACAATCGCCTGGCCGATCCTGGTCCGCGGCGTACTGGAGCGGATGGGAAGGGTGTAGGACAGGTCGTGCCTGCAAGACCTGTTGATTTGCCAAGGTCGGGATTTACTTGACCTCTCATGCTGCAAATCAGAGAATTGAGCTTAAGAAAGTACTGGTGTTTGGAGATCTCCAATGCGGCCTGAAGACGTTCGGGAACACCTTGTAACACAGCCCTTCGAGCCCTTCCGGCTGTTCATGTCCGATGGTGCGACATTAGACATCCGCCACCCCGACATGTGTATCGTTTCGCGTTCGGCCGTCTACGTTGGAATCCCCGACCCGCAAACATCCGGCGTGGCGGTCCGAGTCGCGCACTGCGCACTGATCCACATCACCCGGATCGAGACGTTGAACGGCACGAAGCCCAAGCGTACGCGACGACACAAATAGCCCACCGTACCAGTGGAAGCGTCGGGTCGATGACCCGATCTACTGGCTCGAGAGGCTGGGGTGATCTGCTACGTATTCCCCGCCGCGGCCTGTTGGCATAGGAACAGCACCGCCATGCGGACGGCCAAGCCGTTGGTTACCTGGCGGAGGATGCTGGAGTTGGGGCCGTCGGCGACGTCGGCGGCGAGCTCCTTGCCGCGGTTGACCGGGCCGGGGTGCATTATCAGGACGTCCGGTTTGCAGCGTTTGAGCCGGTCGGCGTTCATGCCGAACAGGCGGATGTACTCGCGGATCGACGGGAAGACGCTGCTGGTGATGCGTTCCTGCTGGATGCGGAGCATGTTGATCACGTCCATCTTCGGCAGGATCGCGTCGAAATCGGACGTTATGTGGGCGCCGAGCTTCTCGAACGAGCGTGGCACGAGCGTCGGCGGGCCGACCAGCGTGACGTTGGCACCGAGCTTGATCAGGCCGCGCAGGTCGGAACGGGCGACGCGCGAGTGGGCGATGTCGCCGGCGATCGCGACGTTCAACCCGTCGATGCGCCCCTTGGATTCGCGGATCGTGAACAGGTCGAGCAGACCCTGCGTTGGGTGGGCGTGCTGGCCGTCGCCGGCGTTGATCACGCAGCAATCGACCGCTTGCGTAATGTCATAGGCGGCGCCGGCCGAGGAGTGCCGGACGATAATGATGTCGACGCCCATCGCCTCGATGTTGCGGGCGGTGTCGCGGAGCGATTCGCCCTTGGAGGCGGACGAGATCTTCGCGGAGAAGTCGAGGATGTCCGCCGAGAGTCGCTGGGCAGCGAGTGTGAAGCTCATCCGGGTGCGGGTGCTGTCCTCGAAAAACGCCGTCACGACGACGCGGCCGCGCAGCGCCGGCACTTTCTTGATGCTGCGGGTGGAGACTTCCTTGAAGCTCTCGGCGGTATCGAGAACGTAGAGGATCTCTTCGGGGCTGAGGTCGTTCAGCGTTAGCAGGTGCTTGCGGGTCCAGACCGGTTTTTCCGCCACCACGTCGCTCATGTCATCTCGACCTTGTCCACCCCGTCAACTTCCGTCAGTTTCACTTGGACGTCGTTTTCAGGCGCCGTTTCGATGCATAATCCGACGAAGTCCGGCTGGATCGGCAACTCGCGCAGGCCGCGATCGACCAGCACGGCCAGCCGAACCGCCCGCGGGCGGCCCAGGTCGGTCAGGGCGCTGAGCGCGGCGCGGATCGAACGGCCGGTATAGAGCACGTCGTCGACCAGTACCAGCCAGGTGTCGGTGATGTTGAAGTCGATCTCGGTGCCGCGGACGACGGCGTTGGGTCCGATGGTGGTCAGGTCGTCGCGGTATAAGGTGATGTCCAGTGCTCCGTGGTGCGCGGGCTTGACGCCGGCCTTGGCCAGCAGTTGTAACAAACGTTGAGCAAGTGTCTCGCCTCGGCGTCGGATGCCGACCACCGCGACCGGTATGTCTTTGGGTACCGCCTCCGCAATTTCATGGGCCAGCCGTTCGAGCGTGGCCTGTAGTTCGTTGTTGGTTAATAGCGTTTTCATTGACGATAGGTTACCCGCAAACCGGTACCACGAGAAGCACGTGGGACGTCACTTGCAGGGGTAATTTGTCATTCCGAGAAGCCCTTCGGCTTCGCTCAGGGTAGACTTAGCGCCGAGGAATCTAGTGCTCTGTCACAGTTGAATTGAGGGGTACGAGCGGGTTGGGTGCTTGGGTGCCATGGCCAAGCGAAGCGCGGCCATGCTGGTCCCGCAGAGCCGGGCCGTCCCCGGCCCGGAAATCGGCGTGGGGACACGCCGGCTCTGCTGTGCGGGCCATCGCGCGGCGCGTTTTCACGCACGGTTATTTAGAAACATGCCCGCGCCTTCGGCTTGGGCATGGCACCCGCATGTTCACCAAAATGGTCACACCCCCACCAAAATTAGTCACACCCAAATCGTTGGGCTTTTACGGGGAACACCCTATACTGCGTGGTCCTTGACCCTCGCGCCGAAACGGGGGGAATGTCCATGTGGCTTTATCGTTGGGAGTGACTGATGAAGAAAAAGGGGTTGATTCCGCCCCACGGCGGCGAACTGATGAATCTGGTTGTCTCGGATGCACGTCGGGCCGAGTTGGAGAAATCGGCTGCTGATCTGCCGCGGATCGCTCTGTCGGACCGCGAACAGTGCGACCTCGAATTGCTGGCGGTCGGAGCGATGAGCCCGCTGACCGGCTTCCTGAACGAGGCCGACTTTCACGGCGTCTGCGACAACATGCACCTGGCGGGCGGCCTGCCGTGGAGCATGCCGATTACGTGCTCGGTGGATACGGCCATGGCGGAGAAGATCGCGATCGGTTCGCAGGTCGTATTGACCGATAATCAGGATCGCGTCCTCGCGGTGATGACCGTCGAGGAGAAGTACGCCCATGATAAGAAAAAGGAAGCCGAAAAGGCCTACGGTACGCCGGACGAGGCCCACCCGGGCGTGGCGATCGTTTGCTCGCAGGGCGACGTGTGCCTGTCGGGCAAGCTGGAGGTGCTGACGCCGCGGCACGACGCGGAATTTCCCAAGTATCGCCTGACGCCGATGCAGACGCGGGCGGCGTTCGAGGAGCGTGGCTGGCGTCGAGTGGTGGCGTTCCAGACCCGCAACCCGATCCACCGGGCCCACGAATACATCACCAAGTGTGCCTTGGAAATCTGCGACGGGTTGCTGGTGCACCCGCTGGTCGGCGAGACCAAGAAGGGCGACATCCCCGCCGACGTGCGAATGAAGTGCTACGAGGTTCTGCTGGCGAACTATTACAACCCGAAGAACACGCTGCTGTCGGTCTGGCCGGCGGCGATGCGTTACGCCGGCCCGCGCGAGGCGATTTTGCACGCCCTGGTTCGCAAGAACTACGGCGCGTCGCACTTCATCGTCGGCCGCGACCACGCCGGCGTGGGCGACTACTACGGCACGTACGACGCCCAGGAGATCTTCGACGAGTTCAACCGGGAAGAGCTCGACATCATCCCGCTGAAATTCGAGCACAACTTCTGGTGCGGGAAGTCCGGCGCGATGGCCAGCGACAAGACCACCAACAGCACGAAGGAAGACCGCGTCTTCCTCTCGGGAACGAAGGTGCGCGAAATGCTCGTCAAGGGCGAGCGCCCGCCGGTCGAGTTCACCCGCCCGGAAATCGCAGATATTCTGATTGAGTCGATGAAGCAATAGACGGAGTGATCGAGTTTGGTGATGACAGCTTCGCGGCTCTTACGTGATCGAGTACATCAGTACAACCCGTCGGTGCAAGACTTTGAACTGGCGGCGGAGAGCCGATTAGACGACGCAATGACTCTGTTGCTGGCCAACCGACTCCTCGGTGCGATCTACCTCTTTGGGTATGTTGCGGAGATTTATTTGAAGAACGCGGTATACCGGAGGCTGGGTGCACGTCCGACGGCTCAGGCCCAGGTTATCTTTAGGCAAGCGCGTCGCAAAGCGCAAGACCTGGGTTTGTGGCAGCACTTGAAGCAGTGGGAGTCGGGACATGGTTTGATGTTTTGGGCGCGATTGCTATGGTCGCTGCCTAACCCGGATGGCCGGGAATTGGGTTCGGAGGAGCGCTGCTCGCTCTACCGACACGTCCGGAGAATCGAAGATCGGTGGACCGTCAATATGCGGTACTCGGTGGACACAAGTTCCACGCGTGAGGCCGAAACCGTCCAGGCCAGTGTAGAATGGATCAAGAGGAATCGCGTCGCATTGTGGAGGTAACCACATGCCCCTTCATAAAACAAGCCGGACACTTCAGCCGACACTACTCACTTTGCGGAAAGAACTCGTCGGGGAGTGGCAACACCCGCGGACTGGTAAGACGGCCGAGCCGGACATCTTCGAAGCCGATCCAGGAGGCAAGGAACCGATTCGCTTGTACGTCGTCTGGTCAAAGTGGAAGGATATTGCCGCCACCGATCGCTCGGATGTTATTCTCGACGCTTTCGAGGCAGTTCGCGGCAAAAACATGGTTATTCGAGTTGCGGTGGCAACCGGTTTTACTCCAGACGAAGCACGCAGCTTCGGTCTTGAAGGGTACGAGGACGACAGCGAGGGATAGCCCCACGTAACGACTGACGATCGAGCCGGATGCACAGCCTAAAGTGATCTAATGAGTAGCACCGCCGTTCAAGACACCGTCCCCACCGAAGTCTGCGACGCGACCCGCGCGGCGAACAAGATCGCCTTGATCGCACATGTCACGCCGGACGCTGACTGCTTTGGTGCGATTGGGGCGATGTATCTGGCGTTGCCGGAGTTGGGCAAGTATCCGTTTGCGTCGCTGCCGGAAGGCACGGTGGCCCGGCGGTTGGCGTTTCTGGTGGAACTGGCAGGTGTGCGACCGGCCTCGCGCCAGGAGCTGGCCGCGTGCGATCTTGCTATTGTAATGGACACCGCCAAGGATCGCCGCGTCAACGTCGATGGCAAGCTCGAGGCGCTGCCCAACGCAAAGATAGTCAACATCGATCATCACGCGACGAACACGCGTTTCGGCACGTGGAATTGGATCGAGGGCGACGCCAGCAGCACGGCGGAGCTGGTTTATCTGCTGATCAAGTCCCTGGGTTGTCAGATCACGCCGACGATCGCGACGCTGATTTACGCCGGCATGCACAGCGATACGCAGGGGTTCTCGCTGTCGAACACGACGACGCGCAGCCTGCAAATCGCGGGCGAGCTGGCCCAGGCCGGGGCCGATATCATCGATACCTGCGAAAAGCTCAACCGCAGCCGCAGCCGTAGCGAGTTCGAGTTGCTGAAGGTGATCTATACGAACACACAGGTCAGCGACGACGGTCGGCTGGCGTGGAGCACGGCGGACTGCGACGAAATAGCCGCGGCCGGCTGCCACGCCAACGATATCGACGATCAGGTCGAGGTGGTGCGCTCGATCGAGGGCGTCAAGCTCGCAATCCTGTTTACCGAGGCCAACCAAGGCAAAATCCGCATGAACTTCCGCGGCGAACGCGGCGTCTCGGCGCTGGCGCTGGCCAAGGAGTTCGGCGGCGGCGGCCACTACGCCAGTGCCGGAGCCATCCTCCCCGGATCTATCGAAGAAATTACCGACCGAGTGATCCCGGCGGCGCGGGAGTTCGTCAAGAAGCTGCCGGCGTAGTCCCATTCACCACACAGTAGCGGCCGGTCTCCGTGCCGGCCGGGGAACATCGCGAGCCATTCGGACTTCAACGGCCGCCACGGGGGGTAGACGTTACCAACGACGCGAAATCCATCGAATGGAAACGCCATTAACGGTGAAACGTGGGGGTTTCCGGCTCGACCCGCCGCAGGTAGTACACGGTGCCGACGACGAAACATAAAAGCCCCAGCGTTACGCTGGTAATCTTGAACCACGAGACCACCGCGGCATCGGTCAGGTAGAAGAGGTAATCCACTAGTCCCAAGGCGAGCGCGACAACCCACGGTGCGACGATTCCAATACCGGTGGCGACGCCCGGGCTGCTCATTAACGCCGAACTAAGCCACGCTGCCCCGAAGGTCATGACCGTTGCCGCCGCGAAAAGTGGAATCATTGTCATCGGATCGCCGTCGCCCGCGTAAAACGCGACGTTGGGCAGAGCCGACGCGAGCGGTACAACGCCGTAAAGGACGGCGAGGTTGACGATCCAGATCAATAGTCCCGCACCGACCGTCAGGATTATCTTGCTCGTGATAACGGCCAGACGTGAAGGCGGCAGGTAGGCCAGGAACTCGGCCGAACGGTCGATGCGCTCGCCGGCAATGGCGTTGCCGCCCAGAGCCGCGATTGTGATCAGCGATCCCCCCAGGCTCGCGATACAGGTGAATATCCACCAGTGCGGCCACCAATGCGTCTCGCCGAAACGCCAACCCGTATAGAGATTGTGGGTAAAAAAGATCAAAAACGGTCCGAGGAGCAGTACAATCCCGAGCCCCAGCACAAGCCGATTGACGCGATAGTCCTTCCAGAGCAGTGCCGTCACGCCGACGCCCTCCGTCCCTTGACGAAATCCTTGAACACGTCCTCCAGACCGAGGTCGAGCACGTCGACATTTTCGACCGCATATCGGTTATGCAGGTATTCGAGGGTGGCGGGCGTAAAGCCGCGGACAGTCAAAAGCCACTCGCGACGTTGGCGGCTCTGCCAGATGGTTCCATCGGGCGGCTCGCCGGGGGAGCAGCCGTCGTGCAGCACGATCCGGAGCCGCTTGGTGCCGGTCAGCAGCTCGTCGGTAGGACAATGTGCGAGGAGGCGGCCTTCGTAGATGATGCCGATCGTGTCCGCCAGCCGCTGCACGTCGCTGAGCGTGTGGCTGGAGAACAGTACGGTGTGCTCCCGCTCGCAGATCGTACGCAGCACGCCGTCGAGAAATTCCTCGCGGATCAGCGGGTCGAGGCCGGAGGTCGGCTCGTCGAGGATCAGCACCTCGGGCTCGTGCGCGAGTGCCAGCAGCAGCGAGAGCTTGGCGACCATGCCCTTCGAGAGCTGCCTGACCTGCTTGCCGGTGTCCAGTTCGAAGAGGTCCAGCAGCTCCGCGCAGCGGCGGTCGTTCCAGGTTTCGTACAGCCGCCGGCAGAAGCCGATCACCTCGTGGACGCGCATCCACCTGTAAATATAGTGCAATTCGGGTACGTAGCCGACGCGCTGCTTCATCGCGGCGGTATCGGCGGTGACGTCGATGCCCAGAATTCGTGCCCCGCCGGCGGTCATCCGGAGCATCCCCATCAGCATCTTGATCGTGGTGGTCTTGCCCGCCCCGTTCGGGCCGATGAAGCCAAAAGTAGTGCCGCTTGGGATCCGCAGGGTCAGATTGTCGACGGCGATCTTGTCGCCGAACCGTTTGGTCAGTTCTATCGTCTCGATTGCGGGCCGGCAGGTGCGTGTGCTGGTCATGCCTGGGCCCTCACTTCCGTTTCGACGCTTTCCCACGCCTTTTCGAAGGCGGTCAAAACGCGTGGGGGCTGGATGCCGGCCGCCAGAGCCGCGCGGATGCCCCGCGCGAACGCCGAGCAAACAGCAGCTTCGGATTTGGTCTGAGCAGTCTTGGCGCCCTGCTGGGTTACGAACATGCCGAGCCCCTTGCGGGATCTGACGAGCCCTTCGCGTTCGAGCTGCTCATAGGCGCGCTGAACCGTGTTGGGGTTGACCTTCAATTGCAGCGCCAGGGCGCGCAACGACGGGATCATCTCACCGGGGCGATACACACCGGCGGCGACGGTCTGTCGAATGTAGTCGGCGATTTGCTTGTATATTGGGACCGACATGGTGGGATCGATGTTCACGGAGCGAACCTCGCAACAGTGCCATAGTGTACTAGCCTACTAGTGCAGTATAGCACGGCCGCGCTTGCCGGTCAAATCTTTGTGGATTATGGGGGCCGACTTTTCTATTTGGCGACACGAAAACGCCGGATACGGCATAAGAGCGCCGCTCGCCATGGTGCGCTTTTCCGCGAGAGCCCCCCTGGCCCACTAGTAAACGCCGTTTTCACGGCGTTCAACATCGTTCGAACCGCTTTAGAATTGTAGCCTATATACCCCTATTATTACCTTGCTTCGCGTTTGTTTCCTGTTCCGTCAGGGTTCTTTGCGGTGCGTGGGTAATACTCTTTACTGAATCTCTACTTGACTCCGGTTCATAAGTACGGTATATGTTAGGCATTGCGCTTTCGCCCGTCAACTTCGTCATGGAGGTCCGCGATGCCTGATCACGAGCACCGAATCCCGATTCCTGCCGTCATGAACGTCGCCGA
>JAUWNI010000087.1 GCA_030612705.1 Phycisphaerae bacterium | reverse complement strand
GCGACGAGGAATCCGGCCCCGTAACCAAGGCTCACTCGACCCCGTGGCAAGATCCCTCCTCCCTTCGGTCGTCGGGATGACAGCGTGGAAGGCCTTTTCTCCAGAGCAGGACATTATACTTTTTGAGCGCGATAATCCCGGGATGTCGGCAATCTCATGCCTAAAAAGTAGAACGTCCCCTTTTGCTGCCCACTACATTTGTTATGGCGAGGTTGGCGCCGCCAGCGCCCCGCCGATCTGCTGGTGCACCAGCAGCGAATTGCGGATGATCAGCTTGCCGCGAAACGGCGTGATCGTGCCCATACCGCCGTTGACGGCCCAGCTCTCCGGCTCGATCGCGTTTGTGATCACATCGATAAGATCGAGCATTATTCGTTCAGGGTCCTTCTGCTTCGCGTCGTAGGTCCCCTGAGGTCGAATGCCGCCGTCGTCTCCACGGTCTTCACGATGACCGTTGCGCCTGTTGCCTAGCAAACTGCGATCGGGTGTCTCGCTCTCGTTTATCTCGTCCATCGGCAACAAACTGAGCCCGAATCCTTCAAAACTATCCCCCAGGAGCTTGAAGCACGGCCGAGTCTGTATCAATTTTTCCACGTTGTATACCCGCGCCACCATCTTGCTGCCGAGATCTTCCTTGGTCGAAATCAGGATCAAGTCGTCGTCGGCAGAGTAGGCCAGCTCGGCGTTGCGCGAAGCCTGGTGCAGAATGAGCCAGAGCACCCGGCCCAGCGGCATATCGCGCACGCTGAACGAAATCGGCGTGTCTCGCTGGATATCCTCATCCTGAAGCCGGCCCCAAAACACGACAATGTTCGTGTCGGTCATCCGGGCCAGCTCCTTAAACGCCTCGGAGAGCGGCGTATCCTCAAATTCGACCCGCTCAAGACGTGCCGACAACATCTTCACCGCCGAGTTCGGCGGCGAAACAGCCGCCTTGCCCTTGGCCGGTTGTTTACCGGATGGTTTTTTACCCACCGGCCGATCGGCAGCGAGCGTTTGGCCAAAGGTTAACGCGGTCCAACATCCGACCAGGAACAACACGGCAAGCCGTTTCATGGGACTCCTTCCGCAACTGGCGCCACAACGTCTCCGAATGCACGGCGACTCCCCTCCTACCAATATAATTGGCCGCTTCCATGCGGAATGTCCAGTGAATTTTCCCCCCGGCTTGTACTAAACACGTATAGTCCGTGGTCCGTAGTCTGGGCATTGCCCATCCTACAAGCCGGGTGCCATGGCCAAGCGAAGCGCGGCCATGCTGATCCGGCATCGAGGAACATGCCCGCGCCTTCGGCTTGGGCATGGCACCCGGCACCCTACTCGGAAGAAATCACGCCCCCACTCTTCGCTCGGCGAAGTATGGGCAGCCCCCCACTTCCACACGTTCCACTAACAGGAATCCCCGTTTCTATTCCGCAAGTGCCGACAGCTCGTCGCCGACCGCCTTGACCACGAATTCGATCGCCTCGTTCGGGACGAGCTTCTGCTTTTTATCATCGCGACGATGGCTGACCTCGACGACGCCGTCGGTCAGGCTCTTCTTGCCGACCACGACGCGCAGCGGGACGCCGATCAGGTCGGCGTCTTTGAACTTGAAGCCGGCTCGTTCGTCACGGTCGTCGAAGATCACGTCAAGCTTCGCCTCGACGAGCCGGTCGTGAATCTCGGTCGCGGTCTTCATCACCGCCTCGTCGCGCGGGTCGAGCGCGACGACCAGCACCTGGAACGGGGCGATCGACATCGGCCAGATGATGCCGTGGTCGTCGTGATGGGCCTCGATCGCCGCCGCCACGATACGGTTTAGCCCGATGCCGTAGCAACCCATGATCAGCGGTTGCGGCTTGCCGTCCTTGGTCAGGAAGGTGGCGTCCATCGCTTCGCTGTACTTGGTGCCGAGCTTGAAGATGTGGCCGATCTCGATGGCCGTCTTGATTTGCAGCGGCCGGCCGTCGCCGGTCGGCGAGAGGTCGCCCTCGACCACGTTGCGGATGTCGGCCACGACGACCTTGTCACCTTCGAGCGGAAAATCGACGCCGGGATTCACGTTCTTGACGTGGTAATCGGTTTTGTTGGCACCGGTGGCGGCGTTGTGCATCGTCGCCACGTCGCGATCGACGATCATCAGATCAGCCCGCTCGACCAACTCCTGTGGGCCGGCAAAGCCGACCGCCGCCCCGGTCAGCTCCTCGATCGAATCGAGCGTGGCCAGTTCGAACTCGAGCAGCAGTTCGTCTTTCAGCGACTCGCGGACGGTTCGCTCCAGCTTGTGCTCGTTGATCTCATGGTTGCCCCGCACCAGGGCCACGACCCACCCGGTCCATTCGACATCCTTATGCTCAACACGCTTGAGCGCCTTCACGTCGTAGATCAACGTCTTGATCATCTGCTCGGGCCTGGTACCCATGAAGCGGCAGACGTCGTCGACCTTGCCGAAGCCGGGCGTGTGGACCTCCTCCATCTCCTCGAGCTCTTCGGATTGCTCTGGTAGCAGGGCCGCACAGGCCCGTTCGAGGTTGGCCGCGTAGTCGCCGCCGTCGGACAGCACGACCGAATCTTCGCCGGCCGAGGTCAACACCATAAACTCGTGCGAGACGTCCCCGCCCATCGCCCCGCTGTCGGCCTCGACCGCGATGTAGGGCAGTCCGCAGCGGGCGTAAATTCGGCAGTACGTGTCATACATATTGTCGTATTCGGCATCGAGGCTCTCCTTCTCGACGTGGAAGGAGTAGGCGTCTTTCATCAGGAATTCGCGGGTGCGCAGGACGCCGCTCTTGGGCCGTGCCTCGCCGCGGAATTTGGCTTGAATTTGGTAGAGATTGACGGGCAATTGCTTATAGCTGTTGAGATACGCGCGGGCGATCGAGGTGATGACCTCCTCGTGCGTCGGCCCGAGGGCCGTGTTGGACCGCCAATCACCCGCCGGGCCGCTCAGCCGCAGCAGGACCTCGCCCATATCTTCAGTCCGTCCGGTCTCCTCCCAGAGCGAGAGCGGCTGGAGCACGGGCATGTGCAGCTCGATCGCCCCGGCCCGGTCCATCTCCTCGCGCACGATCGTTTCCACCTTACGAAGCGTGCGATAGCCCAGCGGCAAATAGATGTAAATGCCCGCGGCAAGTTGGCGAATCAGTCCCGCCCGCAACATCAGAATATGCGAGGCGGCGGTGGCATCCTTGGGCGTCTCTTTCGTGGTCGGAATGAAAAACTGGCTCCAGCGCATCGATTGCTCACTCCATAATTACGAACTTACCCGGACTGACCCAGAAGAATGCGGCATTGTCGCGGGCAGGCCGTGAAGTTGCAAATCAGCATGCTGTTGTTTCCGCGGAGATCGGCGAATACAAAGGGGCAACCGTCGATACCAACCCGCAAGCGTCAGAACGAATCTGCCCCGCGGTTCATCGAAGGAATTCGGCAGCGCTGCTCCACTCGCCATCTACAGCCGCGCCAACGGAGCAATCTCGCCCGCGAACTGCCGGCAGGCCCGCGAAATGCACGTCCGCCAATCGCCTCCCTCCTGCCCCGCCGCCTGGTAAGCATAAATGACCGAACGGGACGCATTCACTACCGTTCCGCTCCCGTCCGGGAGAAAACACGGCCGACAGCTCTCCACCGTCCCACCCTGCGCGCCAAATCCAGGCACCAGGAACGGTGTGTGCGGCAGCGACTCGCGCAGCGCCGCCGTGCTCGCGGCGTCCTTCGGCGCGACCACCGCCCCGACACACGACAGCCCACATTCGCCCCGCAACTCCGGCGCCTCCCCCCACGCCCGCACCAGACCGGCCAGATGCTGATACAGCTTCTCTCCGCCGCCGAATTCATGAATCCGGTCGGCCCCCGGATCAGAGGGCCGCACCAGCACGTACAACCCCCGCCCCTGCTCGCGCGCAATCTCAACGAACGGACGGATCGCATTCTCGCCCAGATAACCCGCCAGCGTGACGGCGTCCGGAATCCGCGCCGGATCGACATCGGCAAACGCCGGTGCGCCAAGATGCCCGCGCGCGTACAGCTTCGCCGTTGACCCGATGTCGCCCCGCTTCACGTCTCCGATCACGAGCAATCCACGCTCATGCGCGTACGCAATCGAACGATAGAAAACCCCCACGCCCGCTTCATAAAACGCCTCAAAGAACCCCGAATTGATCTTCACCGCCGGCACGTGCGGATATACCGCGTCAATCACCGCCCGGCAAAATGCCTCCAACGCCCCCGCGGCGGATTCCAAATCGTTACCACGCGGACGCAGTTCGGCCGGCAAACGCTCCAGGACCGGGTCAATCCCAACGACCGCGGCCGTCCGCTTTTCACGAACGGCCGCCGTCAAACGATCCGCAAAAGAAACCGTCATCTCTTCCTCACCGCCATCTCCCGTCAACACGCACCATTCGTTGTACTATCACGGCAGGAGCAAAGTGGAGCCTTGCACTCCCCGGCTAAACAACAAGCGTCAATCGCCGCACCGCCACGGCCTTACCACCAGCGCTCGCGCTTCTCCCCTTCGCCATCCTCCTCATCCCCTTCGAAATCCGAGTCATCGTCATCGCCGGTCTCATGGGCCTCCCCCTCGAGCTTATCGCGCGGCTTATCCGCTTCATCATCTTCGAAATCGCTCTCGTCGGCGTCCGTCGCGCCCGGCGCGGACTCGTCCGTTACCTGTCCCGCGGCCCCGAACAGTGTATCGGCCCCGGCCGGCTCTTCCGGCCTCTCCGTCGCCATCAACGGACCCGGCTCGACAATATCCAGCTTACTCGGCGCCGGCGGCGGGGTGATCAGCGGCGCCTGCTCCTCGGGCGGCGGCGCCACCACCGGGGGTGTCTTAATCACCGCCGGTTTGCGCCGCGACGTCCGACGCGTCGTCGCCTTCCGTGTCGCCGCACGTTTCTTCGCCGAGATGCGCGTGGCTGCTGTTTTCTTCACGGTCTTCCGGGCAGGTTTCTTCGCAACCTTTTTTCTGGCCGCCTTCCGCTTCGAAACCTTCTTTTTAGCGGCCTTTTTCTTGGTCACTTTCTTCTTTGTGGTCTTCTTCTTGACCACTCGCTTCTTAGCGACCTTTTTCCTGGTCACCTTCTTCTTGGTGACCTTCTTCTTGACTACTTTCTTCTTCGCGACCCTTTTCTTTTTCCTGGTTACTCTCTTTTTGGCAACCTTCTTCTTCGCTGCCTTACTGGTCGGTTTGCGCTTAATCGACTTTTTCGCGGCGACCTTGCGCTTCTTGACCGACTTTTTCGCTGATTTTTTCTTGACGACTTTTCCGCGAGCCTTGGCTCTCTTCCGTTTAGCCATGCTTAGCCCTCGTTACAACCCCAAAGAAACGGACATCTTCACCGCAATCGCCGGTTTCCTCCTGACGAAAATGAGCCACTCGAACCGCACACTCTACATCATCTCCCTCCCAATCGCGTCGCCGCCGCCCCAAAACTCACCCGCCGCGTTCGTCCGGGATTATGCCGTCAGCCAACGCAACGCACAACCATATTTTGTGCAATGCCGTCAATCTCAATATGCCCTCTCAAACGAACGTACTGTTGAACGTTTCCAGCTACCCGCTCGATATAATAGAATAATGCGTCCCTTTTCGGGAGGAAACAGTTGTCAGGCATTCACCATCCCGTGCCGTTCCTGCTTATCGTGCTCCTGCTCGCAATACTTGTGACCGGGGGCTGTTCAGACCCCGATACGGCCGATTCCCCGGCAGACAATCAGAATAACGCCCTGACACGGGATCCCTTCGCGGACGCCCCCGCGGACTGGGCCGAGTTCCTCACCTGGGCCGGACAGAAGCTCGAATCGCAAACCTCCACCGTCCCGATCCCCACCTCCCCCAAAGTCGCAAAGCCAACCCGCCCACTCGTACGCCTCGACGATCCGACGATCTTCCAAAAAGCACGAAAAACCTGCGACTGGACCGCCACGCCGCTCGGCAACGGAGCCCTCGCAACCCTCGGCCCGCTCCGTAGCGACCGGCAAACCTCCACTTTCGTCGTGAAAACCGCCCCAAAAGCATCTCCCGACGGCGAAGACTCGCTCGCCCTGATGATTGGCGGCTTCAACATCCGCGGTGAGGACGTCGGCAGCATCGAGCTCACACTCCGGGTACCCTTCGGAAAACACGTTTCCCTAGCCTGGTCGATGATGGGCAACGTTCTCATACCGGTCGAATCCCACGACGAGCCCTTCACCGTCCGCGTCCTTACCGACGGCCTCGCCGACTGGAAAGGCCCCCGCGAAATAATCTCCGTTATCACCGACGGCCTCGGCAAAGGCGTCGTCGAAATCCGTTCCCTGCGCTTCCTGCCACGCACCCGATCGTACCCTCGACCAACCGCCGTCCAACGCGTCCGGCTCGGCCACGAAATTCGCACCGCCATCTACACGCACTGCCCGACTGAAATTACGTATGAAAACATCACCCTGCCTCCAAACGCCAATCTTCGTACCGGCCTCGGACACGTCGCAACACCTGACGCGAACCATCCTCCACGCACTCGTTTCCAGGTAATCGTCACATACGGAGGCACACAACAAACCATCCTCGATAGCGAAGTGGATATCGGCCGAACCTGGATCGACACCGCAACGTCTCTCGCAACCTGGGCCGGCAAACCGGTCACGCTCACGCTCAAAACCACGAGCACCGCCCCCGACGCCGTCGCATTCTGGGCCAACCCGCTCATCTACCAGCCGATCGACGACCCGCCGATCCTGGTGATCTACCTGATCGACACCGTCGCCGCCGAGCACGTCGGCTTTCAAGGCTATTCGCGAACAACGATGCCGCGTCTGGCGGAGATGGCCGCTGGGGACGTCTGGTTCTCGCGGATGTTCTCCAACTCCTCAAGAACGATCGAATCGATTCCCGACCTGATGCTCTCGATGCCGACCGAACGCCACGGCGTGCATCACAACTCAACGTCGGCTCCACAAGGCCTGGTGACGATCGCCGACGCGCTGCGGGCGGCCGGGCTCGCGACCGTGTCCTTCTGCACAAACGTCAACGCCGGCCCGCGCCAGGGTATGGATCAGGGCTTCGACACTTTCGTCGACAAGATCAGCTCACACCTCGACAACGTCGACCGCACGATCCCGCTCGAAGAGGTCATGACCTGGATCAGCCACAACCGCGATCGGCCGATGTTCCTCTACATCCACACCGCCGAGCCGCACTCGCCTTATACCCCGCTCGAAGGCTTCCGCGATCGCTTCGACCCCGACTACACCGGCAAGTACACCGGCGTCGGCTTCCACGATGCCAGGAACCCGCGCGACCTCGCCCACCTCCGGGCCCTTTACGACGAGGAGATCGTCTACGCCGACGCCCGCTTCGGCCTCTTCCTCGACGCTCTTCAAAAAGAAGGACTACTCGATAAAACCCACTTCTTCGTCACAACCGACCACGGCGAGGAATTCCTACAGCACAACGACTGGGAGCACGGCCGAAATCTCCACAACGAACAGACTCGTATCCTACTCGTCGCCTTCGGACCCACCTTCAGCAACCGCGGGAAAGTCGACACCCCGGCCCAACTCTACGACCTCATGCCCACCGTGCTCGACATGTTCGACCTACCCGCGCCTTATCCGCTCAGCGGCCAAAGCCTGCTGCCGATCCTGCAATCGAATGCCAACGAGGGAAACACACTCGTCTCCCGCGACATCTACGCCTCCAACCACAACTTCCGCATCGAATACAACCTAATAGAATACTCCGTCATCGAGAACTGCCGCTGGAAACTGCTCTTCGGAGCCGCGGGAACCCCGATGTACCGCGGCGGCCCCGACTCGCGCTTCATGCTCTTCGACCTCGCCGCCGACCCGCGCGAACGCAAAAATCTCATGCACTCTCGCCAGGACATCACCCGCCGACTCACCGAAAAGCTCGTCCGCTGGCGGCTGAACGCCCACGTCTACGACCCCGGCAAGAAAGCCTCCACCGTCATCGATCCAACCCACATGGCCGAACTCCAGGCCCTCGGCTACGTCGGCGACAACACCGCCCCCGACAACATCAACGAGCCCCCTAACAAGGACGAAAGCGACTGAGCCCAACACCTACCTGCCAAACTTCACCACCACCGGGTATTATGCCTTTCATGGAAAACAACCCCGCCGACAATTCGCATTCGTCGTTGCTGAGAAACCTCCCCTCCGTTGACGCCCTGCTCAACCAGCCCGCGATTGCTTCACTGCTCGACGAATTCGCCCGAACCGAGCTAGTCCGCTGCATCCGCGCCGTCCTCGACGATTGCCGCGAAGCGCTCCGCGCCGGCGGCTCACCCGCGCTCGACGTCCCCACCCTCGCGCTCGACATCCGCCACAAACTCTACCAGCGCACCCAGCCGAACCTCCGCCGCGTCATCAACGCCACCGGCATCGTCATGCACACCAACCTCGGCCGGGCCCCGCTGGCCGACGAGGCCGTCGAGGCGATCACCGACGTCGCCGCCGGGTATTGCAATCTGGAACTCGATCTCGCCACCGGCCGCCGCGGCGACCGCCACGAGCACATGCGCGATTTGCTGCGGGAGCTGACCGGCGCCGAAGACGCCCTGGTCGTCAACAACAACGCCGCCGGCACATACCTCGCGCTCAACACCCTCGCGGAAAACCAACCCGTGATCGTCTCCCGCGGGCAATTGGTGGAAATCGGCGGCTCGTACCGCATGCCCGACATCATGGCCGCCGCCGGCTGCAAAATGGTCGAGGTCGGCACTACCAACCGCACCCACATCGCCGACTACGAACGCGCTATCGACGAGGACACCAGCGTCCTGCTCCGCGTCCACACCAGCAACTATCGCATCTGCGGCTTCGTTGCCAGCCCGCCCCTCAAAGAGCTCGTCGCCCTGGCCCGCAAGTATTCCCGCCAAAACATCGCCGTCGTCGACGACCTCGGCAGCGGACTGCTCGACAAACCCGCGCCCGTCATCGCCGAACCCGATCAGGAAAACCCTGACGCGACGCCTAAGACATTCGCGGCCGACTGGGACGAACCAACCGTGCGCGACAGCATCGCCGCCGGCGCCGACCTGACCCTCTTCAGCGGCGACAAGCTGCTCGGCGGACCACAGGCCGGCGTCATCGTCGGCCGGACCGAACTCATCGCCCGGCTACGCCAAAACCCCCTCGCCCGAACCTTCCGACCCGACAAAATGACGCTCGTCGGCCTCGAGGCCACCCTCCGGCTCTATCGCGACCCCGACGCCCTGGCCCGGCGACTGCCCGTCCGCCGCATGCTCAGCACATCTCTCGAAGACCTCGAAACCCGCGCCGAACAACTCACGCGGAAAATCGCGGAGCTGATCCCCGAAGCCAAGGTCGCTTGCGAACCCGACGAGTCCTTCGCCGGCGGCGGAACGCTGCCGACGCTGCCCTTCCCAACCTGGGTAGCCCGCGTGCGTTACCCGGACTTCGATACGGGCCGCTTCGCCGCCGAACTCCGCCGGCGCAGTCTCCCCATCATCTGCCGCGTCCGCGACGAGTCACTGATCTTCGACTGCCGAACGTTGTCAATTGAAGAAGTCGAGCAAATCCCCCCCGCCCTGGCCGAAACGCTGAGAGAAATGAATATCGAATAGTGAATCCAGAATAGCGAATTAAGAATTAAGAAAATCGGAAACCGTACAGTTACCTGCATGCTTAATTCTTCATTCGCCATTCTCCCGATACATCCCCCGCTCACAGGCCACCGTGAAACATTCCGCCGTCGTCTTCAGCAGCTCCCACGCCTGTCGAATGTGATCCGCTTCCTGAACGCTGATTTGACCGTCATCCTCGATACTTCGGCTGAGCGTAGTCAGCAGCTCGCCGAAATCCATCACCATCCGTTGCGTCGTGGACAGCAGGTGCTCTTCGGCCTCCCCGGGCTCGACGTCGGAGTTCTTCACGAAGAACCCGCCGGACTCGTTGCACAGCCAGTTCGCCACGCGCGGATCCCCGGTCGCGTCAACGATTTCTTTCAGCCGATCCAGCGGATTACGCGCTCCCGACCCGCTCGGATCCTCCTTCGCCGACTCCTGGCACCACTTGTAAACCAACGCCGTACTGAGGTTTAACCGCGCCGCCAGAGCCTTGACCCCGATGCGGTCCGCCGCCTCTCGAAGCACTTCCCAGGATTTCACGACACACCCGTCTGTTCACGCCACAGACTTGCCGACCGAGCGTAGCACCCGGCCGAGACCAAGCCCCGATACTCACGCCGGCATTGTCAGACCCCAAACCCACTCCGTCAACCGGCTACGACCGTCTGGGAATAAACGGGTGAGCGTCAGGAAAGCGGGTAACGCCTGTATGTCATTCCGACCGTGTCCGCCTGTGGCGGACGCGCGGAGGAATCCGGCCCAATCCCGAGTCCCGGCTAGTGCTCTGTCAGTGTTGCTTTGATGGATTCACCCTGAGGAGCCGCGGACTTCAGTCCGCCCGGCGCCGCGCGGAGTAGTATTTACCCTTCCCGAAGGACCGGGCGGACTGAAGTCCGCGGCTCTTCAAGTACTATCACGGCCTCGAAAGAAACACTACCCATCAAATCAACCTTGACAAAACACTAGATTCCTCGGCGCTGCGCTTCTCTGAATGACACATTACCCCCCGCAAGTGACGCTCACCCGACTTGTTTAATCCGTAAATACGTGGTTTACTGACAGGGAGAGCCATTCTTGGTGCCCGGAGGGTTCGCGAAAGCCCCCCTCGCTTGCGCTCAGGGCTTTGATGAGTACACCGCTCTCTTGCGCTCGGGGCTCTGATTCCTCGGTGTTTCTTCGCCGCCCTCGGCGGCGCTGGAAGGAGATATCTATGCGGATTCTGTCGGGAATTCAGCCCTCCGGGGCGCTGCACCTGGGCAACTACTTCGGTGCCATCAAGCAGCACATCGAGCTCCAGGAGGAGCACGAGTGCTTCTACTTCATTGCCAACTACCACTCGCTCACAACCGTCCAGGACGCCGACCGTTTGCGGCAACTGACGCTCGACGTCGCCTTGGACTACCTCGCCCTCGGGCTCGATCCCGAAAAGGCGCTCCTGTTCCGCCAAAGCGACATTCCCGAAGTCCCCGAGCTCGCCTGGATTCTTTCGACCGTCACCGGCAAGGGCCTGATCGAGCGGGCCCATTCCTTCAAGGACAAGGTCGCCAAGGGCATCTCCGTCTCGATGGGTCTGTTCGGCTACCCGCTGCTGATGGCCGCCGACATCCTGATCTACCGACCCCACCTCGTCCCCGTCGGCCAGGACCAGGTCCAGCACATCGAGATGACCCAGGACATGGCCGGCTACTTCAACAACACCTTCCGCGAAGTCTTCGTCCGACCCGAACCCCGACTAAACGAAGCCCAAGTCGTCCCCGGCGTCGATGGGCAAAAGATGAGCAAAAGCTACGGCAATACGATCGAGCTCTTCGCCCCGGCCAAGGCGGCCAAAAAAAGAATCATGGGCATCAAGACCGACAGTACCCCGGTCGAAGACCCCAAAGACCCAGATAAATGCAATCTCTTCGCCCTGCTCAAACTCCTCGCCCCGCCCGACGAGATCGAGCAATGGGAGCAGCGCTACCGCCGGGGCGGCCTCGGCTATGGTGACGTGAAGAAACGCTTGGCCGAGTTATACGAGGAGACCTTCGGTACCCGGCGTCAGGCCCGCGAACAGTGGGTCGCCCGCCCGGACGACGTTGAGGATATACTGCGAACCGGCGCGGCCCGTGCCCGCGCCGTCGCCCAGGAAGTAATGGCCGACGTCCGCGACGCCTGCGGCATCGTCACTGCTACCAGCTAACCGCCAAGACGCCAAGACGCCAAGAGAATAGAGAGAGTTATTGAAATGCCCGTTGCAGCGCGACCGACCACAGGGAAGTCATCAAACACGTAGCATTAACCTGCTTTTTGGCGCCTCGGCGTCTTGGCGGTTAACCGCCAAGAGAATAGAGAGAGTTATTGAAATGCCCGTTGCAGCGCGACCTCGAACGGAGCCGACCAAGCAAGAGGATTTCCTTGCGCATGAGGTTATCGGCGCGGCTATCGAGGTCCATCGAGTTCTCGGCCCGGGACTACTGGAATCCGTCTACGAGGAAGCCCTGTGCATCGAACTGACCGAGCGACGAATTCCGTTTGTTCGTCAGAAGCGAATCGATCTAATTTACAAGGGGCACACAATCGGTGCGGGCCGTCTCGACATACTCGTGGACGATACCGTAGTCGTGGAACTCAAGGCAGTCGAGGCACTAACGGATGTACACCTTGCGCAAGTCCTTTCGTACTTGAGAACCGCCGGTTATCGTCTCGGACTTCTACTCAACTTCAACACGGCCGTCCTCAAAAAAGGCATCAAACGCGTAGTATTAACCTAATTCTTGGCGCCTCGGCGCCTTGGCGGTTAAACGAACCCGAGAAACCGTGACCGACGAATACCGCGTACAACTCGACGTCTTCAGCGGCCCGCTCGACCTGCTGCTCTACCTCATTCGCCGCGACGAGCTCGACATCCAGGACGTCCCCCTCGCGCGCCTCACCGAGCAGTACCTCGAATACGTCAAGCTGCTCGAAGAGCTCGACCCCAACACCGCCGGCGATTTCCTGGTGATGGCCTCGACGCTGGTCGAGCTCAAGTCGCGTTCCCTGCTGCCGAGCCCCCCGCTCGAAGCCGAGCAGGACGAGGACGACCCGCGGAAAACGCTGGTCAAGCAATTACTCGAATACAAACGCTTCAAGGACGCCTCCCAGGCCCTCGGCTCAGCCGCCGACGAGCGCGAAAAACGCTTCGTCCGCCGACCCGCCGACCTGCCCAGGGAATTGGAGGGCGTCGAGCTCGAAGAGGCCCAGGTCTGGGACCTGCTCTCGGCCTTCGGCCGCGTCATGACCGCCATAGGCCGAGGCCCCGGCCTGCACGAGATCACCTACGACGACACGCCGCTCCAGGAATACGTCGACCTTATTCTCGACACGCTCGAACGCCTCGGCACGATCGAGTTCCAAACCCTCTTTGCCGATCGCCGCGA
The DNA here is from genome assembly GCA_030612705.1 of Phycisphaerae bacterium. GTDB lineage: Bacteria > Planctomycetota > Phycisphaerae > UBA1845 > Fen-1342 > JALSRY01. The sequence continues at coordinate 7,006 of JAUWNI010000087.1, read as the reverse complement.
CCGCGCCGAGGTCATTGGCCTGTTCCTGGCCCTGCTCGAGCTGCTGCGCCGGCGGCGTATGAGAGCCGAGCAGGACACGTTGCACGGTTCGATCTATCTCTTCCTGCTGGTCGAGGTAACCGAGCTCAACGACACTGATCCGGAAGAACAAGTATCAACCACGATCACACGGGCCGATCAAAGCCCCGACCCGCAACCGCGAATAGCATCGGAGACTAACCATGAGCAGACCGAGTGAACGATTGAAGGAATTGGGCATGACGCTGCCGCCGGTAGCCAAACCCCTGGCCGCCTACGTCCCCTATGTCAAGCACGACAACCTGCTGTTGCTGAGCGGGCAGGTCACGATGAAAGACGGCAAGCTCGCCTACCAAGGCAAGGCCGGCTCAGAGCACGACATCGAGGCCGCCCAGCAAGCCGCCAAACTCTGCGCCCTAAACGCGATCGCGGTCGCCGCCGATGCCGTCGGCGGGATCGACAACCTCGACCGCGTGCTGAAAGTAGTCGTCTACGTCGCCTCCGCCGACGGCTTCACCGACCAGCACCTGGTCGCAAACGGCGCCAGCAACTTCATACAGGAAATCTTCGGCGAGGCCGGCGTCCATGCCCGTGCCGCCGTCGGCGTCGCCGAGCTACCCATGGGCTCAACCGTGGAAATCGACATAACCTTCTCGGTCAAGGGCTAAACCTTGAACCATATAGGAACCGCATATATGGACCTTACTTAATTTGACGTCCGCCAAGGGGGGCGGACGCTACTATATGGGACCATACGACCAGCACGTCTCCACAAATAAAACCCGCGGCGATTCTTCCTTGCGTTTCCGTGCGCAGTTTCGAAAGCTATGACAAAGCGACAAAGCAGAAAGTCTGCCCAGTTGCCCATAACGTACTTCAAAGGACGGGAACGCTACCATGAAAAACGCGAAAAACATCACGAGCTTATCCAAAATCAAGCAAGAAAAACTAGTTGGTAGCTTGATCATCTTCGCTTCGGCGGCGCTCCTAGCGCTGTTCACGTTCTGTCCGATACTTTACGCCGAGGAGGCCGTGGATGTCATGCGTGTCGAGCAGGATTGGGAAGTCGTCCTGAACGAACCCGGCACGGATATCGACGCCCCGCAGTTTCACACGGTTATCTCGCCATTTGGCAACCTGGATTCCTTTTACTTACAGGTGTGCTGGAACTACCGTGAGGAGCCCGACTTTGTCCCCGGCGGTATGCAGCTTCAGGCTTGGCAGGGGGAGGATCCCGCCGGCAAGAAAAGCTACCGTGAGGACAAGCTCAGTACCTTCGCCGAGACTATTACCTGGACCCAAACGATGCAAACCAACGGGTCCGTTTTGACGCTCGGGATCATCAATGGTTCTTCCACGACCTGGGGCTCGTTTGGCGGGGCCGATACGAGCCTTTCGGGAAACGTCGGCGTGGCAAACCTGAACGGCTACAGCACCGATACCTCCGTCTACAATTCGTGGATCAGTTATGGGGCCAATCGGGTAAACACGCTGAGAATAACGGAGGTCAGGCGTTACGACAGGGATGGAAAGCTAATCTCACGCGACCAGACGCCGCGGGTTGTCTTCCAACTGGTGCAGTAAGCTGAAAGATGAACAACCGGTCACCAAACTCTCGTCGGCACGCTGCCCGGTGGCAAGGAGACAATAAAATGTACCCAAACATCGTCAGATCAACTTGCAAAAAGCCCGGCGGAAAGCTTCGCCGCGGCAATGTCATCGTCTACGTCGCGATCTGTGGCGCCGTCATTATCGGATTCGCCGCCCTCGCGATCGATATCGGAATGCTCTACGCCTCCCAGGCTGAAATCCAGCGTTCGGCGGATTCGGCGGCCATAGCGTCCGCGTGGGAACTCCTTGACGAAGATCGGTTGCAGGGAGGGGCCTACGAGGAGTATGTCATCGCGGCCGCGCGGGAAGTCGCCGCGAGCACCGCCGCGCGGAACGAAGTGCAAAACGTGGACCCCGTGGTGTATCCGGAAGACGATGTGGATATCGGCTATTTAAGCGATCTGGCTTATGGGAGCAGCCTGGTCTTCACGGACGCGGCGCCCTCAAACGCGGCGAGGGTCCGAGTACACCGCGACAGCACGCACGGCGGCTCGATCTCGCTCTACTTCGCCAGATTGTTTGGAGCCGACAGCAAGGATCTCTGCGCTGTAGCGGTCGCCGGTTTTGAAGACGGAATCGTTGGATATGAAGTCACCGACTCGAGCGGGAATGCCCAGTTATTGCCGTTCGCCCTGCACGTCGATTCATGGGCCGACCTGCTCGCCGGCGCCGTGGGAACCCACGACAATTACAGTTATGACACTGATAGCGGCACGGTCTCGGCCGGTGCCGACGGCGTCCTCGAGTTGAACCTCTACCCCGGCGCCGGTGCCAACCAACTGCCCCCTGGAAACTTCGGAACCGTCGATATCGGTCCGGACAACAACAGTACCGCCGACATTCGCCGGCAGATCCTCTACGGAGTAAACGCCGCCGACCTGTCGTACTTCGGCGGGCGACTGGAGCTCGGCGAGGACGGCACGGTCCTGCTCAACGGCGATACCGGGCTCAGCGCGGGCTTCAAGGACGCGCTCGAGGCCATCAAGGGGCAGCCACGCGCCATCCCCATCTACAGTCAGGTATCCGGACCCGGCAACAACGCCATGTATACCATCGTCGGCTTCGCCGGAATCCGCATCGTGAACGTCAGGCTCACCGGCCCGATGAGCCAGAAGGAGCTGATCGTACAATTCGCCTTCGTCGTCGACGCCACCGCCTTGGCCGAGCCGGGCCCCGGACCAAGCTACTACGTCTATACGCCCGTGCGGCTAGTACGCTGAAACCCCAGCACGCTCCACTAGAACGTACCTCGCTTGTCATGCACCCGCCCCTCCACCTCTGTCGGAGGGGCACTCTCCATATATTGAGCATCGATTAACCTCGACCCCAGGCCGTCACACAAAAAGACGGCCAATACCCCAACTCCTGAACCCCGAACCCTGAACCCTATAAAAGACCACACGGCAAACCCTGCCACGCCCACGCCGTTGCACTATACTGCCGTTCCTTGCGTAACACCCCGATATCGAATTGTGCCCCGCGGAGAACCGTCATGGATGATACCGCTCAACGCCCGACCGCGGTCAGCACCCGCGCCGACCAAATGCCCCCATTTCTGGTCATGGAGGTGCTCGAGCGCGCCGCCGACCTGCAACGCCAGGGCCGCAGCATCATCCACCTCGAAATCGGCGAGCCCGACTTCGATACCCCCGGCGTCGTTCTGGAAGCGGCCAAACGCGCCATGCACGACGGCCGAACGCATTACACCCACTCGCTCGGCCACCCGGAACTCCGCGAAGCCATCGCCGAGTGGCACCATCAACAGTACGGCGTCGAGGTCTCACCCGACCATATCGTCGTGACCGTGGGCAGCTCGGGGGCGATGCTGCTCGTCTTCGCCGCCCTGCTCGATCCCGGGGCCGAGGTCCTGCTGACGAATCCGCACTACGCCTGCTACCCCAACTTCGTCACCGCCTTCGAGGGTGTCCCGGTCCGCATCGCCGTCCGCGAGGAGGACGGCTTCCAGTTCGATCCCGAGGCCGTCCGCGAGCACCTCGGGCCGCGCACCAGGGTGCTGATGCTCAACTCCCCGGCCAACCCCACCGGCACGCTCACGCAACCCGAGCGCATGCAAAAGCTCGTCGAACTCCTCGGCGATCAGGTGGTCATCGTTTCCGACGAGATCTACCACGGTCTGGTCTACCGCGGGCGCGCCCGCTCGATCCGCGAATTCTCCCCCCAATCCGTCGTGATCAACGGGTTCTCGAAGCTCTTCGCCATGACCGGCTGGCGCCTGGGTTACGCGATTCTACCCCCCTGGCTCGTCCGCCCCGTGCAGAAAGTGCAGCAGAACCTCCTCATCTCCGCGCCGGACTTCTCCCAGTTCGCCGCCATCGCCGCCCTCCAGCACGCCGACGCCGACGTCGAACGGATGCGACGCTGCTACGACGAACGCCGCCAACTGGTCCTAAGGCGTTTGAAAGAAATGGGCCTCGATGTGCTCACCGAGCCGGTGGGTGCCTTCTACGTGTTCGTCAACGTTCGGCGATACACCGACAACGTGTACGAGTTCGCTTTCCAAATCCTCGAACAGGCCGGCGTCGCGGTCACCCCCGGCGTCGATTTCGGCCCCGGCGGCGAGGGCTACATCCGCATTTCCTACGCAAATTCACTCGAAAACATCGACGAAGGCATGAACCGCCTGCAAACCTTCCTCGCCAACCAACCGATGATATAAACCCAATGTAGCGTCCGCCCCCCGCGGCAGACGTCAAGGCCGTAACGTCCGCCCCCCGGAGTGAACGTCGGTAAACATATGCACAATTTCGGAATTCAACGTCCGCCACGGGGGGCGGACGCTACCGGCGCCACTCCCCCGTAAATACCTCCACCGCCGGCCCGGTCATGAATACGTGATCCGTCGCTTCGTCCCACTCGATCTTCAGTTTACCACCCGGCAGCACGGCGGTAATCGCCCGCCCGCTCTTGCCGTTGAGCACACCCGCCACACACACCGCGCACGCCCCCGTGCCGCAGGCCAGCGTCCGGCCCGCCCCGCGCTCCCACGTAATCATCTTCACGCGATCCTCGCCCAGCACCTGCGCAAACTGCACGTTGATCCGCTCCGGAAACAGCGGATGCCGTTCGAGCCGCGGCCCCCACTCGTCCAGCGGCACGCGCGCCAGCGCGTCCGTAAAAAAGACGGCGTGCGGACTGCCCATCGAAACGCACGTCACGTCCAGCACCTTGTCCATCAGCGGCATCGGCATGCCGACAACTCTGTCGCCGCCCAGCGCGACCGGGATTCGATTCGGATCGAGAATCGGGGTGCCCATATCAGCGCGGACTTCGCTGACTTTCCCGTCATCATCCAATGTCAACTCGAGCGTCAACACGCCGGCATCGGTCCGCACCCGCAACGGGTTCTCCCGCGCCCAGCCGCGCTCGTATGCCAACTTCCCCACACACCGAATACCGTTCCCGCACATCCGCGCCCGCGACCCGTCGGCGTTGAATACATGCATCCGAACGTGCGCATCCGCGCCTTCGGGCGGACCAACCAGAATCAACCCATCCCCGCCAACCCCGCGATGCCGATCGCTGATGACCTTCGCCAAAGCGGCGGCGTCATCCACCCGCTGATCGAACAGGCCCACATAAACGTAATCATTCCCGAGCCCGTGCATCTTGGTAAATGTCAAAGACATACTCTCGGCACCTCATGTGACACGACAGGAAAGCCTGGTGCTCTGTCACACCTCAATTGACGGGTGCCATGCCCAAGCCGAAGGCGCGGGCATGTTTCTAAATGACCGTGCGTGAAAACGCGCCGCGCGATGGCCCACACAGCAGAGCCGGCGTGTCCTCACGCCGGTTTCCGGGCCGAGGACGGCCCGGCTCTGCTTTCCGGGCCGAGTGCATCCCGGCTCTGTTGCGGGGTCGTGTACGGCCATGTAGTGTAATCGCCAATGGAAACGACGTCCGCGCAAGCCCAACCAACATCATTGATCTACCAACCGCCGCGAAACTGGATTCGCTGGACGGCAGTCGTGCTGGCGTTTGTGGCGTGGTGGCTCAGTCTTGACCTGGCGAAGCTGAGTTTCGGTCTGGCCGCCAACACGCCGTGGTTGCAGGCCGAGTGCGGGGCCGCCGAGGATCCTTCGGAAACCTTCGACTGCCAATCCGTACTGAATTCGAGCTGGGCGTCGGTCCCGCTCGGTAATCAGCCGGGGGCCACGCGGATCCCGACCGCTACGTTCGGGATGGGTTACTTCGCGTTCGTCGGGTTGTGGTACATGTTCGTTGGCCCGCCGACGCGGAGCCGCTGGGCCCGGCACTTGTTAATTTCAGGGGTTGTCGCCTGCGGGGCGCTGTTCTCGCTGCTGATGATCCATGAGATGGGCAACGTGCTGCACAAGTGGTGCTTCGGCTGTCTGGCCACCCACGCGCTCAATGGCGGGCTGCTGCTGCTGACGATCATCGCGTTTCCGTGGAGACGCGATCGGGAGAACATCGCGCCGCATCCGCGCGGCAGGCTGGCACTGGCGACGCTGGCAGCCAGTACGTTCCTCTTTCTCCTGCATCCATCGATCACGCTCGTGTTGCTCGCCAACAATTCGGCCGGCCGGATTTACCAGGCTTACACGAACATCGTCGACGATCCGGAGTACATCCGCTGGGAATATCAGCGGCAGCCCGTGCAAAAGCCGCTCGCCGACGAACCAGCTACTCACGCCGGCGATCCGGCGGCGCCCAACACCGTCGTCGTGTTCATCGACTATCAATGCCCGGCGTGCAAATCGGCGTACGACACGCTGAAAACCGTCATGCAACAGCACCCCGGAGCGTTGCGCGTGAACTACCGACACTTCCCGCTCGACCGAACTTGTAACGACGGCGTGCCGCGGAGTGCCCATCCGGTCGCGTGCCGGGCATCGTTGGCGACCGAGGCGGCCCGCGTGGTTGGCGGGTCCAAGGGTTTCCTGAAAATGCGCGACCTGCTCTATGAGCGCCTCAGCGAACTGGAAAACGCACCCTTCCCGCGGTGGGCCGCCGAGTTGGGGCTCGACCAAGACGCGTTTTCGAAAGCGTTGGCGTCAGAGGAGGTGACTCGCCGTATTCAGGAAGATATCGAGTTGGGCAGGCAACTGGGCGTCGAGGCGATCCCCGTTTTCTTCCTCAACGGCCGCCGACTGCACCATTGGAGCAAGCCCGAAACGTGGGAAGCCCTGCTGGAACTCGAAACCACAGCGCCGACCAGCAGCCCGACGACAACTTCTACGGATTCCACCTAGTGCTCTGTCTAAGTTGATGTGATGGGTAGTGTTTTTTTCGAGGCCGTGATAATACTTGAAGAGGGCAACAATACTCGAAGAGCCGCGGACTTCAGTCCGCCCGGTCCTTCGGAAAGAGTAAATTCTACGCCCCGTGGCGCCGC
>JAUWNI010000103.1 GCA_030612705.1 Phycisphaerae bacterium | reverse complement strand
CCGGCGCCCATAGACTGACGCGGCCGACCCCCGTGGCGGCGGTAGAGTACGGGAAAACCCCCGCGCACGGGAGCGGCCGACGGGGGGGGCGGCCGCTACATGACTTTTACGGCGGACTGGTAGCAGAGAAATGCAGGCCGGCGCCCCCGCCCTTAATTATTAATTCGCTACTCTTAATTCGCTACTCCCCCATCACCTGCACCACGATCTCCCGCCGCCGCGGGCGCGTGTCGAAGTCGATCACGACGATTTGCTGCCAGGTTCCGAGCGTCATTCGGCCGTCGATGATCGGCACGGTGATCGACGGCCCCAGCGCCGAGGCTCGCACATGGGCATGTCCGTTGTCGTCGTGCCAGGTCTCTTCGTGCTTGTAATAAATGTCCCGCGGCGCGATTTTCTCGAAGAACGCCTTTAGATCATGGTTCAGCAGGCCCGGCTCGGATTCGGTCGTCGTGATCGCCCCCGTTGAGCCAACCACGAAGACGCACACGATCCCCGAGTGAATCCGGCTGTTGTCCACCACTTCCTTGATCTGTTCGTTGATGTCGATCACCTGCGAGTTACCCTGCGTGGCAACCTGGATACGCTGCGTGTGTGTCATGACTGTTCCTTTCCGACAGGGGTTTGGGTCCATCGGGTTTTGGCATTCCTCTTGTTCCCTGCTACAATCTTAGCCGCTCGCGGCGGCGCTCGAAATGCCGCGAGGCTGATGGTCGGCGTCGCGACCGGCCGTCTTTGTTTATCTAAGGGCCCATATCTGGGCGGTGGTATATCACCAGGCGCTACGGAGGATAGCGGCGAGATGGGGATTACGCTCAGCGAAGATCATCAAATGATGGTGGACGCGGTACGCAATTTCGCTCGCGCCGAACTTACCTCACGCGATGTCGAATGGGACCATACCGAAACATCCTGCTGCACCGAGCTTGACCAGCTCTACGACATGGGCCTGATGGGACTGCGCGTGCCGGAAGAGTTCGGCGGTTTGAACGTCCCGACCGTCTGTTACGCCCACATCATCCGCGAATTGGCCTACGCATCGCCCAGTGTGGCCGTCACCATCGCCGTCCACAGCATGGTCTGCGAGATCGTCAACCAGTTTGCTACTGAGGAAGCAAAGCGCGAAATTCTGCCGCGTCTCGCTGAGCCCGGCAACCTCTCCGCCTTCGCCATCTCCGAGCCCAACTCCGGCTCCGACCCGGCCTCCGCCAGAACCCGGGCACGGAAAATCGACGACGGCTATCAGCTCAACGGCACCAAAATGTGGGTCACCAACGGCATCACCGGCCGCTGGTTCGTGGTCCTCGCTCGGCTGAACGACGGCGACAACTCCAACGCCCTGAGCATGTTCCTCATGGATGCCCAGCAGGTCGGCGTCGACCGCAACATCATCCACGGGAAAATGGGCATCCGCGGCTCTGAAACCGCCGAAATGAGCCTCGAAGACGTTTTCATCCCCGAACAGAACCTGCTCGGCGAGCCCGGCTGGGGTTTGCGCATCGCATTGTCCGCCCTCGACGGCGGCCGCATCGGTATCGCCTCGCAAGCCGTCGGCATCGCCTGCGCCTGCATCGACCTGATGGTCGGCTACGCGAAGGAGCGCGTGCAATTTGAGGAACCCATTGCCAACTTCCAGGCCATTCAGTGGATGATTGCCGACAGCCAGACCGAAATGATGGCGTCGCAGCAACTGATCGATCAGGCCGCTTGGCTCAAGGACCAGGGTCGCTCCTACACCCAGGCCGCTTCGATGGCCAAGCTCTACGCCGCCGAGGCCGCCAACCGCATCGCCTACCGTGGCGTCCAGGTCCACGGCGGCTATGGCTACTCGAACGAGTTCCGCATCGAACAGTTCTACCGCGACGCCCGCATCACCTCGATCTACGAAGGGACCAGCGAAATTCAACGCGTCGTGATTGCCCGAAACCTGCTGCGCGAGGCGTGAGCACGACATGCCGAGTCGAATGTTCGCGGTGCGGGCCAGGTGCTTTGCTTATAACCAAGCTACAATCTTCCCATGAGCGAAAACGCGATAATCATCCACCCAACCATCGGTAAAAACGTCTTCATCGCCTACACCGCCTATGTCGGTGGAAATGTCACCATCGGCGACGAATGCACCATCATGCACCACGTCACCATTCGCGGCGACGTCTCCGACATCACCATCGGCCGCCGCGTTAATGTCCAGGATGGGACTGTCATTCATACCCTGACCGGCGTGCCGCTCGAAATCGCCGACGAGGTAGTTATCGGCCACCGTGCCGTCGTGCATTGCCGCAAGGTCGGAACTCGCGTGTTGATCGGCATCGGCGCGATTGTGCTGGACAACTGCGAAGTTGGTGACGGCTGCGTCGTCGCGGCCGGCGCGGTCCTTCCCCCGGGAATGCTCGTGCCCCCCGGCAAGATGGTGGTGGGCGTCCCCGCCAGGGTTCTCCGCGACGTTACCGACCGCGAGCGCGAATACATCGGGTTCGCCCTGGACAACTACTCCAGGCTCAACCGTCAACACGCCGGCGGCGACTACCCGAATTGGAACGAATAATCGACGGTCTTTCCGCGCCGCCCCGGTGCTACGGTTGCTCAGCTGGCTGAGTAGTGGCGTCATTTTTCTCTTCGTCGGACGGGCCGGCCAAATAGCCGAGCAATTCCATCTCGCGCCGCAAGACCGGATCGAGCCTTATAGGACTGGCATCTTCGGAGCCGAGACTCTCGCCACGCTTTTTCAACTGCGCGGTAAGTTCCAGCGTTTGAAGACGCATTTTTTCCGACGGGCCCGGTGAGCTTCCCGATACATTTCGCAGCTCGTGCGGATCCGCGAAGCGATCAAACAACAACTCCGGCTTGTCGGGCGTGTAGTGATATCGCCACTGCTCGCTCGTCAGGGCATACAACGGGCCGCCGTGCTCGCCACAATCGCGGGCCGAGCGCTGTGCGAGCACCGGGCGTTCGTGAAAATCCGGAGCCAGCACGTTCACGCCGCGGGCCTGCTTGATAAACGTCCCCGCCCAGCTCGGCTCGAGTTGCCTCAGCACGGTCGGAAACACGTCGATCAGCGACACGAGCGGAGCAAAGCGCTTCGGCGGGTCGTTGCGCGGCGAAGGAAACCGAATCATCAGCGGCACGTGTACCTGCTCGTTCCACGTCCGACCATGCTGCGGCCAGGCGTGCTGGTTGAGCCCTTCGCCGTGGTCGGACGTCACGATGATCACGCTGTTTTCCCACAGGCCACGCTCCCGCAACGAATCCAACAGCCGCCCGACGTGTTCGTCGCAGTAGCGGATCTCGCCGTCGTACAGGTTGGTCGCGGTGGATGTGACCGTCGGCACGCGCCCCCGACACAACCCGGGCTGAACCACGTCGGGAATCTCCCGCTCCACGATGAACGCCTGCAGCTCCGGGTCGGTCGTGAACATTGAGCGGTAAGGCGCCGGCGGATTGTACGGCACGTGCGGGTCGAAATAGTGCACGAACAGAAAGAACCGCTCGTGGCCGTGCCGGTCGAGCCACGCCAGTGCCGCGTCGGTCGTCGGCCCGGCGTCCTCCTGAGCCGTCTTCGGCTGGACGTACGTATCAAAGCCGATGTCCAAGCCGCAGACCCGTTTGAGCGGTGCGGCGCTCACGAAGGCTGCGGTTGCGTAGCCTTCAGCCTGGAAAACCTCGACGATCGATCGGAGCCCCGGCTGTGAGCGGAACGGGCGGCCGTTGTCACCGACGTTCGCCTGAATACCGTGTTCCAGCGGATAAAGCCCGGTGAAGAGCGAGGTATGCGCCGGCAGTGTTGTCGCCATTGGGGCGTAGGCATGCTCGAAGAAGATCGTCTGCTCGGCAAACGCGTCAATATTCGGCGAGGTATCGCGAAAGTACCCGTAGCATCCCAGATGGTCTGCCCGCAGAGTGTCGATCACGATTAACACAATGTTTTGAGATGCCGTTTCCTCGGCGGCACGAGCGCCCCCGTCGCACCCAATTACCAGAGCCGCCAGGAGCGCACAGCCGACCACCGCCCCCAAAGTTCGGCATAGTCGACGACGGCGGCTACGCCTCGGCATCGTTGATCTCCCATGATCCGTACATGAGTCCATTGTATACCTGATCAGCAGGAAGTTGCCCGCTCAGGTGGGAATGATCATCGCCTGCGGTGTGACCATCTTTGGTGGCGACCGGGGTGGCATGGTCTGGCGTCGCGTTGGGTGGCTCGTGACAGGCGGAAAACGTCGCCGCGACGACAGGCCGTGGCTACTCGGCCGCGACGTTACGCCCCTGTTGCAAACCACGGCCTGTCCTCGCCGGGACGGGCTCTCCACGGACGCGGACTGGTTCGGGCGAGGACAGACCGTGCCACCCCGAATCGCGTGTGTGTCGGCACAGCTCGCGCCATTCCAAAGACTTCGCTCTGCCACCAAAATAGTCACATCCCATCGCCGCGATCTGCCGTCTGGCACGATCGGTTGTTTATGGAGCATGGATTCGCAACCAGCTATTTGGGTTTTGCTCAATGGGCGTTCGCGCCGATATCAATTATAATGACCGAGCCTCGCGTCGCCGGGATCAGCGACTGCGACCGGGGCTTCGGACGCGGCCTCGCTTGTCTCTATAATAATAAATGGGCCGTGGTAACTTCTGTAATTGGCGTGAGTTATGACAATTACAGCGCTATTCCGGAAGAGCAAACCCACCCTCCACGCCGCGGGCCGGTTGCAGAAACCGCGCCCCTCGATTAGCTATATGTGCTTAGGCAGGGGCCGTGAACACTCCCGCGGCAGCAGAGGACGGCTACTTTAGCCCCCGACAACCCGCTCAACGCCGACATCGTGCCGCGGGTCGATTGTTATCAAGAGGATTATCCAGATAGAGAGATGCATTAATGCGGGTTTGGCCTGGAAACGCATATCCCCTCGGCGCTACCTGGGACGGCGAGGGGGTTAACTTTGCCCTGTTTTCTGAAAACGCCACCGGCATCGAACTCTGCCTTTTCGACCGGCCGCTCGGCGAAAAAGAAACGTACGTCATCCCGATCCGAGAGCGAACCCACGGTATCTGGCACGCTTACCTGCCCGACGTTCGGCCGGGACAGCTCTACGGGTATCGCGTACACGGCCCATATGCCCCCGAAGAGGGACAACGATTCAACCCCGCCAAGCTGCTGATCGACCCCTATGCCAAGGCCATCAGCGGACCCGTCGAGTGGAACGACGCCCTCTTCGGGTACACGATCGGCGACGAGCGTATGGATCTCGTCTGGGACGCCCGCGATAGTGCCCCCTTCGTCCCCAAGTCGGTCGTTGTCGATTCCTCGTTCGCCTGGGGTGACGACCGGCACCCGCGAACTCCCTGGTCGCACACGGTCATCTACGAATGTCATGTCAAGGGACTGACGATCCGGCATCCCGACATTCCTCCCGAGCTGCGCGGCACCTACCTCGGAATGGCTTCCGATTCGATCATCGATCACCTGACCGAATTGGGCATCACCGCCGTCGAGCTGATGCCAGTCCATCAGTTCATCGTGGAACGTCGACTCGTTGAGCAGGGACTTACGAACTACTGGGGCTATCACTCGATCGGCTTCTTCGCGCCCGACGTTCGCTACGCCACCAGCGGCCGATACGACCAGGTTTCCGAATTCAAGACCATGGTCAAACGCTTCCACAGCGCCGGCATCGAGGTCATCCTCGACGTCGTTTACAACCACACCGGCGAAGGCCACCACCTTGGCCCGACGATCAGCCTGCGCGGCTTCGACAACACCGCCTATTACCGTCTCGATCCGGAAAACCCGCGCTATTACACCGATTTCACCGGCTGCGGAAACAGCCTCAATATGCTCCACCGCCGAACCATCCAGCTCATCATGGATAGTCTGCGCTACTGGGTTCAGGAGATGCACGTTGACGGCTTTCGCTTCGACCTCGCCCCCGTGCTCGCCCGCGAGTTGCACGAGGTTAACCGACTCGGCCGCTTCTTCGCCATCATCCAGCAGGACCCCATCATGGCCCGAACCAAGCTCATCGCCGAGCCCTGGGACCTCGGCCACGGCGGCTACCAGATTGGCAACTTCCCCCGCGGGTGGACCGAGTGGAACGGGAAATTTCGCGACGCCGTCCGGTGCTTCTGGCGCGGCGACGAGGGGCAGATCTCCGAGTTGGCCTACCGCCTCGCCGGCAGCAGCGACGTTTACGGTGAGCACCGGCGACATGCGACCGGCAGCATCAATTTCATCACCTGCCACGACGGCTTCACTCTCCACGACCTCGTCAGCTACGAGCAGAAGCACAACGAGGACAACGGCGAGGGCAACCGCGACGGGCACAATGACAACCTGAGTTGCAACTGGGGCGTCGAGGGGCCGACCGAGAACGCCGAAATCAACGAAATCCGCGAACGCATCAAGCGCAACTTCCTTGTCACGCTCGCGTTCTCACAGGGCGTGCCGATGATCACCGCCGGCGATGAAATGGGCCGCACCCAGCAGGGCAACAACAACGCCTACTGCCAGGACAACGATATCAGTTGGGTTGATTGGAACCTTGACCAGCTTAGACGCGATCTGCTCAACTTCACCAGACGGGTCTTCTCGATCCGTCGAAAGAATCCCGTCCTTCGCCGACGGGCCTTCTTCCACGGAAAACTCGTCCCCGGCGAATCCGAAAAAGACCTCACCTGGCTTCGACCCGAAGGCGGTGAGATGGCCGAAGCCGACTGGCACGATCCCAGCCAACACGTCCTCGGTATGCTCATCCACGGTCAGGCTACCGACGAGGTCGACGAACGCGGTCGGCTCATCAGCGGCGATACGCTACTGCTGATCGTTAACGGCGGCGCCGCGCCCCGTGAGTTTACGCTACCCGATCTCGAAACCCCCGGGCTCTGGCGCGAATTCGTCGATACCTCACAACCCGCCAAAAAGCGCTATCTCGATCCCGGCAAGCTGACTGTAGCGCCCCACTCCCTTATCCTTATGAACTACCAGGAAGCCTGAACGTAACGGACAATCGAGTGGTCGCTACAAAGAAATCACCCAAACGCAGTTCCGAACAGGTCGAGCTCGAACGACTCGTCGCCGGCGAGCACAGTGAACCGCACCGCCTCCTCGGCGCGCACCCCGGCAAACAACGCGGAAAGGACGGCGTCCTCGTTCGGACTTTCCATCCGGACGCCACCGCCGCCGAGCTCGTCCGCCCCGACTGCGAACCGCTCGCGATGACGCCGCAAGGCGACGGCGGGATATTCTCCATCTTTATCCCCGATACCAAATTGCCAATGCCTTATCGCTTCCGCTATCGCTTCGAGGACGGACACACCTGGGAGCAGGAAGACCCCTACCGTTTCTTGCCCACGCTCGGCGATACCGACCTGCACCTCTTTAACGAGGGAAACCATTGGCGACTCTGGGAGTGCATGGGGGCCCACGTGCGAACCATCGACGGCGTCGCGGGCGTCTCTTTCGCCGTCTGGGCACCAAATGCCGTCCGCGTCAGCGTCGTCGGCGCGTTCTGCAACTGGAACGGCCGACGATACCCCATGCGCCAGATGGGCAGCTCCGGCGTCTTCGAGATCTTCATCCCCGGACTGTTGCCCGGCGAATTCTACAAATACGAAATCAAAACCCCCTCCGGCGATATCCGAGTCAAGACCGACCCCTTCGCCTTTTCCATGGAAACGCCCCCCGGCACCGCCTCACGCGTCTTCGCCTCTTCGTACCAATGGAACGACCGCGAGTGGATGGAGCGGCGACCCGCCCGCGACTACGCCCGCGAACCCGTCGCCATCTACGAGCTCCACTTCGGCTCCTGGGCCCGCTCCGACGACGGCCGACCGCTGACCTATCGCGAGCTCGCCCCCCGACTCGTCGAGCACGTCAAACGCTTCGGGTTCACCCACATCGAACCAATGCCGCTGGCCGAGTATCCCTTCGGCGGCTCGTGGGGCTACCAGGTCTCCGGTTACTACGCCCCGACCGCGCGCTATGGCGACCCCGACGACTTCCGCTACTTCATCGACTATTGCCACGAGCACGAGATCGGCGTGATCGTCGACTGGGTCCCGGCTCATTTTCCCAAGGACGATTTCGCCTTGCGGCTGTTCGACGGCACCGCCCTCTATGAGCATGGCGATCCGCGCCTCGGCGAGCATCCCGACTGGGGCACGCTGGTTTTCAACTTCGGCCGACACGAGGTCCGCAACTTCCTCATCGCCAACGCCCTCTACTGGCTCAACGAACTCCACGTCGACGGCCTGCGCGTCGACGCCGTCGCCTCGATGCTCTACCTCGACTACAGCCGCGAGGAGGGCGAGTGGATCCCCAACAAGTACGGCGGCCGTGAAAACCTCGAGGCGATCCACTTTATCCAGGGCCTCAACGAGACCATCCGTATCCACGCCGGCGGCAGCATCATGGTTGCCGAGGAATCAACCGCCTGGGGCGGGGTCTCGCGACCGGTCGAGGAAGGCGGGCTTGGCTTCACCTTCAAGTGGAACATGGGCTGGATGCACGACACGCTGCTCTATTTCTCAAAGGAGCCGGTGCACCGCAAGTACCACCATAACGACCTCACCTTTGCGATGATCTACGAGCACACCGAGCGCTTCATCATGCCGCTCTCGCACGATGAGGTCGTTCACGGCAAAGGCGCCCTGCTCTCGAAAATGCCCGGCGACCTGTGGCAGCAGTTCGCCAACCTGCGCACGCTGCTCGCGTATCAATACACGCGCCCCGGTAAGATCCTGCTCTTCATGGGCACCGAGTTGGCCCCCTGGTACGAATGGGACTATGAATGGCCGCTCGACTGGACCCTCTCGCAAAACCCCGAGCGGGCCGCCCTGCAACGCTTCATGGAAGACCTCGGCCGACTTTATCGCGAAACGCCCTGCCTCTGGCGCGGCGACGCCGACAACTTCGGCTGCTCCTGGATCGACTGCCACGACAGCGACAACTCGGTGCTGTCGTACTTCCGTCGCGATGGTGACGAGTATGCCATCATCGTCCTGAACCTAACATCCGTACCGCGCGACGAGTATCGCATCGGCGTCCCGCTTCCCGGCCTCTACGTTGAGCGGCTCAACAGTGATGACCTCCGCTACCACGGCAGCGGCTACGACACCTTCAAAGAGATCCACTCCGACCCGATCACTTGGCAAGGCTTCGACCAGTCAATCCGATTGAACCTCCCCCCGCTGGCCGCCCTGGTACTGATCCCAGACTGAGAAAAGTGTTGGGCAACGTGCTCAATTTGCAATTCTTAATTCGCTCTTCTTAATTCCCCGTATGCCCAAACCCTCCGCCGCTGCGCGCCGTCTCCGTCAGTTCCTCCGCCTCCACAACCTCAACCTGCTCGACCTTGTTGATCACAAGCTGCGCGAACCGCGTCCCCCGCTTGATCGTGTACGGCTCCCGCGAACAATTCGCCAAGACCACCTGCAACTCGCCGCGATAGTCGGCGTCGATCGTCCCCGGCGCGTTTGGCAGCATCAGCCCGTGCCGCAGCGCCAGACCGCTCCGGGCGCGGACTTGCCCCTCGTGCCCCGGCGGGATCTCCAGAAACAAACCCGTCGGAACCAGCTTGATCTCGCCCGGCGCGATCGTGATCGGCTCATCGTTCGCCGCATACAGGTCCAGCCCCGCGGAATGTTCCGTCATGTACTTCGGCAGTGGTAGATCTTCGATCCCCGCCCGCCGCCGCACTTTCATCACCGGTTTCATACGCCCTCCTCGGTGCAAATCGGTTTTGGTCGGACGCTACGTTCGACGTCCGACAGGGGCGTCGGACGCTACGTTTCCCGGCTTACACCGCGTCCGCCAAAACTGTCATATACCCTTCGCAGTATAGCCCGTGATCGGCGTCTTGACATTTTGCCCGTCGAGTCGCGAAATAGAGTTGCTTTGTTCGCCCGAGACGGCATAGCCGGTCTCTTGCTGGGAGTAACGCGTCATGGACAATTCCTCGTCGGAGCAACTAAACGCGCGCGAGACCTGTGACCTTGGCCCGTTGACGCTGGCGATCGAGGGGCACGATTGGCGGTTTACGCTCACCGCTCCGACCGAGATGACGCTCGAGCTGCCGCCGAACTATGAGCACTTTCTCCGGGAAAAGCTCGAGCCCTTCTTCGAGTCCTCCGCCAAGCCGGCGATCGAGATGGACCTACAGAACCTGCCGGCCATCAGCAGCCGGCAACTCGGCCTGATGATCGCCCTGCAAAAAAACATGTCGGAGCACTCCCAGCATCTCCGTATGACCGGCATCAGCCCCGGCGTCCGCCGACTCCTGAACCTGACCCGCACCGAGCAATTCTTCGAGATCGCCTGAACTTGCGGTGCAAAGTCCGGGTTGCTCGCCTTGATCTACGTTCGCGCGATTTCGCGCAAATCCTCGTCCTCGCGCAACAGCCGAAGCGCCGTCTGGATGTCCTCGCCGAACAGGCGGTCGGCTTCGGCGTGACGGATGTGCTCGCGCACGATCTCTCGCGCGCGGCGGGGGCCGTTGCCGGGGTTGAGCGGGTCGCGGTAGTCCATCGCCTGCGCGGCGCACATCAGTTCGATCGCCACTACCGTCTCGACGCGGTCGAGGATTTCGTACAGCTTCACCGCCGACGTCCCGCCCATGCTGACATGATCCTCCTGCCCCAGCGAGGTCGGGATCGAGTCAACGCTCGCCGGAGTCGCCAACACCTTGCACTCGTTTAGCAAGGCGGCGGCGGTGTACTGCGGCAGCATGAACCCGCTGTTGAGCCCGGTGTCGCGCATCAGGAGCTTGGGCAATCCGTTTTCACCGGCCAGCAACAGGTAGATCCGCCGCTCCGAGATGTTTGCCAGGTCGGTAAGCGCGATTGCCAGGTAGTCGAGCACCAGCGCCAGCGGCGCGCCGTGAAACAGCCCGCCGCTGATGGCCTCGGTCGTGGCGGCACCGTCGCCCCCGTCTCCGAACACCAGCGGGTTGTCGGTCACGCTGTTGATCTCGCGTGTGATCACCTCGCAATAATGCGACAGCGCGTCACGAAACGCCCCGTGTACCTGCGGCGCGCAGCGCAGCGAATACGGATCCTGCACCCGCTCGCAGTCCTCGTGCGACTTGAGAATCTCGCTCCCGGTCATGTGTCGGCGAATGTTGGCCGCGACGATTTGCGCGCCCGGATGTGGTCGAAGCTGATGCAGCCGATCGTCCGCCGGACGCACGCTGCCCTGCAATCCTTCGAGCGACATGCACAGGATCAGGTCGGTCAGATCGATCAAACGCCGAGCGCGGACCGCCACGTTCGCCCCGTACGCGGCCATGAATTGCGTCCCGTTGATCAGCGCCAGCCCTTCTTTCGCCACCAGCCGTAGCGGTCCCAGCCCATACTCCGCCTGAACCTTGGCGGCCGGGCGGATTTCACCCGCCGATCCCAATTGCATCTCGCCCCGTCCGAGCAGCGGCAAAAAGAGATGCGCCAACGGCGCCAGATCACCGCTGGCACCCAGCGACCCACGCGTCGGCACCACCGGCAGCAGATCATTGTTCAGCCAGCTCGCCAACCGTCGGATCAATTCGGGACGTACCCCGCTGTGACCGCGCAGTAACATCTGTGTTTTGAACATCAGCATCCAGCGCACAATCCGCGGCGGCGTGGCGGTCCCCACACCCACCGCGTGTGACAGAATCAGGTTTTCCTGCAACTTGTCGAGTTGGTCGGCGGAGATGCGTTTGTTCTTCAGGTGCCCGAAGCCGGTGTTGATGCCGTAGATCGCGTCGCCGCGCCGGGTCAGTTCCTCGACCCACCCGCGAGCAAGCCGCGCTCGCTGCATGCCGTCTTCGGATAGGGCAACTTGCAATGGTTTATCGAGTGCGGCATCGAGTGTTTCCAAATCGAGCGGCTGGTCGCCGAGTGTCAGTGCGTACGCCGTCATGGTTTTTTCTCTTGCTCCATCGTCCAACGCGAGACCGTTTCGATCGCGTCGGTTATAAAAGATTGCAGGTCGGGTAATTTGGCTTCCGCGAAACGCCTATCGAGCCCCGCGCGAATTTCCGCGCGCAGACGCACGTCGTAATAATGCGCCGGCAGCGTCTCGTTGATCATGTCCATTTCTTCCACGCTTTCGTCCGCGAGAGTAACGCGATACACATGCCCGCCGTCCTCCGGCAGCCGCGCGCAGTACACGTAACGCGGATCACGCCGCTCGTAAGGCGTCGACTCCGGCACCAGCGGCGGGTAGGGCTCGCTGCCCGGCAGGGCGATCCGCTTCGCCCGCTCCGTCCCAGGCTCGAAACGGATCAACCCCTGATCGCTCATCAGCATCACGATCGGCGAGCCGTCCCCCGCCGACTCCCACAACGCCTGGGCGAAAAACACCGGCGGCCTCGGCAAATCGAGTCGATCCCCGATCCACGGCGAGGTCCACGACCGTCCCGTCGCCGTATCGATCAGCACGTGCGGCCCGCCGCGCAGCGCCACGTGTACGATGCGCGGAGCTTGCGGCAGCACTTGGATCATTCCGATTTCGCGCAGGTCCGGATCGGCGGCATATTCACTCTTGGCCGTTATTTCGCAGCGCAGAAATTCGCTGTTCTCGCCGGGCTTCAACTCGACGGCGGCAACTGCCTCGGCAAACTGGCTGAACCGCGGTCCAATGTACCGATCGAACGCCGTGATGTCCGCCGTGTTCAGATTCACCCGCAAACCATCACGTTCCACGTCACGGCAAATCTCGATCACACGCCGACGACAATACGTCCACACCCGCCCGCCGGCCTCTTCACGGCCGATCCAGGGCCACGTCAACGGATTCGGAAACCACGTCGGCGTCGGCTGGTCGAGCGCGGTCAGCAAGCTCGCTGCCGCGTCGAAGTGCATCAGCCGCCGATCGCGACTAAGAATTAACCAGTGTTCCTTCGACGGTCCCATCGGGACCGCCAGCAGCGGTCGTCGCAACGTCGGGTGGTTGGCGGCTGACGCCGGCGGGTCGCTCAAAAAACCGGCCGTATGCCATAGTGCCGAAGTTTCCGCTCGATCGCGGAAGGGTAGCAGCGCTCGACGGGCCTCATGCGGCCGACCGGCACTCAGTTCGAGCAGCGCGTCGATGATTCCCAGCCAGACGCTACGCTGCTCGCCCGCGGGGGAATTCAGCACCCGACGCCGGGCCGTCCGCGGCACGTCCTGATCCGGCTTGCCCCGCACGTATTCCAGCAGCGCCACAGCGCGGGCATACGGCAGCACTTTTTCGTCCGGCAGATGCGGCAGGGCCGCCTGCAAATCGCGCCTGATCGTGTTCTGGTTCTTCTCCGTTAGCGCGTACAGCATCCAGTCGAGGTAATCGGTCAGCGCCGGATGCGCGTGATGACCGACCGCCCCGAGCATCTTCTCAATTCGCTGGTCCTCCGGGAATTGATAAAGGAAAAACGCCACCCGAGCCGCAACGTGCGGGTTACGCGTCAGCACACTGCGGTCGTTCGAGCGTGGCGGACGACGCAGCACGTCCAGAGCGTCCTCGTAAAATCCGTCCAGCGCCGCCCGCGCGTCGCCTGCCAGAAAAGGCAACCACGCGTCGGTCTCGACCCGAATCCACTTGCGATTGCCGCGTCCCGTTCGGCGGAGAATCGCGCTGCGCGGCTCGATCAGTCGGCAGCATTCGGACCGCAGGTCCAAGCCGTACAACATCCACGCCGCCACCGCCAACTGGTTTCCCGCCACATGGTCGCTGTTGTCGCCGCTGCCCAACTGATCACGATACCGCCCCCACCAGTAGCCGGCGGTGAGGCCCAGCGCGTCGGCGCGACGATGGGCCGGCAGGAGGATGCGCTGAATTCGCAGATCGGGATCGTTGCGTGACACGTAGAATCCACGACCGGCCTGTGTCGTGACGGCCCACTCCAGATGAAACGGCGCCTTCCCCGGACCGCGCAGGTCAAAGTAGGAAGGACTGCTCCAGTCCGCTCCCGTTGCCCGAACATCGTCGGTATGCCTGGACATCAGCTCAAGCGCCGCCGCCGCGTCGCCCGCCGTGTACGCGATGCGCGCGTGTAACGGCCTGGAAAGCTCATTCTCCGGAATCGGCTGTGGTAATCCCCGCAGTACCTCATAAGCCCGTTCGGCAAATCCGGTGGCGTACAATCGCACCGCCCGCGCCAGCGCTGCCCCGCGCGGAGCCACGTAGTCGCACAACGCCGTCAGTTGATTGGCTTCGATCGGACCCACTTCCCGCGGTCCCGTCGGACCGCGAACGCGCAATAGCGCCCCGCGCGGCGTCCGTACCAATTGCTGCCGCAGGTACGTCCGGTCGCGAACGCCGCGCGAGTTCACGTGCGTTATCACCGTGCCCGGCTGCAAACCGCTCTCCGGCGTCGCGCGCACCACCAGCACCGCTTGTGGCGGCGGGGTCATGTTCTCGATGATGTAGCGCAGCCGGTGCTGAATCTCCGGATCGGTCTCATGCACCAGCCGGACTTTCAAGCGCGGCACGATCGCCGATCCCTGTGTGAAGAGATTCCGCGTGGCCTCCTCGCGGCGGGTATAGTCCTCGTTGCCGAGCTGATTGAGCAACGCTTCCAGCGCATCGGAATGCCGGCCCGGTTGTAACGCTGCCGCGGCCTGTGCAAACGCATGTGTCGGGCACAGCAGGCACGCTATGCCGAGTAAGCCGATCATCGCGCCGATTCTATGTCCGTCGCGCACCGCAAGTCTCCCGGGCAGATGTAACGCGTAAAGTCTACGTCCACCCCTCCGGTTTCCGCCAGCGCGGTCGGAATTTGGCCGCCACGGGAGAACCTGATAATTGGGGTGGTGTTGATCAGGGCCCTGATTTGTGCCGCCCGAATTGTTACAGACCCCCCGCGGCGGGGGTAAACTGCCGTCGTGGTGCCGAAAGTTGTCGCCCGCTTCGGGAGTACCGACTCATGGAGAAAAATATCGTGACGGTCTTCGGCAGCTCGCACGCCGACCCGCTCGACAAGCTCTACCAGACCGCCCTCGACCTCGGGCGAACCATTGCCGAACTCGGCCTGACGCTTTGCAACGGCGGCTACGGCGGGACGATGACCGCCGCCGCCCGCGGTGCCGTCGAAGCCGGCGGGCACACCATCGGCGTCACCTGTACGCGCTTCGGCCGCGGCGGAGCCAACCCCTACATCCGTCAGGAAATACCGACCTTCGATCTGTTCCAACGCCTGAATACGCTCACGCGGCTCGGCCGGGCGTACGTCGTTCTCCCCGGCGGCACCGGCACGCTCGTCGAACTCGCCCTCACCTGGGAATTGCTTAATAAGAAACTGCTCTCCGGCGACCGCCCGCTGATCGTGCTAGGCGATACCTGGCAGCCGGTTATCGACTGCATCATTCAGGCACAGCCCGACGCCGCCGAGCTACACGTCGTACCCGATGTCTCCGCGGCGCGAGATATCCTCGCTCGATTCGTGCTCTAGTAATCTGCTTCACAAAAACGTCGACTATGGGAAACCGCGAAGAGCCGCGGACTTCAGTCCGCACGGTCCTTCGGCAAGGGTAAATTTTACTCCCCGCGGCACCGCGCGGACTGAAGTCCGCGGCTCCTCAGGTTGAACCTATCAAAGTAACACTGACAGAGCGCTAGTGCTTTGTCACACATCAATTGATGGGTGTCATGGCCGCGCCGTGTTTTACTTCTTCGGCTTTTTGTAGAACGGCAGGGGCACCACGATCGCGGGGAGCCGGGTGCGGCCAAGGTCGATTTCGACCGTTGTGCCGAGCTTTGACAGGGCCGGCGGAACGAAGCCCATGGCGATGACCTTGCCGAGCGTGGGGCTGGCCAGGCCGCTGGTGATGACGCCGACCTGCTCGCCATTGTTGACAACCGGTGCATCCTGACGCGGGGTGCGTTTGCTATCGACCTCGAAGCCGACCAGCGTCTTACTCGGGCCTTCATCCTTGACTCTTTGCAGGGTTTCCTTGCCGATGAAGTTCTTATCGAGGTGGACGCACCAGCCTTGACCGGCGGTGATCGAGTCCCAGTCTTCGCTCAACTCGTGGCCGTAGAGCGGCATGCCGGCTTCGGTGCGGAGCGAGTCGCGGGCGCCGAGGCCGGCGGGCTTGATCGGCCGGCCGAACTCGGCGGATTGGCTGATGAGCATGTTGAGCGCGGTGGGGGCGAGGTGGGCCGGCATGATGACCTCGAAGCCGTCCTCACCCGTATAGCCGCTGCGGGCGATAACGTAGTCGGCGCCGTAGGCCCGGCCGGTCGCGCAGTGGTAACGCTTCAGATCGCCGAGGTCGATCGGCAGGAATCGGTCCATGGTCTCCATGGCTTCGGGGCCCTGGACGGCGATCATGCCGGTCTTCATCGTTTTGTCTTCGATGGTGACGTCGAATCCGATTTTCTGGCGGTCCCACCATCCGAGGAGTTTTTCGCGGTTGGAGGCGTTGCAAACGACCAGGAAACAGTCTTCGAGCCGCGAGACGATCACGTCATCGAGAATCCCGCCGTCCTCGCGGCACATGTGGCTATAGCGGCATTGGCCGACCTGCATGTTGCCGATGCGGCGGGTGTTGAGCTTTTCGAGCAGGTCCGCGGCCCCGTCGCCGCGGAATTCGACCCGGCCCATGTGCGAGACGTCGAAGAATGTGGCGTGTTGACGAGTGTAGTTATGCTCTTTGATCAGGCCTTCGTAATAGACGGGCATTTCCCAGCCGGCGAAATCGACCAGTCTGGCACCGGAGTCGCGGTGAAAGTTGATCAACGGGGTTTGCAGCATCGGCGTTTCCTCGGTCGTGGGTACAGTTATGCGGATTGCTCGCTCAGGCCGGGAATAGTAGCACCAATTGAGGGTGCGGGCCAGGGCACATGACGCTTCCGGCGGGCTTCGGCGCGGGCCCAGTTGCGGGGGGGCCCCCCCCGGGGGGGGGGGGGGGG
>JAUWNI010000213.1 GCA_030612705.1 Phycisphaerae bacterium | reverse complement strand
GCGGCGCCTCATTCGCCAACTAGTGTAGTGTCTCTATAATCATGCCTCGCATCCAGATGAAGAGCCGCGGTCTTCCGTCCGCCCGCTCCTTCGGAAAGGGTAAATTCTACTCCGCGCGGCGCCGGGCGGACTGAAGTCCGCGGCTCCTCAGGTTGAACCCATCAAAGCAACACTGACAGAGCACTGGCATCTTGCACGCGATCGAAAGTCGCCTCTTGTCCGCGTGTAAGTTTGGCGTGTAGACTTACGGGACTATGTTTGACGCCCTTACCGAAAGGTTTCACAGCGTATTCCGCAACGTACGCGGCCGTGGGAAGATCAGCGAGGCCAACGTCCGCGACGCGATGCGCGAGATTCGCACCGCCCTGCTCGAAGCCGACGTGCATCTCGAGGTGGCCCGCAAGTTCTGCGACGACTGCCTTGAAAAAGCCCTGGGCATGCACGTGATCGACACGTTGAAGCCCGATCAGGTGATCGTCAAGGTCGTACACGACAGCCTCGTCGAGCTGATGGGGCCGATCGAGACGCGGATTCCGTTCGTCTCGCAGCCGCCGACGATCGTCCTGATGGCCGGCCTTCAGGGCTCGGGTAAAACGACGACCTGCGCCAAGCTCGCCCGCTATTGCTTGACCAAGGGTAAAAAGCCGCTGCTCGTTGCCGCGGACTTGAAGCGGCCGGCCGCGATCGATCAGCTCGAAGTGCTCGGTAAGCAGCTCGACGTGCCGGTCCATGCCGAGCGCGGCCACCAAAAGGCCGTCAAGGTCTGTCGCAATGCCATCCGCGAGTCACGCAAGCTGGATCGCGACGTTGTCATCCTCGACACCGCCGGCCGCCTGGCGATCGACGTAGAGATGATGACGGAGATCTCGCAGGTCGCCAACGCCACACAGCCGCACCAGATTTATCTCGTGCTCGACGCGATGACCGGCCAGGACGCGGTCAACACCGCCAAGGCATTTGACGAGCGGTTGGAACTCGACGGCGCGATCCTGACGAAATTCGACTCGGACACCCGCGGCGGCGCGGCGCTGAGCGTCAAGGCCATCACCGGCAAGCCGATCAAGTTCATCGGCGTCGGCGAAAAGCTCGACGCGATCGAGGAATTCCATCCCGACCGGATCGCCGGGCGGATTCTGGGCATGGGCGACATCGTTTCGCTGGTCGAAAAGGCCCAGCAGACCGTCGACGCGGAAAAGGCACAGAAGATCCAGGAGAAGATGGCCAAGGGCTCGTTCGGGTTCGACGATTTCCTGTCGCAGCTCGAGCAGTTCCGCAAGATGGGCCCGATGAAGCAGATCATGAAGATGATCCCCGGCGTCGGCTCGGCCCTGGACGGAATGGAGATGCCCGAGGAGGAGCTCGACCGCTTCCGTGGGATCATCCATGCAATGACGCCGAAGGAACGTCAGAATCCCGATATCATCGAGGCCTCGCGTCGTCGGCGGATCGCCAGGGGTTCGGGCGTCGAGCAGCAGGACGTCAGCGGGCTGGTCAAGCAGTTCACTCAGATGCGCGGGATGATGAAGCAGATGGCGGGGATGGGCATTCGCGACCGCATGAAGATGACGCAGGCCCTGGGCCAGTCGGGCATGCTCGCCGGCGGCCAAATGCCGAAAATGAAGAAGGGCTCGACCAAGTACAACCCGCGGAAGCGCGACCGGAAGAAAAGACGCCGACGATGATAGGAAGCTTACCCGCCCGCGATCCGTTGCGCGATGAGCTCGGGCAGAACGGCCAGTTTCCGACACGTGGCGGTATCGTTCTGAAGGCCGATCCGGCGCACACACGGCAACGCGAAGAAATCGTACGGGACGTACGGCGCATATTCCAACATAGCGCAAACCACGTCGGCAAATTGCACCAGACTTCGCGTATATAACAGCGGGTCGTCATCGCGGAGGTCGCGATGATGGTTGCCGATGATGTCGGGCAGCGGTTTGGGTAGGTTCCAGGCGTCGGCCAGGCGCAGGCCGATATGCTCGTGCCACTCGCCGCAGAGCCGATCGAACAGCGGGCGCGGGACACGCCGACCGCCGGTGCGTTCGTAGTCGTGCAAAACCCTCAGCACCGCCAACATGCCGATATCGTGCAGCAGGCCGAGCATGAAGGCTTCGTCGCGCGAGAGTCGGGCGGAGTCGCTGAACTGTTCGAGCACGATGCCCGAGACGAGGGCGCGTTGCCAGAGTTCCTCGCCGCGGCTGCGTTCGGCGGCGCCGGTCTGGATCATCAAGCCCTTGGTCGAAAGTGCCAGGATGATCGAGCGCAGCGTGCGGGAACCGAGCCGGGCAAACGCCAAATCGAGCCGGGCCACCTCGGCGATCCCGCGATAGGCGACCGAATTCGCGATTCGCAGGACTTCGGCGGCAACGGCGGGATCCTGCTCGATCAGTTCGGCCAATCGCCCGAAATCGACACCCGGATCGTGCAGCATGATCAGGGCACGTTGTGCGATCTGCGGCAAACGCGGCAGCGCCAGATCGGGATCGTCCAGCACACGGACGAGGTGGTCGTGCAGGTCACGATCGACCAGGCGCTCATCCCCCGTGAGCGGCGGCGCGACCACGGTCGTTTCTCCATCAGGAGTCCACCAGCCCGTCAATTCGGACTCGGGCATCACCTCCGGCTGTTCGTCGGGCGGCGGGAGTACACCGGTACCGGTACCGGCACTCTCCCGCCCCCCGGCGCGCGAGTCGTGCGATCCGCCACCGAAGAGCTCGGAGAGCAATTGCAGGAAGCCCATTCCGGGATCCCGAATCAATGTGAACTTGCAGAGTTCGATCTTTACCGGACGCGGTTATACTGTGAGCGGTCAGCCGCGCGCCCGACCACCAAGGTACATTGGTACTCCGTCACGCTTGGGCTTTCGGGTTGTAGCGTCGGCCCCCCGCGGCCGACGTAGGCCATCGGGAGGTGTTTAGCTATCTACGTCGGCCGCGGGGGGC
>JAUWNI010000148.1 GCA_030612705.1 Phycisphaerae bacterium | reverse complement strand
GCCGCGCGGCCGCGCTCCCCCCCGTGGGGCGCGGCACGCCCTCCTAATGTTCCTATCTTCCGTGCGGGGCCGGGGGCCCGCGCACTACGCTACCTGCAAATCGAAGTGTGACAGAGCACTACTCTCCAGATTGCTGTATTGTCCCAGGAGGCTAAGCGTGCCACAATACGCGGCTGTCGCCATGCACGGAGTTACACGCTATGCCCCAAACCACTGCCACGCCGGAAGCACACGAAACCGCCAGCCGTGATCTTGAACCGATGTTCGCCCCGCGCTCGATCGCGGTGGTGGGCGCGTCGCGCCGGCCGGGGTCGGTCGGCTACGCGGTGATGCGCAATCTGATCTACGGCGGGTACACGGGTGTCGTTTACCCGGTTAATCCGAAGGCCAAGAGTATTTTGAGTTTGCGTTGCGTGCGGGATTTGCAGTCGATCGACGATGAGGTGGACCTGGGGGTGATCGTCACGCCGGCACCGACCATTGAGGGTCTGGTTTGCCAGGGTGCCGATCACGGGATCAAGCATTTCGTGATTATCTCGGCGGGGTTCAAGGAAGTCGGCGGCGAAGGAGTGCGGCGAGAAAAGAGCTTGAAGGCGTTGGCGGAGGAGCGCGGGCTGTCGCTGGTCGGGCCGAACTGCCTGGGGATCATCAATACCTCGCCGGAAATCCAGATGAATGCCACCTTCGCCACGCACATGCCCCGCAAGGGAACGCTCGGCCTGATCTCACAGAGCGGTGCGCTGTGCACGGCGGTGCTCGACTATGCCCAGGGGCGCGGGATCGGGTTTTCGCGGTTCGTGAGCTTCGGCAACAAGATCGACGTGACGGAGATCGATCTGCTGCGCTCGCTGGCACACGACCCACAGACGCGCGTGATTCTGATGTATGTGGAGGATATCTCCGGCGGACAGCCGTTCATCGACGCGTGTCACGAGATCACACGCGGCGACAATCCGAAGCCGATCCTCGCGATCAAGACCGGACGGACGAGCGAGGGGGCGGCGGCAGCCGCTTCGCACACCGGTTCGCTGGCTGGGTCCGACGAAGTGTACGACGCGGTGTTTTCGCAGGCCGGCGTCATTCGGGTCGAATCCGTCGGGGAACTGTTCGATTACGCCGAGGTGTTCGTCGATCCGGTGCTGCCGGCGGGACGGGGGACGGCGATCGTAACGAACGCGGGCGGCCCCGGAATCATGGCGACCGACGCGTGCATCCGTTACGGGCTGAAGATCGCGCGTTTCCAGGACTACACGACCAAGTCGCTACGTTTTCAGATGCCGTCGACCGGCAGTTGGAAGAATCCGGTGGACGTGATTGGGGATGCCAAGCACGACCGCTATCGGGCGGCGCTGGACGCAGTGACTGCGGATGAGAACGTGCATCAGATAGCGGTGATCGTGACGCCGCAGATGATGACGGACGTCGAGAACATCGCACAAGTCATCGCGGAGACCAAGGGGTTCTGCAACAAACCGATCATTGGCGTATTGATGGGGCAGGTGGATATGTTGCCCGCCGTGTCGGTATTGCAACAGCACGGGGTTCCGACATTTACGTTTCCCGAGGATGCGATGCGGGCGTTGTCGGCCAAAGCGCGTTTTGCCGAATGGGCCCGTAGACCGATCAGCAAGTACCGCCGATTCGACGTGGACGACCAGGCGGTGGAAACTCTGTTCGCCGGCGAGTTGAAAGAGGGACGCAATCAGTTGGTGGAGTTACAGGCCCTGGAAGCCATGCGGCACTACGGGTTCCCAACGGTACCGTACGCATTGGCGAAGACCGCGGACGAAGCGGTCAGGGTAGCCGGTGAAGTTGGCTATCCCGTGGTGATGAAGATTTCAGGGCCGAAAATCTTGCACAAGACCGACGTGGGCGGCGTGCGGCTGAACCTGTCGAGCGGTGAGGATGTTCACGAAGCGTTCGAGGGGATGATCGCGTCGGTCATGAAACACATGGGTGACGAGGTCGAGATCTGGGGCGTGCTGATCCAGAAAATGATGGAGAAGGGCAAGGAGATCATCCTGGGAATGACGCGCGATCCACGCTTCGGGTCGCTGCTGATGTTCGGGCTGGGCGGGATTTACACCGAAGCGCTGCGCGACGTCGCCTTTCGGCTGGCGCCGATCCGGGAAAACGTCGCGGCCGAGATGGTCAAGGATATCCGCTCTTACCGTCTGCTCGAAGGCGTGCGCGGCGAGCCGCCGTCGGACATGAAGGCGGTGGCGGAGTGCCTGCTGCGGCTGTCGCAACTGGTGACCGATCATCCCGGCATTCAGGAACTCGATATCAACCCGCTGATCGTCTACCCGCGTGGCAAAGGCGCGGTTGTGGCCGACGCGCGGATCATTCTGAAGGAGTCGTAACAGATGACAACGAAGTGGCAGGAGCGCTATGCGGACAAGGTCGTCACGGCGGCGGATGCGGTCGGGCGAATCAAGCCGGGCAATCGCGTGTTTTTCGGTTCGGCGTGCGGCGAGCCGCAGGCTTTGATGCGGGCAATGACGGAAGCCGGGGGCGGGCTGAGCGATACGGAAGTCGTGCAGGTGCTGACGCTGGGGTTGGCGCCGTATGCCGCTCCAAAATACGCGGCGAATTTTCGGGCGAACGCGTTCTTCATCGGGAACAGCCTGCGCGAGGCGGTCAACGAAGCCCGGGCGGACTATACGCCGATCTTTCTTTCGAAGCTGCCGGCATTGTTTAAGACGCGACGGATTCCGATCGACGTGGCGCTGGTGATGGTCAGCCCCCCGGACGAGCACGGGTTCTGTAGTCTGGGTGTGTCGGTGGACATCACGAAGTCGGCGGCGGAGTCGGCGAAGATTTTGATCGCACAGGCGAATAAGCATATGCCGCGGGCGCACGGCGACTGTTTTCTGCACGTGAGTCAGATCGATTGCCTGGTCGAGCACGACGAGCCGCTGCTGGAATGGCCGGTGGCGGGTGAGGCGGACGAAGCGACGCAGAAGGTCGCCCAGCATATTGCCCGGCTGGTTCCGGACGGGGCGACGATGCAACTTGGGATCGGTCGGATGCCCGACGCCGTGCTCTCCCTGCTACAAAAAAAGAACGACATCGGAATCCATACCGAAATGTTCTCCGACGGCGTCATGCGGCTCGCCGAGGCCGGCGTGATCAACGGTCGCCGCAAGACGTTTCACCCCGACAAGATCGTCGGCAGCTTCGCCGCGGGCAGCGAAGAGCTTTTCCGCTTTCTGGACGACAACCCGCAGATTGAGATGCACCCGTCGGAGTATACGAACGACCCGACCGTCATTGCCCGCCACGACGGCATGATCGCGATCAACTCGGCGATCGAGATCGACCTGACGGGCCAGATCGTGGCCGACTCGATCGGACAGTGGTTTTACAGCGGAATCGGCGGGCACGCCGACTTTATCCGCGGGGCGGCCATGGCCAAAAACGGCAAGCCGATTATCGCCATGCCGAGCACGGCGGAAACCAAGGACGGAATCGTCTCACGCATCGTGTCGAGCTTGTCGGAAAGCGCCGGCGTGACGACCACGCGCGGCGACACACACTATGTCGTTACCGAGTACGGCGTTGCGTATCTGCACGGACGCAACCTGCGCGAACGGGCGATGTCGCTGATCAACATCGCCCATCCCGACTACCGCTCCGAACTGCTCCACGCGGCCAAGCAGCGTCACATCGTCTACGCGAACCAGATTCTGCCGCCGATGAGGGTCCCCTATCCGTCGCAGTATGAAACGACCGTGACGTTGAAAGACGAGACTGAGGTCTTCGTGCGGCCGATCTGCCCGGACGACGAACCGATGATGAAGGAGATGTTCTATTCGTTCAGCGAGCGGACGCGCTATCTCCGTTTCCACGGACCGATGAAAGCCCTGCCGCACAACCGCCTGCAAGTGTTCTGCAACGTGGACTACAGCGAGGAGATGGCGCTGATCAGCATTGTCGGCGAGCCCGGCGAGGAAGAGGTAGTCGCGGTCGGACGTTATCTGCACGATGCGGCCGACAACAGTGCGGAGGTGGCGTTTACCGTGCGCGACGACTGGCAGGGTAAGGGGCTGGGAACCTGTCTGTTCGATCACCTGGTGGCGATCGGGCGCGAGCGTGGGATTGAGAAGTTCATCGCCGAGGTCTTGCCGGAAAACATTCCGATGCTGAACGTCTTCCACCACTCGAACTGCCACGTGACAACCACCACCGAAAGCGGTGTCGTCCACGTCACGATCGTGCTCAATCCGGAGGTCGATCAGCCGCGGGAGGATTGAGCCACCCGTTGCTGTATCCGACGCGGAGTTCCACGTGTATAAGTGTGCATAAGGTCGCAGCGCGGATCGCGTCTCGGTGCGGGCGCCCAGGTTAGTCGTCCAGCGATCATCACCTCGACTCTGTCTCGAAGCGACGGGGAATCGGGATGCAAATCCTCCGTTCCAGTTCGCAGCCCATCACTCAGATGTCGCCAGCCGCACAGTACGCGGCGTGTGTTCGCTTGGCGGCGGTCTTGCTGGTTACCGCGATTGCCATCGAGTTCGCGTCCCGCAACGCGGACATGCCCTGGAGGGGCCGGTGGTGGCCGTCGTGGGGCCCGTGGGAGATTTTCGGCGACGCGATTTGGGAACGGGCCGTTCAGGTCGCAAGCCTGTGGTTCTGTCGCCTCGGCCCCATTCTACCGTTGGCGGCAGCGGCAATTCTCATGGCCCGTCCGCGTTCGGCGAAGGCCGTTCTGCTTGTGTTCTTCTTCGTGGTCTACTCCGACTACTTCGTAGGCGAGTGGAGTTGTCAGGTGGAAGATAAGTATTCTCATTGGCTGCACGAAATGGGGTGGTCGGACCCCGACGAGCCGTATCACGTTCCCGCCCCACTGCCGCTACTGACGCTCTGGCGACTGGGGATCGCGCCGCCACTTGTGTTTTGGTGCTGGGTCATCGCTCCCCGCTGGCGATCAGATCCGGTGGAACTCAACGGGGTTTGGCATGACCTCGCGCCCCCCATGTGGCGGTCGTTTACTTTGGCATTCATGGTGTGGCTGGCTGTCGAGAACCTGCAAGACAGCGTCTATGGCTCAATTGTCATGTGCAAGTGGTTGCTGGGGTGGCCCGTGAACAAGGCGTATGGTGTCCTGGATTTCGTTGAACATGCGAGTAGCCTCATGGTCTCCGTAGCGCTCATCGTCGGTGTGGTTGTGATCTGGCTACGCCCGAAGAGCTTTGGGCTCATTCTGGGCAGGCTCACGTTGTTGGCATGTATCGGATGGGTCCTGGGGTTGCCGGACGTATACGACACGTTTCCGCCCGCCAAGGATCCCGCCCACTGGGGTAGCATTCTCGTTCTCGGAATCCGGGGGGCCAGGTTGCCCTTGATGCTGTCTGTGGTCTTGATCTTCCACGGGACGGGGGCGCGCCGACGGCACTTGATGGCGACGGCCCGGATCGTCTGCCGCCGTTGCGGGTATATCGTCGGCGGCACCGACTCCACTCGCTGCCCCGAGTGTGGTTTGCCACACTAGACGGTCGCGTGTGCCTAAGGTCCAGACGCGTGATGCTTGAACTGGGCGGTGCGGGCGAACAGCGGGTCGGCGGGCATTCTTCTCACCAAGGCCATCCATGTGGTCGTTTTTCGCGCTTCGCTTTTGCGCCTCCAAACGCTAATGTAAATGGAGGCGACTTCGCAGTGGAGAAGCTCGATCAGGTCGTGTTTCAGAACGCGGGAGGAGACAAGCGGTGGTCTCGAGGATCGCACTTGCGGTTTGCCGGCGACGGCGCGAGCCCGATCCGCAATCCTCCATCTTAAGTCGTTACACTCAAACGGAGGACGGACAATGCGAGAGGTAATCAGAAGAGCACCCGTGGTACTGGTGGTGGTGGCGCTGGCAGCGCCGCTGTTGGGCCAGGATGCGAAAGTGGTGGCATTCCCCGATCCGGCAGGCTTTTACCAGAACACCACGTTTATCTTCGAGGGCAGCGTGGCCTACGTGCCGAGTATGGACGACGACGTGCTCTGGTCGTTCTCGCTCAGCACGGGTGAGTTGCTCGACGCGGACGGGCTCGCACTTCCGGCACCAGCCACGGCCAGCGATCCGTTCCTGTTTGCCGGCGACCGCCTGGCGATCCCCGGCTGGTTTCCCAGCCAGGGGGTCTTCGTCGCCGACGTCTCCGATCCGACCGATCTGGCACAGGTCGGCGTCATCGCGTTCCCGGCAACGACCAACATTCAAGGGCAGAACGTCGAAGTCGATGAGGACGGCGTGATCGGCTACATCGCGGGTTTTCCGAACGACACGCTGTATTCCTTCAACATCGACACGCTTAGCCTCGAGGACCCGGACGGGTTGGTACTGCCCGGCAACCCCGATCGCATCGGCCTGGCCGGCGATCGCCTGGCGATAGTCGATACGACCAACGGACGCATTATGGTTGCCGACGTGAGCGACCCGGCCAACCTCACGCTCGCGGGAATCATCGAGCTGCCCGGTTCAAACAGCTTCGGATCGAACGACAACATCGTCTTCGCCGCCGACGCGCGGACCGGTTTTGTCACAACCAACGAATGCATCTTGTACTCGTTCGACGTCGTCACCCTCAGCCTGCTCGATCCCGACGGACTCTTCGTCGGCGGCACGCAGCTTTTCGGCGCGACCGTCGCTATCCACGGCAATACGGTGGCGTGCCTGTATTCGCGCGGCCTGACCTTTGCCGATGTCAGCGATCCGACCGACATGTCGGTGATTTCCGAGGGCGACTTCGACGGCACCGTCGCTCCGCAGGGCGGCGCGACTGTCGCCTTCAACGCCGACGGCACGCAGGCCACCATGTCGGTCTGTTACCCCGACGATTACGTGTACGCGATCGAGGTGGCCACCGGTGAGGTCTCGCCCCCCTTCGCGGTGGACGCCGGGGCAAACTACGTGACCGTCTTCGGTCCGGGCGACCAGGTCGGCGTGATCTGCTCCTCCTGGGGCGAAGGCACGGTCTGGCTCATCTCGACGTTGTTCGGTCCGGTGACGGGCGATCTCGACGGCGACGGGGACGTCGACCTGGCCGATCTGGCCACTCTGCTCGCCGCCTACGGAGCCTGCGTCGGCGACCCGAACTACAACCCGGACGCCGACTTCGACGAAAGCGGCTGCGTTGATCTGTCGGACCTGGCGACGCTCTTGGCGAATTACGGGTACGGGACGTAGCTTAGTGATTGTGGGATAGACCGACCTGACCATCCGCGGCCGCCACGGGCAGCGCAAGAGCGCCTTGACAGCAGGATGTTAGCGGCTATCGCCGCGAAATGGCCGCTCTGACGCGGTCGTGGTATACTCTGCCCCGGCCGGAGCGTGCCCAAGCTACCGCTTGGGCACGGCACCCGGCCTTCCGCACGGCCGGGGAAACGCATCATGCGTCGCGCACACCCGCACAGCCCTAAAACGTCACTCCGAACTTGCGTTCTTAACTTGCGTAGAATAGAGTGAGAAGGAGTAGACCATGATCGAAACCTCTGTTCGAGTAAGCGACTTGGTAAAATGAACTCAACATCCACCCAGAAAACCCGGCTAGACTTTGACAATCTGCCCCTCATAGAGGCGGCATCGCGCGCGAGCTTATCTGAAGAGGTTTCTGTCAGCTACGATGTCGTCAATTCGATAAAGAAGCGCCTTGAACCGGAATTTTCGACGCTCAGCGCGCCACAACAACTTGAAGTGGCTCCAGGGTTCGGACTTAGTCCGACAGAGTTCGGACCTAGTTCCCTCCCAGGGGCCGTGTATGGCGGTCACAACGCTGGTTTGACAGTCAGCGTGCACCCAAAAGTGGTCGTTGCGAGGTGGGTCAAGCAGCCCGGGTTGTCTGAGATGAAGTACCCTCGATATCCCGACCTGCGCGATGCACTCTGGAAAGCTATCAAGGCATTTGCGGAGGGATTGGGCGACGACGCGTTTCCGAGAGTTGCCGTCGTCAACATGTCGTACGTGAACTTCTTGCCAGCAAGCGATCCTGCGTCCGTATTGAGCAAGTACTTTTCCGAGAAAGCGCATCTGGGCCTGATGGATGGCGCCCGACAGATTCGTAAGCTGGAGGCTGGTTGGAGCGAGCCCAATCGCGTCGATGTCCGCTTCGCCCTGGAACAAGCAACTGCCAAACTTGGTGACAGTGTACACGAAGGATATCGACTCACGACCGCGGCTGGAATCCGACTCACGGAGTCGCTGAATGCGGAACAGGCGCTTGACGATATCCACGATTACCTCCAAGGTTTCTTCCTGAAGCTGATTTCGGATCACGCAAAGCAGGAATGGGAGCTAAAGAAGGTGGCCGATGTCTAACCAGCTCTTGTTGAAACCCAGTAATGCTGATGGGACGTGCCTCGGCGGTACTGATACTCAGCCGCCGGAGGACGCATGGCCGACGGTACAAGAAAACTATCGCCGGAGGCCCTCCAATACAGAAGACGTGCCGGCGGATGCTTCGGCGTCGAACTTCGCCGTTTGGGTTGAGGAGTTCTTCCCCTCAACTCAACAGAGAACACTCACGTTGGATCCTCCGAACGCCTCCGGAGTCTTCTTGAGCAATGCGGAAGTGTGTTTTCTCCGACAGATCCACGACGATCTCTACGATCTTGATATTCGTATTCGCCAATCATCCGCAGCCGAACTCTGCAAGAAGTTTACTGACGGTGTTGGGCTTGAACTTGCGAATAAGCCGGGTACTCGCGTTGCCGTATTCGAAGACGAGGAAGATATGATCACCCTCGTCGCCCATTCCCGCTCCTCAAAACGGCAGGTATCGTTCGAGTTTCATGCGGATGGTACAACCATCGGTATAGTATCAATCGACGAGCGAATGCAGCGAACAGAGGAACAATGCAGGATTCATCAGATTGGGAGCATTGGGGCTAGGATCGCATGGCTGATCAACCGCTGTTGACTCCATTTCAACCGAGTGATCGTTTCTTGCGACGTGTGGGTTTTTCAGACCACATAACACGGGGGGGGATGTTGATATGGAAAGCATTCAAGGAAAGGGATCCGACGCTCTCATTTACGTTTCAAGATGAGACGCTCCGTAGCGATGCCAACCTCGATCGTTATCAAGCCTATTATTCCCGATCCGAGTTTTTCAATGGCAACCTCCCAGGGATCGTTTGGTTGTCTTTTGAAGGGCTGTCTTTAAGAGTTGCTCCACCGCTCGTTCCGCGACAGGATCCCAACATTGAGGAGGATCCAACCTACGGGCATCTTCACTGCGTAACCGATGCCCCGCGGGATAAAGCACATATGCAGATCCTCGCGAAACTCGTCAACGACGCCGAATTCGGAGGAATCCTCCGTGAGTTTGTGAAGCTGGACGCTGCATGAAGTGATTGAGGCACCCCACCGGAAAGAAAGCGTTTGCACGGAATCTGCGGAGTGTACACCCCAGCCTTCCGCCTCGCTCAAGGCTGGGGCAGCCGTGCGGCCCTTCCCGTCGCAATCGTCAGCTAGCTCTTCTTCGGGCGGGTGGCACTGACGGTGTGCCACTGCTCTTGAGCAGTGCGACCTCGAAAGGTCACGGAAGGGTACTGCTTGAAAGCAGTGGCACACACGGAATCCCGAACCCTCAACCCTACGTCCGCCACGGGGGGCGGACGCTACACCCCGAACCCCCCGTCCGGCACGGAGACCGGGCGCTACATCCCGAACCATACGGCCGCCGCGGGGGGCGGACGCTACGCCCTGAACCCTCCGTCAACTTGGCGCTCTTGGCGTCTTGGCGGTTCAATCCCGAACCATGAACCCTATCTCAACGCCCGGCGTACGGCGCCGGATCGTCCAGTCCCAGCTTCGCGAACGCCGTCAGGCGCAGGCGGCAACTGTCGCAACGGCCGCACGCTCGGCCGGCCTCGTCCGGGTCGTAGCAGCTTCGTGTCAACCCGTAGTCGACGCCGAGTTCGAGCCCGCGCGCGATGATTGCGTCCTTGGTCATCCGCATCAGCGGCGTGTGGATTTGCACCGGGCGACCCTCGACCCCCGCTCGCGTCGCCAGCGCGGCCATCTTCTCAAACGCGGCGATGTACGCCGGCCGACAGTCCGGGTACCCGCTGTAGTCCACCGCGTTAACGCCGATGAACACGTCGGCCGCGTCGCGCACCTCAGCCAGCGCCAGTGCATAAGAAAGGAAAATCGTGTTGCGGGCCGGAACGTAGGTGATCGGAATCCCGCCCTCGGCAGCCTGGTCGCGGTCTTTCGGCACGGCGATCTCGGCGGTGAGCGCTGAGCCGCCGAAGACGCGCAGATCGATATCGATGATCAGGTGTTCGCGCGCGCCGGCCGCCGCCGCCACCTTTGTTGCCGCCGTCAGCTCGATCGCGTGCCGTTGTCCGTATCGAAAGCTAAGCGCCAGCGGCTCGAACCCCTCAGACTGTGCCAACGCCAACACGGTGGCACTGTCCAACCCACCTGATAACAAAACGATCGCCGGTGCTTTTGTAGACATGACACTGGACCTAATAGTCCACCGTAAAAGTCATGTGGCGGCCCACCCCCGCGTCGGCCGCGGCCCGAAGCGGCCGGTTTACC
>JAUWNI010000067.1 GCA_030612705.1 Phycisphaerae bacterium | reverse complement strand
GCCGCGGCCGCCCCCCGGGGCGGCGTAACAATCTCCAAAACCATTCGGCTTGCGGCGGCCGCCCGGGGGGGGGGCCGCTACCCGCAAATTGAGGTGTGACGGAGTACTAGCCGGGGGCGTGGTGAGCCTCCGGATAGTGTGACGCTCGACGATGAGAGCCCTGGTCGTCCCAACACGCTCACCCGGCCCAGGCATGGCTCGGGCTGTGGTTTGCCGCGCCGTGCCGGCTTCGCTAGGCTGCTTGCCTTATGTCTGGGCCGGAGAGAAGCCTGTTGAAGCCAGGTACCGAACGCAATCCGACTTCGATTAACGCCCTCGATTGGTCAGACGTTGCAGTTGCGCGGCAACCATGGTGTCGACGCATCGTCTTCTTCCTGCTGATCGTGATCCTCGCGTGGCAGGGGCTGGCCGCGTTTCGGCCGCCCGCGTGGATCGTCGCCTCGCTGACGGTGGATGACACTTATCTCGCTCTGCAAGTGGCTCACAATTGGGCCGAGCACGGCTTTCCGACCTTCGACGGGCTGCACCGGACGAACGGGTTTCAGGCTTTGTGGGGGCTCATCCTTTGGCTGCTCGCGCTGCTGACGCGTGACCCCCCGCGTTTGTTGCACGCGACGCTGCTGCTCGTGGCGGTGTTGAACGCCGTCGGCGGGTTGCTCCTGTGGCGTTTCGCGCGGCGATTGGCGGGCGACTACGCCGGGCTGTGGGCCGTTGCGTTTTGGACCGCGTATTGCCTCTCCGGTCGGCCGGCGCTGATCGGGTTGGAAAACTCGCTGCTCGCGACACTTTTTGTCTTGGCGCTGCTCGCGTTTAACGCGCTGCTCCGAGAACCACGCTGTTTGGGTAGGTGGACCTGGGCCGCTGTAGTCTCGGGTTTGCTGTTCTGGACGCGGCTGGACATGCTCGTCCCCGTCGCGGTTACGTGGGTTGCACTGGCCGTTTGGGCGTTGCGCTCGCGCAATCTGACGCGGCTTGCGCCGGCCTGTGCAATTCTACTGGTTCTCGCGGCGGGACTGGCGGCGTTTAACTACTGGGCCGGCGAGACGCCCACGCCCGTCTCCGGACTCGTCAAACACGTATACGCGACTCGCCGCGAACCCGACTGGACGCTGTTCTGGCTCGCATCGGCCGTCGTGGACACGGGCCGCGTTCTTCTGAAACACGCGGCGATCGGCATCGGGGCGATCTGGCCGCCGGCTCTTTCATCCGTGACGCGCGTCGGCATTGTCGCGTTATTGCTCTTCGCGGCGGCGCGCGGCTTCCCGCGCCCACGGGCGTGGGGATTGGTTTGGGCCGCGGCGCTCGTGCTGCACGCTCTGGCAATTCGTGTCTGGCTTAGTGGGTATTACAGCGACGCGCTGTGGTATTACTCGGCGCAAAACGTCTCGGCGGCCATCGGTTTGGGGCTGCTGCTCGCGTGGCTGATGCAGCGAGTTCGCCGTCCGCGTTGGCGTCTGTTTTGGCCGACCGTTGTCGGTCTCGGCCGGCTGCCGCTGGCGATCCTCGCGTTGTTCTTGATGCCAAACGAGGAAAGCGTGTCGTCAAATCGACTGGCGGCGGCCGAGTGGCTGCGCCAAAACGTGCCGGCCGAGGCGCGGGTCGGCGCCTGGAATGCCGGCGAGTTGGCTTTCTTCAGCGGCCGCACGGTCATTAACCTCGACGGTCTGGTGAACGACAAGGCATATTTCGATCTGATCAAGACGCGCCGCACGGGCATCTCGTACTTGCACAGTCAAAACATCACGTGGGTCGTGGACTATGCGCAAGACGCCGGTGTCTCCCCGCGCCCCTGGTGGGGTCTGCTGCCGCGCCGGCAGTGGGATGAGGTTGCGCGCTTCGGCCGGAAACCCGAGTATCAGCAATTAGTCATTCGAAGAAAAACGGACTGGTTGACGTCCCCGGACTTCTAGCGCCGCCGGGTCCAGGCGTCGCCGGCGTAATGCCCACGTCGTCGCTCGATGTCCACCGCTTGATCGGGTATCCACTCGGCGTGTCGGCGTTCCAGTGACAACCCGCGTGCCAAGCGCTCCAGGAATCCTTCGATCCAACGCTCGACTCGTTCCGGTTCCGGCTCGCCGAGGTCGACGCCCGGATGCGCCGCGAACCGCCGACCCAGTAGCAGCGAACCGTGCTGCAAAACGCGCCCCGGAATCCGCCGCTGCGCGCTGCCCAGCAGTTTGTCCCGCCCGACGATCAGGTCCGTCCGGCCCGGCTCCTGAAAACAGAAGAACGGCCCGTTGCGCGGCGACGGAAACGGATATTCTTCCGGGGCAAGCTCGCAACGCATCCCGTCCGCCGCCAACGCCTCACGCCAGAATCCGTGCACCAGTCGATACAACTCGACCGGTGCCCGGTGCGTGATCGGCAACGTATCATCGACGATCAGGCAGTAGGTCACCTCCCGATCGTGCAGAATCGCCCCGCCCCCCGTCGGCCTTCGAACCACCGGCAATTCACGCACCTGCTCGGGAAGCTCGGCCACCCGCGCATAGCGTTGAAAACACCCCAGACTAATCGTCGGCGGCGACCAGCCGTAAATCCGAACTACCGCCGGTCGATACATCTCTAAATAAAGCAGATGCTCATCGCGAGCCATATTCGTCGGCCCGTTGAGCGGGGAATCGCGGAATACCCATAGCGGCGGTCCGGATCTCATCAGGTGCCAAACCAAGCCGACAGTAAATCGCGCAAGCTACGAAAAGCCGGGTCAGCGCATCGCGTAACACTGACCGACTTCGCCAGTTCCCCAAAAACCGCGGCCGAGGGTGGTTTTCTTGTGAAACGCAGTACTTCGCGCAAGAGGGCTTTAGGCTCACTTGGCTTGACTGTATCGATCGACCACCAGTCGTGGTCTTTGGCAATCTTCCGAACCATGTCCATGGGCTGACCGAGGATTCGAGCGACATGCGGCGAGTCGCTCCAAACCCACGCTTCAAGTTCGGGATCAATGGCAATAACGGCGGAGCAACCCGACCAGTTGCTCTGATCCAGCCGAGACTGCAATTTCGATTCGATTTCAGAACGTGAGCCCGGCGACCCGGGAAACCTGACATCGAGCATTACAAGCGCGTATCGATACGACTTCTTAAATCCGCGGAGGAAGGCATGCGCCTGTCGAAAAACTCCCGGATCGCTCTCTGGATGCACGAATAAATCGAACGTAATCGGACGCAGCCGCAAGGCTGATCGGCGCTCCGCCAACAGGACTTCAAGCGTGCGCTGCTGGTGGCTGTCGGCGACGAGCGCGATTAGATCCTTCGGTTCGCTCACGATAGCACCCCGGCAGCATACAGAGTTGCCAGATCAACCTCGCCGCGCCAGTCTTTCAACCTGGGGTGTTGATCGCCGCTGACCACGACCGCGGCTCCTTCCGCGCTTCGCGTGAAGCAAAGCAAGTCACAAGGCTTGGAACGGCCCAACACGAGTGGCGAATGGGTTGCCAGTAGTACCTGGCTACCGAATACATTTGACAGCGCATCATAGATGGCTTCGATGGCACGCGGATGAACGCCGTTCTCCGGCTCTTCGATCAGATACACGTGTTCATCGGTCTGCAAGTAGGGCAGGAGTGTCAATACAAAGAGGCGCAGCGTCCCGTCAGAAAGAAGCCAGGAAGGAACCGCGTCTCCGCCTTTCTGATGCACGCGAAGATAAAGGTGATTGTCTTCGGGGCGCGCTATCACCTCGATATTTACCACGTCTCGCAGAACGACCTGAACATGCGAGAGCCACGCATCGAACTGCT
Organism: Phycisphaerae bacterium; assembly: GCA_030612705.1. Lineage (GTDB taxonomy): Bacteria > Planctomycetota > Phycisphaerae > UBA1845 > Fen-1342 > JALSRY01. The sequence goes on along the minus strand of JAUWNI010000067.1, from coordinate 19,636 downwards.
TTGGATGCTTTTTCTTGAGTTCGGCAACCACGCGGGCCAAGTTTGAACCGTCCGGCGAGAATGTGATTGGAAGTGACGAACTGCATGGACGGCGCATGGCGGCAACGTTTAATGCGATCTTGTGAAGACCGGAGAGCAGTAACCCACGCGCCCAAAGAGCGATTGGAAATCGACCGGGATCCTCGGGCAAATTGGCCAACGCGGAACGACGCGGACCACTCCTGAAGGGAATATTCCATTTGCTCGTTTCAGCCTGAAAGTAGTCATTGCCTGATTCATAGAGCTTGTTTACCACCTTACGCCAACCCGGCGGCGTGTGCTTTCGGTCGGGAGCCGTCAGGAGCGTGTCCCGTGCCGGAGGCTCAAGAGGGAAAAGTGTGTGCTGCTCGGACTGGCGTTGGGCGCTTTGCGGTTTCAGCCAAAATGTTTCCGCGGCAACGACCAGCTCTCGCGTATCTTCGCTAACGCCAATCGCGACTTCGTAACGCGCGCGGTCAACCTGACCGTTCCTGGCGGTTTCGCGCAATCGCTCCGGAATGTCCAATTCCACGGCGAGTTCAAAACGCTCCCCTTGTCCATGAAAAAACAACTCTTCCACGCGGCTTGCTCGACCGCGTGGCGCAGATGGATCCGGCCCCAGGAGAATCGCGTCCTTCAGTCCGTCGTGGAGAAAGTCTCGCAACAACGCTACGACATCGAGAAACGTACTTTTGCCCGACCCGTTCGGACCTACGAGAACGTTTAGGGGCGCAAGTTCCTGCGCAACGTAACGAAGACAACGGTAGTTCAGTGCTTCGATGCGGGCAATCATGTCAAATCCAGCAGATAGCCATTGAATTACCAGGAACGGTAACAGTTTACAGCCGCCCGACCTTGTTTAATACCAGCAGCTTCAACTCCGTCATCTCTTCGATCGAATACCGAATCCCCTCGCGGCCGAAGCCGCTGTCCTTCACACCGCCGTACGGCATGCTGTCGACGCGGAAGCTCGGCATGTCGTTGATCACGACGCCGCCGACTTCCAGCTCATTGTAGGCATACATCGCGTGGTCGATGTTCTTGGTAAACGCCCCGGCTTGCAGGCCGAAATCGCTGTCGTTGGCGATCGCGACGGCCTCCTTGAACGTATCGAACGGCCGCAACGTCGCCAGCGGGCCGAAAACCTCGCGACAATTCACCTTTTGCTTCCGATCGACGTTTTCAAGATACGTCGCTTCAAAAAACGCCCCGTTCCGCTGCCCGCCGCAGAGCACCTTCGCGCCGGCGGCGACCGCCTCGGCGGTCCATTCCTCCAGACGTTTCGCGTCACCCTCCGTAATCAACGGGCCGAGAAACGTGTCTTCTTCCAGCGGGTCACCCGCTTTGAGCGTCTTCGCGCGCTCCACCAATTTCCGTTTCAATTCCTCATAGATCGCTCGGTGAGCAATCACCCGCTGCACACTGATGCAACTCTGCCCCGACTGGTAAAACGCTCCGATCGTGATTCGGTCGGCGGCATATTCGAGGTCGGCGTCCTCATCAACGATGCACGCCGCGTTGCCGCCCAGTTCCAGGCACACCTTTTTCTTACCCGCCCGCGTCTTCAATCCCCAACCAACCTCCGCCGAGCCCGTGAAACTCAGCAGCTTCAGCCGCTCGTCCGTCACCAGCGGTCCCGCCTCGGCCCCGGCGCACGGCACGATCGAGAACGCCCCCTTCGGTAAATCCGTCTCCGCCAATATCTCACCCAGAATGATCGCCCCAATCGGCGTCGCGGAGGCCGGCTTGAGTACCCACGAACACCCCGCCGCGATCGCCGGTGCTATCTTGTGCGCGACCAGGTTCATCGGGAAATTGAACGGCGTGATAAACCCACACGGCCCCAGCGGAAAACGCCGACAGATGCTCTCGTAGCCCTCGGTCCGCGCGCAAATATCTAGCGGCAGGTACTGCCCGCCGATCCGCACCGCTTCCTCGGCGGCGATGCGAAACGTATCCACCAGTCGCGTGACCTCGCCGCGCGCGTCGCGGATTGGCTTGCCGGCTTCGATGGCCAGCGCTTTTGTCAATTCCTCGTATCGTTGCTCGACCCGCCTGGCCACGTGATTCAAAATCGCCTGCCGTTGATAGCTCGGCATTTTGCGCGTCTGTTCAAAGGCGGCGGCGGCGGCGGCAATTGCTTGCTCGATCAGCTCCGCGTCGGCCCGCGCGACACGCGCCGCCGGTTCCAACGTATACTTGTTCGTCACCACCAGGTCGGCGTTCGGCTCAAGCGGCTCGTTCGCCAGAAAAAGCGGATACGTCTCGCGTAACATGAGGTTTCTCCGTAGTCTTTACCGCCCGCATCATACCATCTACGCTCCGCGGGTATGTAGCATGATCACTTAGCGCGGCTGTTGGCCGCAACCAAAGGGGCATTGACGATTGACGATTGTCGGGTGGCCCATGGCTTTAGCCGTGGGGGACACGAATCGACCGTCCATTCGTGTCCCCCGCCGCTGAAGCGACGGGCCACCCACGTAACGAAAAACTTTGCACTTTGAACGCGAAGAAATCGGCCGTTTGCAGTGCAGGGCAAATCGAACGGACGCGGTGAATGCCAGACACGCTAATACACGATCGAAGCCACCTGCCACCCCACGCCGGCCAAATCGGCTGGGGACGCACGATCGCTATCCTGCTGGCGGTCTTGATCGCATACGTCGGCACGACGCTGCTCACCGGCCGCACCTCGACGCCCCAGCACGCGTACTTTAACCATCTCGCCGCCGCTTTCCTCAAAGGACAGCTCTATCTGGAAGACCCGCCGGGCCATTCCGACCTGACGCTTTACCATGACCGCTGGTATGTCCCTTTCCCACCCCTGGCGGCGGTGCTCATGCTGCCCTGGGTCGCCGCCTTCGGCATCGCGGGTACCAACACGGTCATCTTCTCGATCATCTTCGGCACAATCAACGTCGTCCTGCTCGCGCGCATCCTCAATGCACTCGGTCGGCGGGGCTGGATCGAACTCGACGTTGGCGGACGCTGCTGGTTGTTGCTGCTTTTTGCGCTGGGCTGCGTGCACTGGCAGGTTGCGACCGAAGGTTCGGTCTGGTTTCTCTCGCATACCTGTACGATCACGTTTATCGCGCTCGCGGTCTGGGCGACCATTGCCGTTCGATCGCCGTGGCTGCCCGGTATCGCGCTTGCGCTCGCTCTGTGGGGGCGTCCGAACGTGATCTTCACGTGGCCATTGCTTCTGGGCATCGCTGCCCAGCATCTGTACGACGTTAACGGGCACATTGACCGCCGGCGGCTGATCGCCTGGGCCTGGCGCTCGGTGATTCCGCCGGCAATCAGCGTCGCCGGTCTGATGATTTACAATTACGCCCGCTTCGACAACCCGCTCGACTTCGGCTACGCGACACAAAACGTCAGCGCCGCGGTCATCGGTGACCTGGCTCGCGGACAATTTCACCTTTATCACCTTCCCCGCAACCTCCACGTGCTGTTGATGGGTCCGCCGCTCTGGCCGGCCGGCAGCGTCCTGCCGGTCCCCGACGCCCACGGCATGAGCATCTTCATCACGACGCCGGCGCTGTTCTACCTGGTGCGCGCCCGGCAACGTCGCGAACCGTTTATCCGCGGCGCCTGGGTCGCCGCCGGTCTGCTGCTGATCCCGCTGTTGCTCTACTACAACACCGGCTGGCGTCAGTTCGGCTACCGCTTCAGCCTTGATTTCATGGTCCCGCTGATGATTCTGCTCGCCGTCGCCGCCGGCCGTCGCATGAGTTGGCTCATGCGCATGTTGATCCTCCTCGGCGTCCTCATCAACGCCTGGGGTATCGTCTGGTGGTACACCGCCTGGCTGGATTAATCGTATGCAGAGTCGGCGTGTCCCCGGCGCCGGGCGTCCGGGCCGAGGACGGCCCGGCTCTGCTGTAGCGGAGCAGAGGACGACCCGGCTCTATTGCAGCGGAGCAGAGGGTGGTGCCCAGTTTGCTAATGAACCAGGCAACATAGCACCTAACCTCTCGGAGGCCTGCTTCGAGTGATTGCAACCCCCATCCGGCGCGATAGCATTTCCATATATGGACCGGCCACAGGCTGATAATCCGGTTGAGGACGACACTCCGGCGACGGAAGCCGACAGCCAACCGAACGATATCGCCGCCGCGAGCGAACCTGAAATCGTCGATGTCTGGTCGCGGACCCAGCCGAAGTATCGCATCCGGGCGGTTGTGCTGCTGCTCGTCAACCTGCTGCTATTCTGCGGGTTATGCGCTTTTACGCACTGGCTGCACTTCGCCCGCGTGTTCGACTTTTCGCTGCGCGGCTACGTCGCGCCCGCCCGTTTCTGGGACAGTACCGCCCCGAATCTGAACGACTTCATTCTCGCCCCGATCAACGTCGTCCAGGTTCCGCAGCACGCTCTTGTGCTCGGCATCGTCGTGGCCGCGATCATCGCCGTGCCGATCGTCGTCTCGATCCTCTACCGATTCCGATTCGCGCTGCCCTTCCTGTTGGCGGTGCTGGTCTTCGCCCATATGCCGTGGATGGCAGTTACGCTGCTGGCCAGTTGCATACTGGCGTCTCTGCGGCCGTTTCGGATGAACTTCCGCTTCGGCTCCGCGTTGGTCGGGCTGCTACCCGTTTTGCTTTATCTCTTCCTTGCAACCCGCGGGACACCCGATCAATTGGCCAGCTATGGCGCCCCGACGCAGAAATCATTGCTGATCGCCCCCTGGCTGATCGCGATCCTCGCCGCCGCCGTCATGCTCGGCACCGTTCTGTTGATCGCCCGCGTCGTCAACTATCGTCCGGGCGCCGTCGCGCCCGTCCTGGCGGTCATGTTCGCCGTCCCCGTGGTACTGTTTCACATCGGCGTCGGGGCCGACGAGCTGGCTTACCGCGTGCTCGAGGGCGAATACGGGCCGCGTTCCAAGCGCTTCGAGCCCACGCTCAAATCACGCGAAACCGAGAACGCCATCTTTGCCGTGATCGCCGGCGAAATCGGCAAGTCATTCAGCGGCCAGCTCCGCTTCGACCTGCGGGCCCTCTGGAGCCTCCAACCCGAGAAACTCCGCGAGCTCAAGCGGACCGTCAGCCGCCGATTTCTGGCGGCGTTTCTGGCCGACCGGGCCGAGGCGTACGAAGCCTGCAAGGAATTCATCGCCGACTACCCCCATAGCCGCTACGTGCCCAACGTGCTGTACATTCAGGCCCGCGTGCTCGACACCCGCCTCGACGAAGCCAAGCTCGCGCACGAAGAGCCCTGCCGCGAGCTCTACTCCGACTTCCCGCACGTGCAATCCGAGGAGATCTGGTTCACGCTGCTCAAGCGCTACCCCGCTTCACCGTTCTCCGTCCAGGCGGGACTGCGGCTCGCCGAGCTCAAGCTGCGTGCCGGAAACTTGGACGAAGCTCTGGAACACGTCCGCTTTGTGCTTGCTGGAAACGGTCCCAATGCTAACGGCCCCGTCACCACACAGCCCCGTCATCGCAGCCTGCTTGCCGCCGCCGCCCCTGAAAGCAGCCTCGACTTCCAAACCGAACCCTACCGTCGCGAGGCCCGACGACTCGCCGAGCTAATCGTAAAAAACCGCGACGATCCGCAATACGGCAACGCCCCGCTGATCGAGTTCGCCGCGCTCGACCCCCGCCGGGCCGGCTATCTGGAACAGTTGCAACGGCTCGTAGAGCGCTATCATGACAGCTCGCTCTACGACAATCTTGTCGTCCGCTGGGCCGCCGCCTTGCCCGAACTTAACGAACGGACCGCGGCCCTCGAGGCCTGTCTACGAACCTTCACCGCCGGCGACGCGCTGCCCGAGGCGCTCTACCGATTAGCAAACCTGGAAACCCAGGCTCTCGCGGCCGAAGACGAATCACGCCGCGCGCGGGGCATCGCCCGGCTGCACGAAATCGTCACGCGTTTCCCGCGGTCCTGCTGGGCCGAGCGGGCCGCCGAACGGCTCGAAGTCCTCGAACCGCGCACCACGGAAAACGGGGCAACGACATGAAGCCGCTCGTCATGGGTGTGACCGGCGCCAGCGGGGCTCTTTATGCCTGTCGCCTGGCGCAGTGCCTCGTCGAGCAGGACCTCCATCTCCACCTGATCGTCTCCCCGCCGGCGCGGCGCATCATGGCGGCGGAGATCAGCTTGAGCGAGTTCTCGCTCGAAGCATTTCTCGGTCGACGCTCCGCGAATGTCACGCTTTATTCCTATCACGACATAGGCGCCGTCATTGCCAGCGGCTCGTTTCTCACCGCCGGCATGATTGTCTGCCCGTGCAGCAGCCACTCGCTGGCGGCGATCGCCAACGGCCTGGGCGACAACCTGATCACGCGCGCCGCGATGGTCACGCTCAAGGAAGCCCGCCGGCTGGTGCTCGTCCCGCGTGAAACGCCGCTGAGTCATATTGAAATCGAAAACATGCTCACCCTCAGCCGGGCCGGCGCGATCATCTGTCCGGCATCCCCGGGGTTCTACACAAACCCACAATCGATCGATGAACTGATCGACTTCGTCGTCGGCCGCGTGCTCGACCTGTTCGAGTTGCCGCACAACCTGAACACGCGCTGGGATCCCGCCGGCGAAACGGAGTAAACCGCATGCCCGGCGCCGTCGCCAACATCCACACCTGGGGCGAGATGATCAAGTTCAGCCACTCGATCTTCGCCCTGCCGTTCGCGGTGCTGGCAACATTTCTGGCCGCCCGGCCGCGGTTGCCGAGCTGGACCCAGTTCGGTCTGATCGTGCTGTGCATGGTTGCCGCCCGCGGCGCCGCGATGACGTTCAACCGCCTCGCCGACGCCCGCATCGACGCCGCCAACCCGCGCACCGCCAATCGCCCGCTGCCGACCGGCCGAATCAGTTCGGCATCGGCGTGGCTGTTCTTCCTTGCTGCTTGTGCATTTTTTCTGCTGGGCTGCGCCGGTTTCTGGTGGCTTGACGGAAACGCATGGCCGCTGATATTAAGCATCCCGGTCATCGCTCTGCTGTGTTTCTATTCTTACACCAAACGCTTTACACGCTTTTCGCACGTGGTTCTCGGAGCAACGATCGCGCTGGCACCCGTCGCCGCCTGGATCGCTATCAATCCCGCCACGCTCGGCGCCCCGGCCTGGTTGCTGATGCTGGCGATAACGTTTTGGATCGCCGGTTTTGACTTGATTTACGCCTGCCAGGACGTTGACTTTGATCGCGAGGTTGGGCTGCATAGTCTCCCGGCGAAGATGAGCATTGCCGCCGCCCTCTGGAGCGCCCGCGGCTGCCACCTCGTTACCGTCGCCGCCCTGATCGCGGTCGGCCTGACCGCCGGACTCGGCACCTATTACTTCGTCGGCGTCGGCTTCGTCGGCGTTCTGCTCATCGTCGAAAACGCCCTCGTCCACCCCAATGACCTCAGCCGCGTCAACCTCGCCTTCTTCACCGTCAACGGAATCGTCGGCGTCGTGCTCGGCGGGCTGGGCGTGCTCGACATCTGGCTCAACATCGCGAGATCGTCGTGAGCGACAGTCATCCAACCACCACCCCGCCACTCCGGCCCTCCCGTCGGCGACGACGCGTCCACACTTGGCAGGTCATCGTCCTGTGGCTGGTCTGCATGGCCCCGCTCTCGTTTTGGGGACTGCCGTCGTCGCAAATCGACCCGCTGCTCTTCGGCAACGACGAACCCTGGGACGCCGATCGCTACAACGCCGAAGCCGACCTGCAAGCCCGGCGCGAGCGCGTCGGCGGCGCCGACACCGACCTCGACCCACTTGAGGTTACCGACCGCATCGTCAATCTGACCGAAGACGAAGCTGCCCGCGCCGCGATCCTGCGCCGCTATCGGCTCTTCTCACGCCAGCCCGACGAGATGATTACCTTCATGGCGTTGCAACGCATGAACCCCCGCGGGTTCGATTTCGACCCGCAACTCTACCAGTACGGCGGCGGGTATATCTACCTGATCGGGGCCGCGCTCGGGGTCTCGTCGCTGCTCGGTCTGACCACGATCACCGGCGACGTCGGCGTTTACCTGGCCCAGCCGGAGTTATTCGCCCGTTTCTATCTTGTCGCGCGTCTGGTAACGCTGATATTCGGGGCGCTGACGCTGGTGGCGACGATCAAGCTTGCTCGCCGGGCCGCCGGTCGGGCCGCCGGCTGGATCGCGTTCTTCTTCGTGGCGGCGTGCCCCGTCTTCATCACGGGCGTGCTCGAAGCCAAGCCGCACTTGCCTTCGGTATGTTTGCTGTTGTGGGCAATTCTGAGCGCCTTGGATTACCAGGCCAACGGTCGCCGCCGCGACGCCATCCGCATGGGCCTACTGGTGGGTTACGCGTTTGGCCTGGTTCTGACCGGGCTGGCCGGTATTCTGCTCTGGCCGCTGATGTTCTTTGCTCGAAGACACGATGCTCGACGTATGTTGCGTCATCTGGCACTCGCCGGCGGGCTGGCTCTCGCGGTCTACATCATCACTAATCCTTACATTCCCTATAACCTGCTTTTCCATGCCGATGTGTTCTCGGGAAATATCGAGAACTCGACCGCGATGTACAGCATCGGGCGGATTCCGGAGGGACTCGCACGGGTCGGCCAACTGCTGCTCGAAAGCTGCGGTCCGGGTGTCCTGGCGGGCGGATTTATCGCGCTGATTTGGCTCTGTCACCGTTGGCCGCGACAAATCGTCCTGGCAATCGCGCCGGGCCTTGCCATGCTGGTGCTTTGCGTCGCGATCGGAGCCAACAAACCGGCCGAGTTCGCCCGCTTTCTGCTGCTGCCGACGATCCTCTTCGCGATCGCCACCGCCGCCCTGACGGCAACTCTCGCCGGCCATCGCCTCGGCTGGGGCATCGTCGTTACCATCCTCGCGCTGGCCGTGATGCGTACGCCGGCTTACGTGCACTCCTTCTACGCCGACGCCCATTTCCAACACGAATCACGCCACCGGGCCGCGTTGTACCTTCGCGAGCACACGCGTCCGAGCGATGTCATCGGCGTCGTTCAGGTACCCGCCCCGTATGCCGTTCCCCCGCTTGATTTCGCCCATCGCACAATCCACTTGTTGCCGCCAAATGACATCACACGCGGCGAATGTGGAAACCTCCCGCCGTGGCTCGTGCTTACCGCGGACGACGCAACCATCCACCGCGACGCGTGGTGGCACACGCATTACCATCTCACCCAGCGGTTCGCCGCCGAGCCGCTCCAGCTCAGCCGCATCACCTGGGCCAACAAACCCGTCTTCATCTACCGACGCGTTGAGTGATACGAAACACAATTGGAGTCGCGATATGCTGAAACGGCCGGTACGGGGCCGGCCGGTGGATTCGGCGAACAAAGGGCGATACCGACCGTCATCGGTCGGCATCGCCCGAAGAAGGAGTTGAAGTTCCGTGAATCGTTGCCGCTACGAACCTACGGCACCATCACGACGATGCTGAAGTTACCGTCCGACGGCACCATGACCGGCGAAGCCTTGACCATGATCTTGAGTTCGAGCACATCGCCGACGATTACATTGCCGTCGAGGTTTTCCGGCGCGATCTGCCAGTAGGCGAACAACTGGTAGAGCGGACCCGGGTCTTCGGAATCCCGCCGGGCTTCCACGCTGACCAGAACCACGATCTCGTCACGCGTGTATGCATCGGCTCGCTCCGGCAACGCGACGCGCACGTGGTATTCCCCAGGCGTGGGGAGGTTGGGATCGCCGGTCTCCGGCTCCGGCCGATAGGCTGAGAGGATCCCAATTGCACTGCCGGCAGCCGGGATATACTGGGCACCCACTTCGAACGGGAAGAGGTCATAATCCGTGCCGGGAATCCAACCGCGTGCGATCACGCCGGTCAGGTCCTCGCCATCGTCACCGTCGCTGCCCGGTGCGCCTGGCGCGCCTGGTGCGCCCTGTTCGCCCTGTGCCCCATCCTCGCCGTCGCTGCCCGGCGCGCCTGGTGCGCCATGTTCGCCCTGTGCCCCATCCTCGCCCGGCTGGTTCTGGCCGGCCTGCTGGTCGTTGTTGGCGGCGATTTGATCTTGCGTGTTCGCGTCGCTGGCGGCTACCGCGGCGCTGAACCACATCGCGTCCATTAGGCCGCCGGTCGCCACGTCTTTGCAATCAATTTTGGTGTCCATCGCGAGGATGGCCCCCATGCAGATCAGTCCCAATATGGGTGATGAACGCAATTTCATCGACAACCTCCTTCGGATTCACTGTGTTTTCTAAAGCCCGCCAATCTGTCTGAATTGTTAGGTGGTTTGGGCTAATTCCACCCCAACTCCCTGCGAAACAGCCCCGAGGGCTGACGATTCTACGTCCCTAAGTTGCCTGACGGCCACTATTTATCCAGATTTCAGGTCATTTATACCCGCGTCCGAAAAACGCTGATCTGATACGGCTTACGCCAAGCGTCCGACGCGATTTCGTCAAAAAGTGTTTTGGAAATGTCTCCGCTCGCTCCGGCTATCGGACCAAAACACCCGATCGCACCGAGATTGCCTCGCGAGTGTATCCCCCTCCATCGAACCCACCGTACCCACCATAGTACGATTGGTCATCGTAGATTATCTCCGTATACGTCGAAACGTCGTCGAACAGGTAGCCCGATTGAACCGAGGGCCACGATGTCCGATACGCAAACGACTCCGCCAACCAACCATGGTCACGAGACGGCCCCAACGCCAGGTTCGCCGCCGATTGCTCACTTCCCGGGGCGTACACGACAATACCACTGTCGCCGGCGCAACCCGACAGGATCATAAGCAAAATGGTTGTCCACGCAACTCTTAGCATCAGAACATGTTAGGAGCCACGCACCACACCGGGTCAAGTTCTTTCTTGTAAAACCCGCACCCACCACGCACGAACATATCCCTCCGCCGCTTTGCGTCACAATTTATCGGGATACGACAGATTTATTCATGGCGGCAGCCCATCCCTCGCCTACAGGCAATACCGCCGTAAACACTATTTATTGGCGCTACGAAGCGATAACGCGCCACTCAAGTTAAGCTCCAAACACGAACTTCAAAGTCTCAGTTAATCCTAAGTCATGATCGCCTACGACGCGAAATCGCGAACACGACTGTAACCAAGAGTATAGCCGTTGCCGGTTCCGGAACGATTGCCAAACCCGTGGCAACGTAATCCGCGCCGCCTTCCGCGAGTGTGAACACATTGCCGTAGACCCCGGTTTCGGTATCGACTTCTCCGATCTCGAAATCGCCGCTAGTGCCATTCTGCACGGCCATATAGAGATGATCATCGAACCACTCGGCACCCACCGACCAACCATTGATCCCGAGGTGTCCAATGTACGTAAGCGCGGCCGTCGCTCGATCTACTTCGTACAAGGTGTCCGTGTTTTTGGACATTGCGTAGAGCGTGTCAGTCGTGGAATCGTAGGCAAGCGCGTCATTACCGCTGACGGAATTCTCGCCGATAAACTTCTCGACAGGGTTTTCCGGATCACTCATGTCAATCGAATACAGCGTAGTCCCGCCACCGGAGAATCCGTAGAACAAATCGCCCACTTTGGTTATCCCGCCATAGGGGCGATCGAGACGCGCAATTTCAGAGACGCTTGGCACACCGTTTACTGCGTTGTCGATGATCACAAAGTCGGCCCCGGGGTTCTCCGGTTCCGATGCAATACCGAACACCGTTCCACCTTCATAGTGTAATCCACGCACTCTTCTGCCGAGGTCAAAGGTCTCCAGACTTAATCCGATCCCGTCCCTATCCGGGACAAGTCGATAGAGCGTTTCGAATTGAGTTGCCAAATATGTTATGTCCCCCCGAGCAATCTCTGCGACACTCGCCGATGCCGCGGCAACCGTTAGTACAACATAAAAAACACTTCGATTGGTCATGGTAACTCCTCCTGTGGTTTGTTCACCGTCCGGTAACGTACCGGCAAGCGAACACTGATCAAATGACGTTGGCACGTGCCAAACAACAAACGGGCGTGCGTGCACGCCACGTATCTCCATTCATCCTATAGACAACTACAATACTACTAATAGAAGTGTAATTCAAGAAAGCCACGTCACGTGATATGACTCGGCTCACCACCCACAATAGCGAATCCGGCGGCTAGATATCGCTAGCACCAATCACCACGCCGCCTTTCTCGATCGACTCGCGCTCCAGCAGCGTCAGCGCGATGCTCGCGCGTGAGGTTGTCGGTAAACAACGCTCGACAGTCCGGCCGTCGCGGAGACATGCGATGAAGTAATCCAGTTCGCGTGTCCAACCGGTTTCGTCGTCGACTGTGATCTTCTCCGGGGCATCGCCGCCGTGGTAGAAGTGAATCTCCGGCCCCCGCCTCATGCTCCAGTCCAGCGTGCCCGTCTCGCCGACCACGGTGATCGCCATCTCGAACGGCCATGGCGAGCTGAACACCCAGCCGCCCTCGAGCGTGGCGTACCGCCCGTCGTCGTAGACGTACGTTGCGACCACGTGATCGATCGTGCCCGAAGGCCCCCGGCAACCGTGCGCCGTTAGCTTCGCGGGCAAACCCATCAGGTGTTGCGCGAAGTCGACATCGTGTACGTGCAGGTCGAACAAGGCCCCGCCGCTCTGCACGCCATCCATCAGCCAACCGCCGCTGGAATAGTTCGGCGGGCTGGCGAGTCGTCGCAACGAAGCAAAACGGACTGCTCCGATCTGCCCATCGTCGACGCGTCGCTTGATCTCCTCGTACTGCGGCCAGAAACGGATGCACTGCGCGACCATCAGCGTCCGCCCGCTCTGATTCGCCGCCGCGATCATCCGGTCGCAATCCGCGAGCGTCAGCGCCATGGGCTTTTCGCACAGCACGTGCTTGCCGGCTTCGAGCGCCCGTACGGTCACATCGGCGTGCGTCGGCGTCGGCAACGTGATCGCCACGAAGTTGACGCGCTCGTCGGCGATCAACTCATCCCAGTCGGCATATGCGTTGATCCCCGCCATATCCACGTACTGTCGGCCGCGCGCGTTGATGTTGCCGACCGCATCCGCCCAATTTCCGCGTCGTCGCTCGGCATCCCGATCGCACACCGCTGTTACCTGCGCATGCGGATGTTCGCGCAAATGCGCAAAGTACTGCCGACCCATAAACCCGAGACCGCAAATACCGACGCGAAGCGATGAGATCATTGGGAATCAGCTTTCAGCGTTCAGCCGTCAGCGATCAGCTTTCGGCCTTCGATACCCACCCAAGGCGAAGTATCAACTCATAGCCCGGCCTTTAACCGTAACCAAAGGGGCCAAGGAGCCGAGGGTCCAGGGGTCGCAGGGATCGGGTGGCCCATGGCTTTAGCCGTGGGGTACGCGAATCGACCGTCCATTCGTGTCCCCCGCCGCTGAAGCGACGGGCCACCCGCGTACCGAGAAATCCTCGCGAGCCGCAAAGAAAACGCTCGTTCGTAGCACAGAGCACGGCATTTCTTAATTCTTAACTCTCAATTCTTAATTCGCTATTCACTATTCCCACTCGATCGTGCTCGGCGGCTTGCTCGATACGTCGTACGTTACCCGGTTCACGCCCGGCACCTCATTGATAATCCGGTTGCTGATCGTCGCCCATCACGCCGACGCTGGCAACCGGAACGAGCACGGCGAAGGCCTACGCCACCTATCAATAGCACTCGCCACCCTTTGGCTCACAGCCCCTCGTCTGAATGAGGGGCCGGTTCGCAGTCTGCCTCGATTACATATCCGATCGCCCGGATCACATCGCGTAGCTTCTGACCGTTCAGTGTGCTGAGCGGTCCAGATTCCAACTCGATGTCTCCGGTCTCGATCGTTAGAACATTCTCGCATTGCGCGACGCAATCCTCCTGCATACCGAATTCGCCAGCTCGAAAGGGAACACAGTTGGGCAAGTCGCGTCGGCGTTCGAATCGTTGGGACGTTAGCTGAACCGCGGTCGCGTAGCCACCGTGATTGAACTTCTCCGCGGAGACCACGATGATGCGATGCCTGTCAACTCCGGGCACACAAGCCCAATAGATTTCACCGGGTCTCGGCGTCGTCACGTGGTTTACTCGACATGCTCTTCATGGCGCGACGCGACGCTGCCGCAGCAAACCGCGCCCCTTGCCCGCGGATCACGTCACTTACCTGCTCAGACAGTGTGATATTGCCGCGTGCGGAAATCCGCCAGTAGCCGGACGCCGGCGCGCTATTTGCGCCGTCATCCGTTTTCGGTGTAGCGATTTCAGTCGCGCGCGGCTCTATCGGGCGTGATTGAGTTAGCGTTGCGCTCACGAGTCGGCCCTCCCAAGACTGCTGAGTCTGCGAAGACGATCGTCGAGAAATTCGTGGGCTGAACTCACGTACTCGCTCGGCTTTGCGTCGATGGGACGTAGGCTGTCGATATCGACGGTACCTGGTGACACGCCTACATCCGGGATCTGCTTCCAGGTACACACCAGTTCGAAGTAGAGGCTGTTTGGATCTTCCCTCAAGGGCTCTACCGAAAGCTGCCTTCCCGGTGCGTCCAAGGAACTCTCGACCGGTGGTGCTGATGCTGTATCGAACCTCAGTGACATGAATCTCAGCGCTTTGCCAAGAGAGTCGATCCAGTCCGACGGTAGCTTCACCATCTCTTGACGAAGGAACCCGAGCGCACCACCGTCACGTACACCGCACTGCGCCCGGAGTCTCACCTCCGCGTGCACCTTCTGCCAATCGCCTTCGAGGACATCGAAAACGTTCTCCGCAACCAGGTCGAACTGGTCTCTCACGTGTTCAAGGGTAGGAGGCCACGTGTACAAAAGCAGCAACCTGATGGGTCTCTGGACGTTCTCGTTGTCGATCGTCACTCCGAACGCCCCCCTCCCCTCTTTCCGCTCAAGCTGAATGCTGAAGCCCTTCGATTGGGGCGATTGGTCATGTGTCTGTGTCGTGTACTTGAAGGCAAAGTCATCCAATCGCAAGGCGTCACAGATCCGATCGTACAACTTTGACGCTTCCGCTCGCGTAACGGAACGAGGCGGGCCAAAAAGGAGAGCGAAATGAACGCTCCGAGTGGCTAATGTTTCGACGAGCATGGTCGATTCGCTGGAACCAGGAAACACTCTTACCACATCCAATTATTCATCCTGAAAGGCCCGGCGTCAAGTGCCAATGTTGGATGCTCGGACGGCTGTCGCTACTATACCGGCGGGTCGCGCGAAATCGCGACGGTCCGACGGATGCCTGCGACCCACGCGATCATTCCCACTCGATTGTGCTAGGCGGCTTGCTCGATACGTCGTACGTTACCCGGTTCACGCCCGGCACCTCGTTGATGATCCGGTTGCTGATCGTCGCCAGGACCTCGTAATCGATGTGTACCCAGTCGGCGGTCATGAAGTCGGTCGATTCGACCAGGCGTAGCACGACCATGTGCTGACCCTCGTACGAGCGGCCGTCGCCCATGACGCCGACGCTGGCAACCGGAACGAGCACGGCGAAGGCTTGGGCGACCTTGCGATACCAGCCCGCAGCGGTGAGCTCTTCGAGCAGGATCTCATCCGCCGACCGCAGCAATTCGAGCCGCTCGAGCGTCACGTCTCCGGAAATCCGCACCGCCAAACCCGGACCGGGGAATGGATGCCGCCACACCATGTCTTCCGGCAATCCCAGGGCCTCGCCGACTTGGCGCACCTCGTCCTTGAACAGCATCCGCAGCGGCTCGATCAACTCGAAGCCCAGCTCCTTGGGCAATGCGCCGACGTTGTGGTGCGACTTGATCACCGCCGCGTGCCCGGTCGGCCCGTGTCCGGACTCGATCACGTCCGGGTATATCGTGCCCTGCGCTAGGAAGCGCGCCCCTTTGATCGATTGGGCCTCGGCCTTGAACACCTCGATGAACTCGCGGCCGATGATGCGTCGTTTCTCCTGCGGATCGACCACGCCGGCCAAGGCGTTCAAAAAACGTTCGCGGGCGTCGGCGACGCGTAACTGGATCCCGAAATGATCGTGGAAAGTCGCCTCGACCAGATCCTCTTCCTTTCGCCGCAACAGCCCGTTGTCCACGAAGATGCACATTAACTTCTCGCCGATGGCGCGGTGGATCAGGGCAGCGACGACACCGCTGTCCACGCCGCCCGACAGCCCGCAGATGACGCGATCGTCCGGGCCGACCTGCTGCTGAATATCGCCGACCATCGCGTCGATGACGTTGGCTAATCTCCACTCGCCGGCACACTCGCAAATCCGGTAGATGAAATTGCGGATGATCTGCCGACCCAGCGGCGTGTGCGTTACCTCCGGGTGAAACTGCACGCCGAAGACCGGCCGGCTCTTGTGTCGCACGGCGGCGAAGGGACAGTGCTCGGTGTTTGCAAGACTCTCGAACTCATCGCCCACCGCGGTAACCACGTCGCCGTGACTCATCCAGACCGAAGTTTCCGCCGGCAGATGCGAAAGGATACCCTCGGCCTGCCGCACGCGGAGCCGCACGCGGCCGTACTCGCGGGCCTGGCCGGCTTCGACGTTGCCGCCGAGGAGTTCGCAAGCGATGTGCATTCCGTAGCAGATTCCGAGTACCGGGATGCCCAGATCGAAAATGCCCGGATCGCACCGCGGGGCACCTTCTCCGTACACGCTCGCCGGTCCGCCCGAGAGAATGATCCCCCGCGCGCCCATCTCACGAATCCGCTCGGGGGGCGTATCCGGCGCCAGCAGCTCGCTATAGACGTGATTCTCGCGCACGCGGCGCGCGATCAGTTGTGAGTATTGACTGCCAAAATCGAGAATAGCAATGATTTCGCGCGGCTTCATACACCTTCCGTACCGCGCCGGTCTGCCGCCGTCAATTCACCCGCGCCGCGCGGCGTGGGCGAGCGTCAGGATTGTAGGTAACCAGGATCATCGCCGCCTCGCCGGCCGTAATAGGCCGGAAGCGCCGCTTTGGGCGTAACGGCCCGCGAGGCGCGGGCCGCTACATGACTTCCGCGGCGAACTGCTACACGTTGGACTGGCAACGACCGACCTACTGTCCCTTCACATAGAACCTCCCCATCAACGGGAACATGTCGGAGCCGTAGGTTGCCGTGCCGGTTTCGGATTGCATTTCGCTGACGAGGATATCGGACGGGTTCAGCGGGCCGCCGGTGGAGAAGTACACGCTCCCGAAGCCGTCGGAGACATCCGCGCCTTGCACGTTGCTCACGTCGATGACCAGGCGCATGACCGTAGCCGGACCGTTGAACGAATCGACTCGGTCGAACCAGCACAGATTGATGAGATCGGGCTCGAAGTCATACAGCGAGCCGACCGGCGAAAACGCCCCGGCGACGTACGTGCCCGCATCAGGCCCGTCGGCATCGCCACCTTGGGGAGCGCGAACGAAGCTGGCCAGGGGGTCCACGAGCGTCGGCTCGGCCGCCAGCCGGAACCCGGCCCCATTCTCCGCCCGGACTGCCACACCGGCGGCCGTCCAGTCGCCGGCGTCGTCGAGCACCTCGACCGTGAGATCGAAGACGAAGTGGTCACACTCCCCCGCGAAGC
The DNA here is from genome assembly GCA_030612705.1 of Phycisphaerae bacterium. Taxonomy (GTDB): domain Bacteria; phylum Planctomycetota; class Phycisphaerae; order UBA1845; family Fen-1342; genus JALSRY01. The sequence continues at coordinate 2,207 of JAUWNI010000067.1, read as the reverse complement.
CGTCATCCTCGAAGCCGTTGGTGTCATAGGCCTCCATCGCGACACAAACGCCGGCGCCCTCGGAGCCGTCGCCGCCCCCGCCGGAGTCCCCGCCGCCGAAGCAACTGCACGTTTGGCCGAACACCGCCAGGAGGAAGCTGAGGTCCTCCAGCTCTACGCAGCCGTCAGCGTCGAAGTCGGCGTCGGGATTGAAATCTGGGTCTCCCTCGCACGATGGGTACATGGCAAGCAGTATGGCGAGGTCTTCGAGTTTTACCTCGCCGTCACGGTTAAGATCCGCCCGGCAGGCCTCGTATTCCGTACACTCGGCGTCGTACAAGCAGCAGGGGGGATCCTTCGCGAAGAAGGCCAGCGCGCCGACGTCAACCTCGGTGATGCCGTCTAGACAATCGAGATTGCCGTGCCAATCGAGCGAGCCATCCAGACCGGGGAATTCCGTGGCGTAATCATAGTTGGGGTCATTGACCACGTGCCAGAGCACGTTCGGATCCTCGGAGTCGAGGTCATCATAGTTGTTCATATCGCCCTTGCAGCGCTGAATCTCCCAGATGTGTTCCTCGGGCGTGTTTCCGTCGTAGGGAGTGCCGCCGATGTTGACCGTCGCTCCCTCATGCCAGTAGTCCGCTTCGTCCCAGCCGTCGTAGTCGATGGCGATCGCGCCGTTCAGGATCTCCGTAGCCCAGATCTCGTCTCCGGCCTTGTCACACAGAGACCCATAGACGTGTATCCGCCCGCCATCAATGGGGCCGGCTAAGACCGCGATTTTGCCTAGCATGTCTCCGAAAACCTCGACTGTCCCCTGTAGATAAACAAAGCTCAAAACCGTACCGTGCAACTGCCCCATCACGGCGCAGTAACCCGATTGTTCGATGGAGCGCGCTACTATGTCACCGTCCAGATCCCCCTCGACGACCACGTTGCCAAAGGCCGTGTCGTAAACCGTGATGTCCGCATCGTCTGCTACGTTTCCAGCAACTCGTATGGTCGCGCCCGCCTCGAGCGAGTGGCAAGCGACGCGGCCCAGCAAGTCTCCGGGTACGTAGATCGCCGGTTCGGAACCAGCGTTTGGCCAGATGTCGCAGTGGACTGCCAGGTTCCAGGCGAACAGGGTCGGCTCGCCGCTGGTCTCCGCGGTGCCCGTGAAGATGCGGGCGACCGTGCTTGGAGACTCCTGGCCCACGCTGCCGAAAATCGCAATGCCGCCGGAAGCTGAGTAACCGGACGCAAAAATCCACCCTTGCTTGAGCGAGCCGGTAACGGTTACGTCACAAGATGTGCTGCCCGCGAAGTAGATCCCGCCGTACTGCATGTCGGGATCCGGCTCGGGGCCGGCGTTGATGTCACCCACGAGGATGGATGACTCGCTGGGCCCATAAACGCACAGCACGCCGCTGAGTTCACCGTGGACGCTGATCACTCCCAACACCGGACCACCGGTCCCGAACGTCAGCCACTGGTCGGGACCACCGCTCAGTTCCATGTCTTGGCACTCGAAGTGCTCGAAGGGGTCGAGCCTACCAATCCGCACGTAGTTCTCACCGCTGTCAAGGATGCCGCCGAGCACCTGGACGCTGGCCGTTCCGCCAATATCGATACTGCCGGCAAAGTCAGTCCAGAAGTTGAGGTGGTCAATGTCGCCGTCGATGAAGATGTCTCCCTCGACGGGCGTGTCTGGGTTAGAACCGGCTTGCACCAATATGTTCCAGGCATTGCCTCCGACGTAGATGTAGGCCGGCGAGGGGCTCAGCCACGCCTCGATATCGACATAATGTACGGAGCCGCCGATGTCCAGTCTGCCGGCAAACCCCCCGTTGATCAAGAGTTCTTCAAGGTCGGCTCCGATCGATACAACGCCGGTGAAGTCGTTGTTGATCTCAATGTCCTGGGCCGAGCCGCTGATGCTGATGTTTCCGTTGTGCGGCCCGGGGCCGTTGATGTAGATGTCGCCATCGGCGGATGCGGTGAGCTCGATGTCGTTGAGCAGGTTCCCGCCGACCTCCATAATCGCCGGCAGCCCGCCGGCGGCTGCGAGGCTGTCGGCCTTGGTCGGGGCGTCCTCACCCAGGTCGGCGTCGATCTTGACCTGTACCAGCGTCGAACTCGACGCTTCGCTGAGGTCGAGCTTCTCCAGATCGGAGGCACCGAGCGTACGTCCGCCGCTCGGGTCGCCGATGACGGCAAGTAGCACGATCCCCGCGCCGGATTGG
>JAUWNI010000050.1 GCA_030612705.1 Phycisphaerae bacterium | reverse complement strand
TAGACCGAACTTCTCTTGAGGGATCGTGATAAGGCCCTTCATGTAAACAGGTTACGCGCATTCAGAGTGCGCGGTTTCTGGCTACAGGGTGTGGGATACGCCGAGCAGGGTTAGCGCGCGGCTTTGGGGAGCGGTGGGTTTGGTCAGGACGAAGAACTCTTCCGACGAGCTTCGGACCCGCACGCGGTTCTTGGCCAGCGTGCCCAGATCATCGAGCAGGGTTTGGAAGCTGTGGACCGGTTCGTCGCCGTCCGTTCGCTTGCGTTGGTCTTTCCTGGTAGCGGCTGAGGAACGGGGGGCCGGGGCGACGATCGACTTGCGCTGATGCTCCGCTTCGGCTCTTTGGTGATCGTCGAACAGGATCGGCGCCAGCTTCTTGCGCATGTGCCATTCCACATAGTAGGACAACATGCACATGAAGACATGCGCCCGAATCCGAGCGTCCAGCCAGTGGTAGATTGGGCGGACCTTCAGATCGACCGTCTTGAGACTGCGGAAGGCCCGTTCGACTTTCGCAAGGTCCTTGTACGCCCGCACCACCTGTTCCGAGGACATCGTCTCTGCCTCGACCGACGTACGAATCATATACAACCCGTCGAGCGCGGCCTCCTCGGCGATCTTCTTCTCATCCCGGCGGTAAGAGAAACTCGCTTCGCCAATCTCCAGCACGAAGTGCTTGCCGACCTTGAAGCGATCGCGGGACTTGCCGACACGCAAGCCGATCTTGCCAGCGCCCCGAAGGGGGCGTTTCGTTCGGCGCGTGGCGGCGGCGATCGCGTCCAGTAACTTCTCCGTGGCGGCCAACAACTCGTTGCGTTTGCGCGCCCGCTCGTCGGCCGGCAGCGGATTGCGGCACAACACCAGTCGCTCGCCGGGATAGTCAGGCGAGTTGACCTCCGCCAGGTTCCGTTTATCAAACAGCGACGCCTCGATGACACCCTTCGACGCGAGCAGCCTGATGTTGTCGGCCCGCGGGGCCGTGATCCAATCCAGCCCGTCAACGTCGCGCAGTTCCTCGTCGATGCGTTTGCTGGTGATCATGCCGCGGTCGCCCACGAACACCACCCGCTGTATGCCGAATCGCCGGCGGACCTTGCTGATCTGCACGCCCAAGGTGGCGGGATCAGCCGTGTTGCCCGCAAACACCTCCACCGCGATCGGGCAGCCCTCGGCGCTGCAAAGCAAGCCGTATACGATCCGCGGAACGCCGCGCTTACCGTCGCGTTGGTACCCGAACTTCACCAGGCTGGACTGGCGCCCGGTGTAGTAGCTGCCCGAAACGTCGTACAACACCAGCGTTCCATCGGCCAGGTGTTTCTTGGCGAGCTTGGTTTCGATGCGCCGCCGCCGCTTTCCCAGCCAGTCCAGCGTCTCATACAGTTCCCGCTCCTGGACGTCTTGAATCCCCAACTCCAACGACAGGCTGGTGCTGGCGGTCTCGTCCTTGAAAGCCCGAGCCGTCGCCAGCTTGGAGGCGGGATTGATCACCCGGGCTACGATCATCCCGATCGCCAGATCGCGCTCGCGAGAAGACCGGGATCCGAGCACGCGGTCGAGCCCCAGGTCCCGCAACGCGCCCAGGACGGCCGCCACATGCCCGTGCGGCAGCGTCCGCACGATGTCCCATTGCCCGCCGCCACTGGTCTGTTCCCCGCGTAGGCGTCGTCTGATCGTGTCGATCAAATCGGGCGGCAGATGGGAGAGGTTCCCGAGTGTCTGATGCTTGACCTTGCCGCCTTCCCGATATGACCGCCGCAGGAGGTGCGTCTCGTAGACCCTATCTTTGTAGGCCCGCTTCGTGGTGGCTACATGTACAGCACCGTCTCTGCTTGGCATACTAAGATAGTAACACACTATCAGCATGTTGTCAAGAAGAAATCCACCATTCCGTGGCTACATTCTTGCAAATCGAAAACTCCCCCAACCCTGTGCCAATGCAGTAGTTAAGCCGGAAAACAAGCCCAAAACGGCGAGAAGTTCGGTTTAGAGGTGGGGGACACGAATAGGACTTCGATTCGTGTCCCCCACGGCTAAAGCCATGGGCCACCCATCAAGCGATGTGTAACAGAGCACTAGCCCGTTCGTACGACTCAGCCAACTCGCGCAGGTGGGCCGCGAGTTTGTCCGATGCCGCCACGGGCCGCATCCGCCACTCCCAGTTGCCGCGGGCGGTGGACGGGAAGTTCATGCGGGCCCTGGCGTTGAGTCCGAGGGCATCCTGCATGGGGATAATCGCCGTGTTGGCCGCCGAGGCGTAAAGCAACCGAATGAAATCCTCGTGGATTTTTTTGCCGCCGGTGCCGGTGTAGCGCAGCGCCCGCTCGCGGATCGTCAGGCCGTCGGGGCCTTTGCCGCCGCGCTTGGGCAGCGACTGGAACCAGCCGACGGTGGTGTTGTTGTCGTGCGTGCCGGTATAGGCGACGGAGTTGCACGGGTAGCGATGGGGCTGGTCGTAGCGGGCCTTGGCGTCGCCGTCGAAGGCGAACTGGAGCACGCGCATGCCGGGCAGGCCCCAGCGGTCGCGCAGCGCCGCCGCATCGGGAACCAGCAACCCCAAATCCTCGGCGATGATCGGCAGTGAGCCGAGGGCTTTCTTGATCGCGGCGAAAATCTCGTCGCCCGGCGTCCTGGTCCACACGCCGCGCAGCGCCGTCTTTGCTCGGGCGGACACGTTCCAAAGTCGATTGAATCCCAGAAAGTGGTCGATGCGGATCACGTCGAAGCGGCCGAGGATGTTCGCGAAGCGCGCCACCCACCAAGCATAGCCCGTCTTCGCGTGTCGCTTCCAGCGATACAGCGGGTGACCCCAAAGCTGGCCGGTCTTGCTGAAATAGTCCGGCGGAACGCCTGAGACGACGGTCGGGTTGCCGCGTTTGTCGAGCAGGTAAAGCGACTGGTTGGCCCACACGTCGCAACTGTCGTGGCTGACAAAGATCGGCAGGTCGCCGATCAGGCTCAGCCCGAGCCGGTTGCAGTAGCGTTTCAGCGCGAACCACTGGCGGTCGAACAGGTATTGCAGGAATTGCTCGTACTCGATCTCCTCGCGCAGTTCCCGACGCGCCGCGCGCAGCGCCGCCGCCTTACGAGAGGCAATGTCACGATCCCACTGCGTCCAGGCGGTGTTCTTGTAGACACCTTTGAACGCGCGGAATAGCGTATAGTCGTCGAGCCAGTCGCGGTTCGTCTCACAAAAACGCTCGTAATCCGTTCGCTTGCGTCGGCTGCCTTGAAAACGCTCGAACGCGCGGCGGAGGCGCTGCCGGCGATATCGCAGCGCCGAAGGATAATGCACCTTATCCATGCGTGACGAATGCAACGGCTCGACGTCCTCCGACAAAAGCAGCTTGTCTTCGACCAGCCGATCGAGGTTGATCAGGTGCCAGCCGGCGGCGAACGCCGACACCGAGCTATACGGCGAATTGCCGGCGCCGATCGGACCAATCGGCAGCATCTGCCACCAGCGATGGTCGGCGGCGGCGATGAAGTCGGCAAAGCGGCAGGCCGCCAGGCCGAGATCACCGCTGCCGTGCGGACCGGGCAGCGAGGTCGGGTGCAGCAGAATGCCCGCCGTCCGCTGGTTCAGGCGCGGCTGCTCAATTCGTTGACGTTTCTTCGTTTCTCTTGATGGAGTCATGGTCTCTTCATTGTTATGCGTGGTTGATGGATCGGGTTCAACCTAGGCGTGGAGTATAGAGCGCGACGCCGGCGTCGAGAATCCCCGGTGACGAGCCGCGGGCTTGACGGTGTCGCACCCGGCTCGTATGAAAGGCATCGAGAATGGGTTTCCGGGGGAAATGCGGGCGTCCGATCACGCCGGCAGCAGGGTTCTACCATGGCCGAGGTCGTACTCGAACGGGTCACCAAGATTTACCCGGGTGACATCAAGGCCGTCGACGACGTCAGTCTCGTCATCAACGACCGCGAGTTCATCGTCCTCGTCGGGCCTTCCGGCTGCGGCAAGAGCACGACCCTACGCATGGTCGCCGGCCTTGAGGACATTACCGCCGGCACGATCCGCATCGGCGATACGGTCGTCAACAACGTCGCCCCCAAAGACCGCAACATCGCCATGGTCTTTCAGAACTACGCCCTGTACCCGCATATGACCGTTTACAAGAACATGGCCTTCGGGCTCATGTTGCGGCGGCAATACGGTTCCTGGGACAACCCTCTGGGTATCCTGTTCGGTGGCGGGAAGTACAAGAAAGCCCGCGAGGAACGAAAAGAAATCGACCGGCGTATCCGCGCCGCCGCCGAGATGCTCGGCATTCAGGATTTGCTGAATCGCCGGCCGAAGGCCCTCTCGGGCGGTCAGCGGCAGCGCGTCGCGGTCGGCCGGGCGATCGTGCGTGAGCCGAAAGCGTTCCTCTTCGATGAGCCGCTCTCGAACCTCGACGCCAAGTTGCGGATCGAGACGCGGGCCGAGTTGAAGCGCCTGCACCGCCGCGTGCAAACCACGACCATTTACGTCACGCACGACCAGGAGGAGGCGATGACGCTCGGCGATCGCGTGGTCGTGATGAAGGACGGCGTCATTCACCAGGTCGGAACGCCTTTCGAGGTCTACGAGCGTCCGGTCAACCGCTTCGTCGCCAGCTTCGTCGGCACGCCGCCGATGAACTTCTTCGAAGGCCGGCTCGTCCGCGTCGGCGACAAGCTCGTTTTCGACGAGGGCGACAACCAACTGGCGCTTTGTGACGCGCATCAGCAGCGCTTGTCGTCGTTTGTCGACCAGCCGTTGATCATGGGCGTTCGTCCGGAAACGCTCCTGCCTGCTACTGATGCCGAATCCGGCGCGGCGCTGAGTGTCGCCGTTGACGTCGTGGAGCCGTTGGGCGAACGCATGGACGTCTTCGTCAGCACGGCGCGCCACGGCCATATAGTGTGCCGCATTGACGCCCGCACGCCGATCGAGGAAGGCGGGCGGATGGACATACGCGTGGACATGGAGCGGGCGCATTTCTTCGAGCCGACGGACGATGGGCGGAATATAAGCACAGCCTCCTATCCGCCCGCCGCAAAAGTCATGTAGCGTCCGGGCCCCGTGCCGGACGTTGAATGTAGCGTCCGGGCCCCGTGCCGGACGTCGTCTGAAATGAGCGTTTTCTCCGTGTTCTTGGCCGGCGTGAGATAACGTGAATACTCGGGAGGTGTGTGATGCACAGGCCGGTCTTCGGCGAGATGACGCAGGTGCGGTTTGTCGTGATCACGCCCGACGCGCGCGACGACCAGCCGGAAGAAGTGTACTGCTCGATGTCGACCGACGGCTGGCCGGAGAAGGGGCGGGCGTTGCAACGTATCGCCCCCAATGTCTATACCGCCTCGGGGCCGCTACGGGCCGGCTCGTGGGTCGAATACAAATTCCTCCGTGAACTTTCCTGGGAGACGGTCGAGAAGGGCGAGCAAAACAGTGAAATCGCGAACCGCCGACTGACGATCAAGACCGACGTTCGCGAGCAGGTCGTATTGCACCGCGTGGCGTCGTGGGCCGATCGGCCGCGCTTGACGAATACCAGCGTGGAGTTCAATCAGCCCGGCGAGGGCAGCCCGTTGGTGCGTGTCAGCACGCTGACCGGGGATATCCGCGCGCACCATCTCTTCCATTCGTCGGAGTTGAAGAACGCCCGCACGATCATGGTCTATCTGCCGCCCGGCTACGACGATGCGCCGGACGAAGGTTACCCCGTCCTGTACATGCACGACGGGAACAATATCTTCGACGCACGCACGTCGGCGACCGGGGTCGAGTGGGGCCTGGACGAAACCGCCGAGCGCCTGATCACGCACGGCAGGATTCACAAGGTCATCATCGTCGGTATCTACAACACGCCGCAACGCACGAAAGAGTACGCGCCGTTCAAGGATCTCGAGTACGGCGGCGGGATCGGCGATGCTTATCTCGAATTCATCGTCGCGACGCTCAAGCCGTTCATCGACAAGACCTATCGCACACTGACCGGGCGCGAGCAGACCGGGATCGCCGGCTCGTCGCTGGGTGGGCTGATTTCGCTGTATGCGCTGTTTAAGCAGCCGGAGGTGTTCGGGTTTGCGGGCGTCGTCTCGCCGGCGCTGTGGTGGGCCAAACGCAAGATATTTTCATTCATCCGCGCGGCCCCCACGCCGCGGCCGATCAAGCTCTGGCTCGACATCGGGACGGAAGAGGGTGAGCCGGCCGGTCCGCTGGCCGAGTTTACCAAAGGCGTGTCGGACTGTCGGCGGCTGCTCAAGACGCTGACGGACAAGGGCTACGACCCGGAGCGGGACGTGCGTTATGCAGAGGTCGAGGGCGGCCGGCACCACGAGCTCGATTGGGCGACGCGAGTCGATCAGATGTTGCTCTATTTCTTCTGTACCGAGACGACCGAGGAGGCGGAGACCGCGGTAAAAGTCCCGTAGCGGCCGCCCCCCGTGGCGGCCGTAAAACACCGAACGGTTTCCGGTTCCCGCCGGCCGCCACGGGGGGCGGACGCTACATTCTGCCGGCCGCCACATACGGTGCGAAACTTCCCTAATGGAAACTACACCGGTAGGCTCGCCGGCGGGTTGTCGCTATAGTCTTCCAGCATGACGTACCCTCTACTCGGCGAGACTTTTGCGTTGCTGGCCGCGCTGACGTGGGCCTTCGCGCTGGTCCTGTTCAAATACAGCGGCGAGCGTATCTCGCCATTGGCGCTGAATCTCTTTAAATGCGTCGTCGGGATCGTCTTGCTGGCGGTGACGATCCTGGCGGCGCCCTTTTTGCAACCGTTGCTCGGTGACGAAAGCCTCGAATGTCTGTTCTCCCAGCCGGCGAGATCCTTCTGGATTCTGGCGGCCAGCGGCGTGATCGGCATCGCCTTGGCGGACACACTCTTTCTATACAGCCTCAACATTGTCGGCGTGGGCATCTTCTCTATCGTGGACCTTCTCTACACGCCGTTTGTGTTCGTATTTTCCTGGCTGATGCTGACCGAGCAGTTGACCGCGATTCACTTCGTCGGGGCCGCGCTGATTGTCGCGGGCGTGCTGGTCACATCCGGACACACGCCCCCGCCGAATACGACCCGTGGCCGACTGGTGATCGGGATCATCGTCGGAGTTTTAGCCGCCGCGTCGCTGTCGCTGGGCATCGTGCTGGCCAAGCCGGTGCTGGACGAGTTTCCGTTGATCTGGGCCGCGACGGTTCGCCTGGGGGCCGGAGCGCTGACCTTGGTCGTCGTTACGCTGCTCTCACCGGCACGCAAGACACATTGGTCGGTGTTTCGACCATCTATGGCATGGAAGACGGCGGTGCCGGCGGCGGTGCTCGGGACCTACCTCGCGTACCTGTTCTGGATCGCGGGCTTCAAGTACGCCGACGCCTCGATCAACGCCATCCTCAACCAGACCACCGTGATCTTCGCGATCATCCTGGCGACGGTGATCTTGAAGGAGCGCTTCACGAAGCGGAAGATGGCGGCGGTCCTGCTGGCCGTCGGCGGCGTGTTAATTGTCGTACTGCACGAACACTTCGAAAACCTGCTGCAAAGAATCACATAAAAGCTGAAAGCTGACAGCTGAAGGCTGATAGCGGGTCCGTGACACAATCTGCGGGCGTCTCTTGCCCGAGCTTTGGCCGAATCTGCCCCGGAGGGGCATCTGAGCGTAGCCCAGCACGAAGTGCTGGGGTAGGCCGTTGAGAGCACCATTGAGTCCCGGACGGAAGATTGAAGCTTCAGTCGTCCCTACAGGACTCGCTTTCTCGGCGTCGTACGAGTCCCAGCACTACGTGCTGGGCTACGCTCACTTCGTCCCTACGGGACGGCATGACTGCGTCCCACAGATTGTGTCACGGACCCACTGATAGCTGGTGGCTACTCCCCCAGCACATTTACCAGGCAGTTGCGTGTCGATACTCGCCGTCGCTGTTTGCAGTGATTTTGGCCTTGCTCTGCGAATTTTTTCGGTATACTGGTGACACCGTGCAGTTTGTGTTGTTGCGGGTTCATTTCCTGGAATCTGGGATTTAGCATGAGGAGGTAGTCTAATGAAGTGTGCGAAAGCTGGCATGGTTTTGGCACTCACCGTTGCCTGGACGTGCATCGCGGTCCAGGCGCAGATCGATTACCCGGAGTGGTGGGATACCGCCGAGTACTCCACCAGCGGCGAGTGGTCATACGAAAGCGCGCCGGATGGGGGCCTCTTGGTCGATGTGTTCCTCGAGAATGCCCACGCGCCGTCGTCAGGTTACATCGTGACGGCGATTGAGCTCGACTATACCTGGAGCGGCTGGCCGGTTCCGGGTCCCGACGCTTTCGGGAGCCTTACTTTCCTCGCCCCGGTGGACTATGACCAGCCGGTCGGCACCGAACCGTTTGACCTGTTTGCACCGGATACGTCCCAGGAGGACGGAGGCCAGGGCTACGCGACGAGGCTGTTCACGTACGCTTTCGCCGATGTCCCGCCGTGGGAAGGCGCGCGCGCCAATTTCACGGGCGGCTGGGGTCCGCTGGGCGGCACGTACAACATCGACTACGACTTCCGTGCGACCTGGGTTCCGGAGCCCGCCGCACTGAGCCTGCTCGGTGTCGCTGGTTTGCTCGTGTTCCGTCGTCGTCGCTGAGTTTCCGGCCGAGTACGGCCTCATCCGAAGGCGTTACTGCTAACTCGTTAATACGCTCACCAGGCAGCTACGCGTCGATCCGCGCCGACGGTGCTCCCAAACGTAGATTCCCTGCCACGTGCCGAGGCCGAGGCGGCCGTCGATGATCGGGATCGATAGGCTGGTCGCGGTCAGGGCCGCCTTGATGTGTGACGGCATGTCATCGGAGCCCTCAGCCGTGTGTGTGTAGAGCGAATCGTTCTCGGTCACGAGCCGGTTCAGCCAAGCCTCGAGGTCCTGACGGGCGGACGGGTCGGCGTTTTCCTGGATCAGCAGACTGGCCGAGGTGTGCGTGATCATGACCGTGCAGAGCCCCGCGCGGCAGTTGGCTTTCCGGACAACCGCCTGTACCTCGCGCGTGATTTCGTGCAACCCTTGCCCGGAAGTCCGGATGCTGATCCGCGTCGTCATGCTGGACACCTAAATGTTGTCTTTGCGGGTCATACGGTCCACGTCACTGTGCGTCCTCACGGCCGAGGCGGCCGTGCCACACTGGGCAACTGAACCCTGAACCCTTTTCGCTCCATGCCGCTTGCGTCACAATAGCGACTATGACCAGACCATTACTACCCGCTTGGGCGAGCGTGTCAAAGCCGATTATCGGGATGCTGCACCTCCCGTCGCTGCCGGGGTCGCCGGGGTTTGCCGGCGACGTGTCGGCGATCCGGTCGCGCGTGCTCACTGACGCCGCCACGCTGGTCGAGGGCGGCGTGGACGGGCTGCTGCTGGAGAACTTTGGCGATGCGCCGTTTTACCCGGAGCGTGTGCCGGCCTATGTCGTGGCGCACATGACCGGCATCGCGCGGGAGGTTCGGCAACGATTCGATGTGCCGCTGGGCATCAACGTGCTGCGCAACGACGGTTGCGGTGCCCTGGCCGTTGCCCATGCCGTCGGGGCCGCGTTCATTCGGGTAAACGTGCTCTGCGGAGCGCGCGTGACGGATCAGGGCATCATTCAGGCAATCGCACACGAACTGCTGCGACAGCGGGTGTTGCTCGATGCGCGCGACGTGCGGATTCTGGCGGATGTGAACGTCAAGCACTCCGCGCCGCTCGGGTCGCCGCGGCCGATCAGCCAGGAGGTTGCCGACCTGATCGAGCGTGGCGGTGCCGACGCCGTTGTCGTTTCGGGCGAAGGTACCGGTCGGAAGACGGATCAGACGGAGATCGCGCGGGTCAAGCAAGTCGCCGGCGAGACGCCTGTCTTGATCGGCAGCGGCGTCAACGCGGAAACCATCGGCGATTTACTGGCATATGCCGACGGCGTGATCGTCGGCACCGCGCTCAAGGTTGACGGCGTCGCAACCAACCCCGTCGATCCGGCCCGCGTGAAAGCTTTGATTACCGCCGTACGCTGAAACGCGGGAATAATCGTATGCTTCTGTCGAATACACCTGTGGTTCGCAACGGATGTGTTCCGCGACAGTCTGCGCGCGGGAAGTCGTTCGATCAGTGAGCATCAATAATTATGGATCGATCGGAAGCCGAGCTTGACGCGGTTCTCGAATTCGACCGTCAGCCGACGGTGGCCCTGGTCGAGACGGACCGCTTCTGCGACGGTTGCGGGTATAACCTGCGGACGCAACCGGTGCGGCGCGACGCGCGAACACAGTTGCTCTTGTGCCGCTGTCCGGAATGTGGGCGTTTTCAGCCCGTCCGCGACGGCGTGACCGCGGGGCGCGTGTGGCTCCAGCGGCTGGGGACGCTGGCGCTGTTTGCCTGGATCATCACGGTTCTGGCGGTTGTCTTCGGGTTGGGCGCGGCCCAGGTGGGCTTCACTATTATTCCACTGGAGAAGCTAACGAGATATCAGCGGGTGGCCATCTCGACGCCTCCCGCGTGGCAATCCGACGGTACAGACACGCAACAGACCCAAAGCGGATTGGGTCCGATCGTGATCTCCGGCATGCGCATCAATATCACGCAAGGGGGTACGACCACAACATGGCGGCAAGTGGTTCGCGAGAGCTATCCACACTACCAGGCGTTCATGACGCTCATGCACGGTATTTCGTTTGCGCTGGGTTTCCTGCTCACGCTGCTGGCCGTGGTCGTGTTCCACCATTGGCGGCGTTGGGGGTACCTCGTGCCCGCCATCCTGGTGCCGGCCGCGACGGGTTTGTTGGTCTGGTACATCTGGTACTACGACAACCCGCATCTGTGTGACTGGGCCACGACGAAGATCGTCGGTCAGGCGGCGGCACACCTGGCGGGTGGGTTGACCGGAATCCTCCTCGGCCGACCGTTCGCCCGGCTGCTCGTCACGTTGATGTTGCCCCCGAAGATACGCCAGGTTCTGGCGTTTCTGTGGCTTGCTGACGGCAAGCAGCTACCGCAAGTGGCGGCTGAGCCGTAATCATGTCGATCGGGTCATCGATCCGACGGGCCTGTCGCCTTCAACGGCTCCCAGAACCCGAAGTTTTCTTCCTCCACATTGCAGTAGCCGGTGGCATTGTAGGTGGCGAAGGAGTTGTAGCTCCAGTCGATGTACCGTGAGCCGCCGCCGCTGTGCGTGGTAATCAGGAAGCGGTTGGACAGTTCGCCGAAGCTGTGGGCCTGGTCGGCGGGAGAGCCGGCATCTCCCCGGCTGGCGTCCACGGGGATCCAGCCGTAGTTCGGCAGGTAGACTTGGGCCCAGCGGTGGAAAGCCTCGTCGATGCTGGCGTCGTCGCCGCGGACGACGATGCTGCCCTGATAGCGAGCGGGTAAACCGGCGGCCCGACATAGGGCGATATACGCGAAGGTGTACTCCGAGCACGAGCCCGTGCCGCGTTTCAGAATTACCTCCGGCACGTCCCACCCGCCGACCATCTCGTAGTCCACGTGCTCGATCAGGTAGTTGAATATCTTGCGGGCGATCCAGTAGGTGTTTTTCTCATCGCCGACGATTCTTTCGGCGGTTTCTCGAATGTAGGGGGTGTTGATGCGGTAGCGCGAGCCGTCGACTGTGTAGGCCTCGCGAATTTCTTGCGGGATGTCGTCGAGCGTGCCGGTCTGGCGCGGGTCGATCAGGTAACGGATCGCGGAGACCTTGGCGTTGACGCTATAACTGAGCAGTTGTCGGCTGCCGGCGGAGACCGTGCCGACGTTGAAGACAGCGCAGGGCTGGCCCCATTTGTCCGCGGCGGTCTTCGTGGGCGACGTTGAGAACTCGATTTTGGAAAGGAGCTCCTGGTTTGGAAGGGACTCGGGAATCGCGAGGTTGACGGTCAGGTCGCGGACCTGCCCGGGTCCGTAGTTGTAGAGCGCCCAGAGGTATTCGACGCGGGCCTCGCGGGTGTCGGTCAGGCGGTACTTCTGCTCGTCGTTGACGGTGAGTTGGTAGATTTTGCGGGTTTGGAAATCGACGTTCCAGAGAGAGCCGTTGAGCCACGTCAATCCCGCGGGGTAGGGCCCTGGCGCGTCGAGGATTCCCAGCACGATGCCGGTGTCGGGATCGACCATGTAGAGTTCGTCTTTGGCGCGGTTGGATGCCCAGAGGTACTTGCCGTCATAGGCCAGACAGGTGCAGGAGCCGTGCGGGACGGGGAAGTATGCCAGGATGGTGCCGTCCGAGGGCAGGACCTTGTAGATCTGCCGGGATTTTCTTTCCAGAAGGAACAGGACGCCGTCGGCGTGGGCCAGGCCGGTCGCGCGGGCGTCCGGTGCCTCGAACGACTTCTCCACGACACCGGTTTTCAGGTTCAGGGCGTAAACGTGTCCGCTATGATCGTCCGAGACGTAAAGCTTTCCGTTGCCGTAGGTCAACCCGTGGGGCTTCAGCGTCGGGGCGTCCCAGGTTTGTTGGAGCTTGCCGTCGGCCGCGGCGATCTGGTGGATTTTCGCCTGGCGCCAGTCGAGGACGAAGAGGTGCGTGCCGTCGGTCGCGAGGCCGGCGGGGTATTTGCACGGTGCGTCGAACGAGACCTTGACGTCGCCCGGCGCCGCCAGGGTCGGCGTCGCGATACACGCCAGAATTACTGTGACAAGAAATGGTTTGGCGTACCTTAGAAAGCTGTTCATCATGAGCCTCCGCATTGTTCGGATGTCCGCACGAGACTGTAACAGGATCTCCATCGCCAAGGCTAGTGCTCTGTCGCTTCCCGCAACAGCCGGGCGTGTGCTTCCGGGTTGCCCGCCAACATCGGTATCTCCTCGCTCGCGTAACGCGATACGTTCAGCGGAAAGATCGGTTCGCCGCTCGGCGACGTTACCACGCCGCCCGCCTCGTTGACCAGCAGGCATCCGGCGGCGATGTCCCATAGCTTCGCGTTGCCCACTACCGCCACATCCAGATAGCCGAGCGCGGTCAGTGCCAGGTGCAGCGCGACCGAGCCGAAGTTGCGTACGATATGGCATTCGATGGCGTGTAGAACGAGGTGTCGGGTAGCTTGGCGTCGAGCGCTGGGGATTCCGACGAAGAGTTTGTCCCCCGGCTCGGGAGCGCGTTCGGCGCTCTGTTTCTCCAGCGAGATTCGCCGCCCGTTGACGAGTGTTCCGCGGCCCCTGGCAGCCGAGTACATCACGTCCTGAATTGGGTCGTAAATCGCGCCCGCCACCGGCTCTCCGTTTCGCATCGCCGCTATTGAGCAGGTGAACAGCGGCATGTTGCGAATGTAATTCCGCGTCCCGTCGATTGGATCGATGACCCAGCAAATCGATTGGAGATTGACGATTGACGATTGACGATTGATTGGGTTTGTGGCGGTGGTTTCTTCGCCTATGAACGTGTCGTTCGGACGTGTTGCGCTGATGTGTGCGACTATCGCTCGTTCGACGGCGACGTCGACCTCGGTGACTTCGCTGTGGTCGTCCTTGAGCGTGACTTTCTGGCGCTGGCCGAAGGCATCCCGCGCAAGTTGTCCGCCGACGCGGGCTGCCGATTCGGCTAGTTCGCGCAATTCGTCCGGGGCGGGCGGTTCCGAATCGAGAGCACTCATTAGGGCTTGCCCGGATCGCGTTTTATATTTTCCCGTTTCCTCTTTTCTTCCTGAGCCAGCACGTCGGCCTTCTTCTGCAAATTCTCGGCCTGCGCGGCCAGGCGTTTGAACAGCCGGCTGATCGGGCCGGCCTTCTTGTTCTTCGGCGGCTGCGGGCCTTGTAGCTCACGCCGCTCCTTGTCCAGCTTGATCTGCTTGCGGATTCGCAGCGACTCGGCGATCCCGAAGACGTTCGTCGACAGCCAATACAAGTTCAAGCCCGACGGCATGTAGTAGAACATCAGCGGAAAGATGACGCTCATCATGTACATCATCATCATCTGCTGCCGGGCTTGGTCCTCCGGCGACATGCCCGATGATTTTTGGTGCGGCTTCTTCTCCGCCGCCGCCTTTTTGGCCGCTTCCTTCTTGGCTTCCATTCCCGGCTTGGGCATGTATTTCTGCTGGAGCCACATGCTCACGCCCATCAGAATCGGCAGGAGGTTGATCGCGGGTACGTCCTGGAACATGCGTCCGATGAACGGGAGCCAGCCCAGGATCGGGATCGTGATCGGCTTCGCAAACTCGATGAGCGCATCCGGGGCGGACAGGTCGGTGATCCACCAGGGGTCGAAGCCGGCGTGGCGGAGGTGTACGTCTGTATTCAGCGCGGTCCACAGCGCGATCAGGATCGGCATCTGGATCAGCATCGGGAGCATGCCGATCATCCCGGCCATCGGGTTGACGCCCTCCTCGCCATAGAGCTTCATGGTTTCCTGGTTTACTTTGACCTTGTCGTTGGGGTAGCGCTCCTTGATCGCGTCGAGCTTCGGTTTGAGGCGAGCCTGGGCCTCCTGCATGCGGTACATCGACTTCTGCTGGAAGACCGTCAGCGGATGCATCAGGGCGCGAATGATCACCACCAGCACGATGATCGCCACGCCGTAGTTCCGCACAATCGTCTGGATCGCTTCCAACAGCCCGGTCATGAAGCTGGTTAAAAACGGAAACGTGCAGCAGCAGCGCTGGTCGGCGTCGCGGGCGGTGACGTAACCGATCTGAGTGCGGTCGGCGTAGGCGGGGTTTGCTTTTTCCAGATCGTTTTCGTTCTTTGTGCCGGCGTAAATCTCGAAGGCGTACTCCACCGATTCGCCCGGCGCGACTTCCACCGGCATCGTGAACATCCGAGTCAGATAATCCCCCGGATCCTTGTCCCCCGGATCCGCGAGCACCACGGTCCCGACGACGTGCTGGATGTAATCGACGCTTGCCCCCTCCCGCGGCAGCGGACGCGTGAACACGCCGAAATACTTGTTCGACAAGGCGGTCCAGAGGAAACGTTCCTCCGAAGACCCCAGCCTTTTCTCGTTCTTCAGATCGCCGCGCGAAAAGGCCTTTACCTCGACCTGCTGCTCGTCGCGGCGGGCTCGAACCAGCTTTCGCATGTCGTATTGCCGGTTTTCCTTGGTCACGCCGATTGGGCCGTCCTGTTCGAGCTTCACTTCGAGCGGTGTATCGCTGAGGTTGTCGAGCTTCAGCCGCAGTTGCATCTGTGCGATTTCGGGTTCGAGCGCGTACGTCTTGGTAATCCGCAGGCGTTCGTCGCCGTCGCCGGGGCCTTGCAACGTAGTCGTGAAGACGGCCGTGTGGCTGTCTTTTTTCACTACATCCCACGGCAGATTATCCAGCGGCAACGCCCGCTGCCCGAGCCAGATTTGGCGAGTGATGTAAGAGGTGTGCGCGGGTCCGCCCGCGGGGTCCTCGACCGGTTTGAACAGTACGTACGGCTCGTTCGTGTCCTCGTCCAGGCGGTGAACGTATTTTCCCTTCTTCTGCTCGGCGAGCAGGATGCTGTCGACCGCCGCCCCGCGTGAAGTCAGTTCGACCCGCAGCATGTCATCCACTCCGCCGCCGAGCGCGAGCCGTTCGATCTCCCCGGCGGCGGTGAAGCCGAGATCCTCAACAGGACCGGCTTGCGTCGTTGTCGGCGCACTGCTCACGATGGGACGTTCATCCGCCGTCACGGCAGGAGGGGTGGCCGCCTCACTTGGCTGCGTGGCGGTAGGGGAGGAGGGCTGTGTCGGCGTCTCCGGGAGCGGGGCCAGCCGGTCGTAAACGGTCCGGTAAACCAAAAAGATCGCCAGCCCGAACGCCAGGGCCAAAAACAGACGACGCGTTTCCATACTACCTCAGCAACCCGTTAATCATTCGTGGAACCTGCTCTTTGCCGCATCGATGTCGCACAAGCGGCATGCGGGGACGGAATGCGGAATTCTAGACTTTTACCACGTTTCCGCAACGTGACAAGCGTTCCTTGCTCACTGTTTGCATCCCACAAAGGACACGCACTTGCGGTTTGCGCCTTATCAGCCCCATTTGGCGGCTTTCAGCTTCCAATGTTCGCGCGGATTTCTAATCGTTGCTCGGAACCGGGCCCGCTAAAAGCTCGAGGTCGTCGAGCGGCGACGTGTCGCCCGAGCAGACCAGCTCGCAGTCCGCCCGCAACTGTGCGAGACGGGGTTCGATGAATCGCCGCGCTACGTGCCGCTTACGCTCGATCTGCGCCGCCTGGCCGAGCAGCAGGTGCCCGATGATAATCGTGGCGGCCGAGTCCACCAGCCGCCGACCCGAGAGGTCCATATACTCGTTGCCGCGCTCCTTGACATACGTGACCGTCTTGAGCAGCGTGTTTTTGGCGTCCATCAGCTTGAGCTTCAGATCGCTGACGCGCTCGTTGGAGTACTTGACCTCTTCCTTCTCGGCTATCCACTTCTCGAACGTCCCGCTGCACACCCCGCGCACCGCCGCGACGATCTGCAACTGGCTCGTCCCTTCGTAGATCGTTGTGATCCGGGCGTCGCGCAGGTACCGCTCGGCGGGGTAGTCGCGCATGTAGCCCGACCCGCCGAGCACTTGCAGCGCGGTGTCAGCCACGTAGACACACATCTCCGACGCGTAGTACTTGCACATCGGCGTGAGCATGCCGTTGGCACGTTTGACCGAGCGGGCGAGGTTTTTGCGCTGCTTGAGTTCGACCTTGTCGGTGATCCTGTCGGATTCGAGCACGCGTAGGTTGTTGTTCTCGATATCGCAGACGCGGCAGGTTTCGTAGGTCAGCGCTCGGGCCGCCTCGATCGCTATCTTCATGTCGGTCAGCATCTCCGCGACCGCCGGCAGCCGCTCGATCGGCCCGCCGAACTGCTTGCGCGAATGGGCGTAATTACGCGCCAGCCGATACGCGGCCTCCGCGACTCCGAGTGACTGGGAGGCAATGCCGACGCGGGCTCCGTTCATCAGTGCCATCACGTACGTGATCAGCCCGCGTTGACGTTCGCCGATCAGCTTGGCCGGCGCGTCGTCATACACCAGCTCACAGGTCGGCGAGCCGTGGATGCCCAGCTTGTCCTCCAGATGCCGCACCTTGATACGCTCGTTCCGTTCCGACAAAAACAGGCTCAGTCCCCGGCCGTCGCTGCTTTCGGGCTCGCTGCGGGCCAGCGTCAGCAGGATTTCGCCGCACCCATTCGTGATGAACCGCTTCACCCCGCGCAGCCGCCAGTTGCCGTCGCCGTCCTGAAAGGCCCGCAGCCGCACGGCTTGCAGATCGCTGCCGGCGTCGGGCTCGGTTAGCACCATCGCCCCGGTAAACTCGCCGCTGGCAAACCGCGGCAGATACTCGTCCTTGATCTCCTTGCTCGCAAACGCGTTGATCGTCTCGGCGATGCCCTGCAAGCCGAAGATGTTCATCAGCGAGGTGTCGGCCCGGCTGACAATCTCGTTCGCCATCGAGTAGACCAGGTTCGGGCAGTTCAGCCCGCCGTACTTCCGCGGCAACGTGAAACCCATCATGTCGGCCTGAGCGAGCCGCAGCAGGTTGTCCTTCACGTGTGGGTGCAGCGTGACCGTGCCGTCACCGTTGAGCCGGTGCCCTTCGCGGTCGATCTGCTCGGCCCGCGGTGCGATCGTGTTGCCCGCCAGGTTGCCGACAATGTCGAGGATTCGGCGATAGTTGTCGAGCGCGTCGGCCGCGTCGGAAGGAGCGTAGTCGATGCCGTTGGCGGCGTCGGCAAAGTCGTCTTCCTGCATCCGCGCGATTTCGGCCAGATCGATGTGGTTGAACAGGAACTGAATGTCGTCGTTATCGGTAAAGAAGTTCGGCACGGTCGTCCTCACGGATGCAGCAGTTGCTGGCGCGCAAACGAGAGCACTTCGCCGCCGGCGGTCTGCGCTTCGACGGAGTCCTGCTCTCTGAAGTAGTCAGCCGACGTCCCCGTGGGGAGTGCGTCGGGGTAACGGGTCGGGATATAGAAGCGGTCCAGGTTCCGAGCGGCTTGGTCCAGACGGCTGACCTCCGGGTAGTAAGGCCGCAGAAGCTCGAGCAAGTGCAGCAAGCCGTGCACTCGGACTCGCTCGCCTTGGCGAAGGAGCAGTGCTTTCAGGGCTAATTCGGCCGCCTGCTGAAACTGAAAACACGCGCTGGGCCAATGCTTGCCCCGCGCAGCCCACTGGGCCGCGGCGAAATGCTCCGCGGCCTGTTCCAGCCAGCGCTGCGCTTCCCGCAGGTTGGCGTCAGGCTCAGCGCTCATAAAGCACCTTGCCGTCGCGCTCCACTTCGGCCAACAGTCCGCTCCGGCGAGCCCGCATTTGTTCGAGTTCGGCGCTTGTGTACACGACGGGCTCGACCGGGATCTTTGCACCGGTGACGGCAAGAACGGACGCGATTCGGTCGATAAAGCGTTCATCGGTCTCCTTGACGATGAACAGGTCCACGTCGCTGTCGGCGTGGAAATCCCCGCGCGCATAGGAGCCATAGAGCACCACGCGCTCGGTGCCATATGAGGCCAGTCCGTCGACGATGCGGACCAGCTCGGCTTCGACTTCGATCCAGCGACGTTGCTGCCAGATGCTCAGGACCATCTCGTTCGACTCCCGCGCAATGGGTCGGCCGCTACCCTTGCCGGCTATTCCTTCGGCCGTTCCTTAATCGCCCTGATCATCATCGGAATGATCTGGTTCAGGTCGCCCACAATGCCGTAATGCGCGACCGAGAGAATCGGCGCCTCCGGGTCGTCGTTGATCGCGACGATCTTGGCTGACTCTTCCATGCCCGCCCGGTGTTGCACGGTACCACTGATCCCGGCGGCGATATACAAGGCCGGGCGCACGGTCGTGCCGGTTTGGCCGACCTGGTGGGCCTTGTTGACGTACCCGCTGTCCACCGCGGCCCGCGATGCGCCGACGGCGCCGCCCATTGCCGCGGCGAGTTCGTGGATGACGCGGAAGCCTTCCTTGCTGCCGACGCCCCCGCCGCCGGCCGCGATCGTCCGGGCACCCTTGAGGTTGACCGTGTGGGGCTCGCGGTGGCGCTCGATCAGCTTGACCGCGAAGTCCAACTCCTGAAACTCGACTTCTTCCTCAACCACCTCGCCGCCGCGCTTCGGATCGGGTTCGGGCATTGCCATCACGCCCTCGCGCACCGTGGCCATTTGCGGCCAGCGCTGCGGGTTGACAATCGTGGCGATGATGTTGCCGCCGAACGCCGGTCGAATCTGGAGCAGCAGGTTTTTGTGCGTCACACCGGACGCCGCGTCCCTCACGTCCGCGATGTCGAGGTCGGTACAGTCCGCCGTCAGTCCCGCCCTTAGTGCCGACGCCACCCGCGGCGCCAGGTCACGCCCGATTGCCGACGCCCCGTAAACCACAATCTGCGGCTTGTGCTTCTCGACCAGGCTGCAAATCACGCGGGCGTACGGCTGGGTCTGGTAGTGTTCCAACCGCCGGTCTTCGACGACGTAGACCTTGTCGGCCCCGTGCGCGATCAGCTCATCGGTCAGCCCGCGCACGCTGGTGCCCGGCAATACGGCGGCCATCTTTACGCCGACGTGGTCGGCCAGCTCACGCGCCTTGCCGCATAATTCCAGCGCGATGTCGCTGAGCTTGCCGTCTTCCTGCTCGGCGAAAACCCAGACCTCGCCTTTTCGATTGACGTCGATCATCAAGCACTCCGCAACGCTATCCGAGTGTGTGGTCAACAATGAGTTCGTGAACCAGTCGACGAATGCCCTCTTCGGTCGGCGGGATTTCCGTGTACCCCTCCTTCGTCAGCACGATTGCCTGAATCCGATGTACCTTCGTCGGCGAGCCGTTCAGCCCGCACCACGACAAGTCGGCGTCGATGTCGTCGAGATTCCACGTGTCGATCATCAGGCCGCGCGAACGCAGCGTCTCGGCCCGCCGCTCGATCTCGACCTCGGCTTTTTCCTTACTCACATCGGGCATCTCGGCCTTGACTTCCGCTCCCAGTTCGAGCCGCGTGCGGGACCGCTTGTATTTCGTGCTTCGCTTGGCCGCGGGCGGACGCGGTTCGTTCGCCGTGTCGAGCACCGTCACGAGCACGGGCATTTTTACTTCGACGACTTCCCAGCCGTTGCCAACGTTCCGCCGCATTCGGGCGACGCCGTCCGTGACCGATTCGATTCGTTCCAGATAAGTTACCTGCGGGATGCCGAGCTTCTCGGCGGTTTGCGGTCCGACTTGAGCGGTATCGCCGTCAATCGCCTGTCGGCCGCAGAAAACCAGGTCGTATTTCCCCAGTGTGCGAATCGCCCGGCTGATGATGTAGCTGGTGGCGAGTGTGTCGCTGGCGGCCGCCCGCCGATCCGTCAGCAAAACCGCGCGATCCGCCCCGCGATAAAGCGCCTCGCGCAGCACGTCCGCCGCCTTCGGCGGTCCCATGCTAATGACCGTTACGCTGCCGCCGTATTCGTCACGTACCGACAGCGCGACTTCAAGCGCGTGCAGATCTTCGGGGTTGAAGATTGCCGGCAGGGCCGCCCGGTTGACGGTTCCCTCGGGGGTCATCGCCTCGGCCGTCACGTGCGCGGTGTCGGGCACCTGCTTGACGCATACAATACAATCGTACGCCACGCTTTGATCTCCACAAACCTTCTCAGTCGCTAAAACCCGGAGCGTACCGTAGCGTTCGGCCCTACCAGCGTCAAGAAGAGGGACATTCGCTAGGAAAGGGAACATGATGTTGTCAAAGACGTGAATCAGAAACCTGAGGATTTATTACTCCGAGCGGAAAATGTTGAACGTTGTCATTCCGAGCCCTTCGACTCCGCTTAGGACGGGCTCCGCGAGGAATCTGCTTGAGAACGCGGCAAGATGCTTCGCTTCGCTCAGCATGACGTTCAACCATTTCCGCTCCCGTTAGTAACGGCCGGGCTCCGTACCGGTCGATTCCAAATTCTCTTTATTCTTGCAATTCCCAATCGTCGCCAAAGCCGGTATTAGTGGACACTTCAATGGCGAGACCGCGCGGCGAGGTGCGTATTTGTGACACATGCAGTTCAGCTTTCCGAGATCGTTAAACGCTACGGCGAGTTCACCGCCGTGGATCGCTTCAGCCTCGACGTCGAGATCGGGCAGATCGTGGGTTTCCTTGGGCCGAACGGGGCCGGCAAGACCACCACGATCCGCATGATAATGAGCATCCTCTATCCCGACTCGGGCCGGATCAGCGTGCTCGGCCATCCCCGCGCCATCGACGTCAAGGACCGCATCGGCTATTTGCCCGAAGAACGCGGCCTTTATCGCAAGATGACCATCGACCAGACGCTGCGCTACTTTGGCAAACTCAAGGGCCTTCACAGACGCGACCTGCGCCGCCGCATCGGAGAGTGTCTCGATAGCATCGGCCTGTCGGATTGGCGTTACAAACGCGTCGAGGCCCTCTCCAAGGGCATGAGCCAGAAGCTCCAGTTCGTGGCCACGATCCTGCACCGACCCGAGCTGGTCATTCTCGACGAGCCCTTCTCCGGACTCGACCCGATCAACATGGACTTGCTCAAGGACCTCGTCGTCGATCTGAGGCGGCAGGGCACCACGGTCATCTTTTCGACGCACCAGATGGAGCAGGCCCAACGCCTGTGCGACCGCCTGGTCCTGATCAACCGCGGCCGCAAGCTGATCGAAGGCACGATGGAGGAAATACGCTCGCGTTTCTCCAGCCGCATCCTGCAATTGGAGGGCGAGGGTGATTTTGCCTCGCTGGCGGGTTCCGGGGGCGTGCTCGATTCAGAGTTCACCACCGGCCACGCCCGTCTCGAAATCTCCGCCGAGACCGACCCGGACGTTATCCTTCGCCGCGCGCTCGACATTGCCCGGCTGTCGCGTTTTGAAATCGAACGGCTCGACCTGCACGAGATATTCATCAAGCTGGTCGGCGACGACGACGAAACGCCGGACTTTTCAGACAAGCCGTCCGTGCCGGGAGGGTTGAAATAATGGGTAAAATCGTCACCGTTGGCGTCCGCGAGTTCATCGAGACCGTCAAGACCAAGACGTTTTTTCTCACGTCGGTCATCCTGCCGCTGCTGATGCTCGGGTTGATCTTCGGGAGTCAGGGCATCGCCAGGTTGGCGGAAAAAGAGGCGGTGCCGACTAAACACCTCGCCGTCGTCGACCGGACCGACGTGGTCTTCGACGTCTTGCAGCGGTTCGTCGAGGAGAGCAATGCGCGACATCCGCAGCGCAAGCTCGCGGTGCAACGCGTCACCGGCGAGGACGCCAACATCGAAACCCTGCGCGAGCGTGCGGCCGGCGGCGAGATCTACGCCTACTTGGTCATTCCACCCGAGGCCACCGCCCGTGAGGAGTCCGGCGAAGCGCCTCCGGCATCAATGCCTTCCACCGCCTCGGCCGGCCCAATCGCCGGCGCGGTACAATGTGAGTTCGGCCGCAAGGACGGCAATCCGGAGGTCGCCGAGCGCCTGCGTTACATGCTGAACCGGGCGATCGTCGAGGTTCGTTTCAAGCAGGCCGATCCGCCGATCGATCTCGCGCGCGTTCGTAAATTGCAGGAGCCCGTCGGCTTCCGCAACGTCGATGTCAAAACGGGTCAGGAAACCACCGGCGACGAGATGATCCGTTTCATGACGCCGTTCGCGTTTATGTTTCTGCTCTTCATGGGCACGATGACGATCAGCCAGGGTTTGCTCACCAGTGTGATCGAGGAAAAAAACTCGCGCGTGGTCGAGGTGCTGCTCTCGGCGGTCAGCCCCATCCAACTGATGGCCGGGAAAATCCTCGGGATGGTTTGTGTCGGCGTGGTGCTGATGTCAATCTGGGGCATTGTCGGCTACGGAGGCGCCCACGCGCGCGGCATGGGGTACCTGGTCACACCCTATCACCTGACCTACGTCGTGCTCTATTTCATCCCCGGGTTTCTGTTGATTTCAGCTTTTCTCGCCGCCGTCGGCGCCGCCTGCAACACGGTCAAGGAGGCCCAGAGCATGGCGGCCCCGCTGACGATCCTGACGATCGTTCCGATGATGCTCTGGTGGCTGATCATGCTGAACCCCTCGTCGATGCTCAGTATCGTGCTCAGCTACATCCCGCCGATCACGCCCTTCGTCATGATCCTGCGCGTCTGCGCCGATCCGGAAATCCCCATTATCGAAGTGATCGCCACGCTGGTGCTCCTGTGGCTGTCGGTGTTGTTCACGATCTGGATGGCCGGCAAGATCTTCCGTGTCGGCGTGCTGATGTACGGCAAACCCCCGTCAATAAAAGAGCTGATCCGCTGGCTACGGTACGATTGATTGGTCGCGTATCTATATGACCGTGCGCGATCATCCAACAGAGCCGGGCCGTCCTCGGCCCGGAAACCGGCGTGAGGACACGCCGGCTCTGCTGTGTGGACCATCCGCGCCGGGTGCCACGGACAAGCGGCAGTCTGCTTGTCCGTGCTTCCAGCGATGCTTAGCACTGCTCAAGAGCAGTGGCACACCAGCCCATCAATCGATGGCTGACCGAGCAACTAGAAGTATTAGCTTCTATCCGAGATGGCGCCTCCGTCGTTGTCGTTGTCGTTGTCGTTACCGCTTGAGACACGTTCGACACGCCGCAGGATAACGTCGTCCACGGGGACGTCCGACATTCCGCTTCGCGCTTCGGTTTCCACTTCGGCGATCTCGTCCACAACGTCCAGCCCGTTGACCACCCGCCCGAAGACCGTGTAGCCCGTGCCGGACGTGGTGTAGTTCAGGCTGTCGTTGTCGACCATGTTGATGTAAAACTGCGACGTCGCCGAGTCGTACACGTTGGTCCGTGCCATCGCGATCGTCCCGCGATCGTTTTTCAAGCCGTTGTCGGCCTCGTTTTTGATCGGCGGGCGCGTGTCTTTCTGTTCCAGGTTCGAATCGTAGCCGCCGCCCTGTATCACGAAGTCCGGTATCACGCGGTGGAAGATAGTGTCGTCGTAAAAACCGTCGTCCGCGTACCGTAGGAAGTTATTCACGCTCAGCGGTGCGTTCTCCCGATCCAACTCGACCGTGATGGTCCCCATGCTCGTTACCAGCCGTACCCGGGGGTGCGGATCGTCATCACCGGACTCATCCTCCTCGACGGATTTATCGAGCCCGTGGCTCGGATCAAACGCCACCGTCACGGCCGCTGTGTCGCTGTAGATCGACCCGTCCGAAGCCGTCACGTCCACCCGAAATCGCAGGGTCTGTTCCGCCGGCAGCGAGGGCGCCACAAAGCTTGCGTCGGCCGTGTCGGCATTCAGGATTTCCACCGACCGGCCGTAGGTCTGGAACCAGCGATACGTGACGCTGTCCGGGGCGACGTCGTCCGCCAGTGTCGCCGTCAGATTGACGGTCTCCCCGTTCTTGGCCGTTGCCGGAGCCGCGACCCGCGGGGTCATCTTTTCCGGATCGGGCGTTTCCACGGGCGGTTCAGTCAGACACCCGCCCGAAACCAGTAACACCAGCGGAACAGCCACACCCAGCAAAATCAATCGCATCATTAATCGGACCTCCAGCGGCCGAGCCGCACGTATCCACCATCGACGACTCAAGCTGCTTACCGACGTAATCTCACTATCCATCATATCCTTCGGTCAATCTCGACCTCAAGCTCATTCTTGAACAATAACTACCAGCAGCGTCATCCGCTGCCAAAAAATATTTCTCCGGCTCGACCGAATCCCTCCTCAGAACGGATCCGAGGTAGAATAGTTATCGTACCCGCTCGTACCCGTCGGCGGTGCCGGACGGCCTCAGACGGGTCGCCGCGGTCGCCGGTGGCTTATGTAAGGAGTATAGCCATGATCAAGTCGGGTATCGCCGTTGCCACGCTCGCTCTGGCCGGTTTGTTCGTCTACTTTTATACTGCCAACTCCGCGGATGTCAGCCGATCCGACAAGGCCAAACAGGCCGCGATCGACGTGGGCGACGCCGTTCGCGACAAGGGTGTCGCCGGGTTGGTGGATATGCGCCTGAAGACCAAGTTCGGCCTCGATGCCACGCGTTTTCTCCACGCCTACTACGATGAGGGAAACGTGATGGTCTATGGGCTTGTGCCCGCGGGAATTGATTTACAGCTTCTGCACGACGAGGTTGCCAAGGTGCCCGGGATCACCGAGGTCGAGCTACTGGTCCAGCCCCGACCGGACTACATTACCTCGCTCAAGCCGATCATGGGCAGCGAGCAGGAGCCGCAACCCGAACCAGCCCCCGAGTCGCCCGAGCCATAGCAGTCTGCCGCAAAACCCGGCAAGCACCCACGGACCGTGGCGTCCGGACGCTACGTTTCCCGGCTTACACAGCGTCCGCCAAAATTGTCATGCGCCCCTGACTCCTTTCCCTCATTTTCTTGCTGGCGTCCTCCCGACGTTGGCCCTATAATGTCGATAGTGAATGTACATTGTTGCTGGGCCAATGGTTGAGGTGCGCATAGCCGACCATTCGTGTAACCGGTCCACAGAACGGCGAAGGGTTTGATGTCGAACCGCACGGCGGTTCGCACGGAGTTAGATAACAAGGATGGATTAGTCGGGGTCGTAGTGTTCGGACCGCAAAATTATACATAAATAAACCAAATTTTATATGGTCCGAGGCGCTCGCGAGCTCACAGGTGTTCGAGTTTAGCCGCTTCGCCGTCCGTCAGGCGAAACGTAAATTGGTCGGCTTTTCAGCAATCCGCAAGACGGGTTGTCACGCATAGATTCACGCCATTTCGCCCGGTCAGTGCGCTGACAGGTGTCAGCCTTTACACCCAGACAACCGCATGAACCGGATAAAAAGATGCTTAATTATGCGTCACTCATGCTCGCCGCCGGCGAGCAGAGCTGGGCTGCTTCTGTGCTTGGTCTCGTGGTGGCCGCCGCCGTCGGCATCGCCGCCGCTTGGTTCCTCTTGCAGATGCGGCTGCGTTCCCAACAAGCCGCCCAGCAGGCGGAAGCTGAACGCGAGCTAGACCGGGCCAGGCGGCAGCGTGACGAGCTGCTCAGCAAGGCCGAGGTCGACGCCCAGAAGAAGCTCCTCGAAATGATGGACCGTTTCGAACGGGAGACGGCCGATACCCGCAACGAGCTGAAGTCCACCGAACGCCGACTGACCAAGCGCGAAGACGTGCTTGACAAGAAGCTCGACGTACTTAGCACCAAGGAACGGAAGATCGAGGAAGGCGAGCAGCAACTCGCCGCCGCCACGCAGCAGGTCACGGCTAAACAGACCAAGCTCGATGAGCTCCTCACCAAACAACGCAACGAACTCCTGCGGGTCTCCAAGCTCACGCCTGATGAGGCCAAGGCACTCTGCCTCAAGCGTATCGAGCAGGAGGTCGAGCGCGAGGCGGGGCAGCTCGTCGAACGCATTCTCACGACCGCCCAGGAGAACGCGCGCGAAAAGGCTCGCCAAATCACGATTGAGGCCATCCAGCGTTACGCCTCCGAACATACCTGCGAAACCACCATCGCGACCGTCGACGTGGCTTCCGATGACATGAAGGGCCGCGTCATCGGCCGCGAGGGCCGCAACATTCGCGCGTTCGAGAAAACCACCGGCGTCACCGTGATTGTGGACGACACGCCGGGCGTGGTCAGCATTTCCTGCTTCGACCCGGTCCGCAAGGAGATTGCCCGCCTCTCGCTCGAACGGCTGATCAAGGACGGGCGTATTCACCCAACCCGCATCGAGGAGATTGTCAAGGACACCGCTACCGAGATCGAGGAAAAGCTGGTCGAGGTCGGCAAGCAGGCGGCGCTCGAAGCCAACGTCAACGGCCTGCACAAGAAGATCATCCATATGCTGGGCCGACTGCACTACCGCACCAGCTACGGGCAAAACGTACTGCGGCACTCGATCGAGGTAGCGTACCTCAGCAGCGTGATGGCCGACGAGCTTCGCCTGGACGGGGCCCTCGCCCGCCGTTGCGGCCTACTGCACGACATCGGCAAGGCGCTCGACCACGAAGCGGAGGGCAGCCACACCAAGATCGGAGGCGAGTTCTGCAAACGTCTCGGCGAGCCGCCCGCGGTAATCAACGCCATCGCCGGCCATCACGGCGACATCGCCGCCACCCATCCCTACACGCCGCTGGTGACGGCTGCGGACGCGATCAGCGCCTCGCGTCCCGGCGTGCGACGCGAGTCACTCGAACGCTACATCAAGCGGCTGGAAGACCTGGAGGGGATCGCAACCTCGTACGACGGTGTTGCCCAGGCGTACGCCGTCGAGGCCGGTCGCGAGGTCCGCGTGATTGTCGACGCCAACCAGGTGGAAGATCGTTCCGCGCTCAAGCTGGCCCGCGACATCGCCAAGCAGATCGAGGAAACGGTCACCTATCCCGGCGAGATCAAAGTGACCGTCCTGCGCGAGGTTCGCGCCGTGGAAT
This sequence comes from Phycisphaerae bacterium, assembly GCA_030612705.1. Taxonomy (GTDB): domain Bacteria; phylum Planctomycetota; class Phycisphaerae; order UBA1845; family Fen-1342; genus JALSRY01. The sequence continues at coordinate 230 of JAUWNI010000050.1, read as the reverse complement.
ACGCGCGCTGATTGGAGTCGCCGACCTCATTCCAAGCCTGTCATGGCCCAGACAACTCACCGCAGAGCACTAGTGCCTTGTCTAGGTTGATTTGATGGGTAGTGTTTCTTTCGAGGCCGTGATAATAGTTGAAGAGGGCAACAATACGCGAAGAGAGTAACAATACTCGAAGAGCCGCGGACTTCAGTCCGCCCGGTCCTTCGGGAAGAGTAAATTCTACTCCCCGCGGC